>DWZN01000109.1 GCA_019117545.1 Candidatus Brevibacterium intestinavium
GCCGACCGGCCCACCTGGCTCGCGGCACTCGAAGGATCGTTCGTCCCGACCCGCCATCCCGGCCTGTCGACGGTGCGCAATATGCACGGCATCGCCGCCCTCGCCGTCGCCGCCCCCGACGCCCCACCGCCGGGTTGGGCCCCGCCCGAGGCCCCACCGCGCATCGACGGCGGTCGGCTGCCCTGGACCTCCGGTCCCGAAATCGGCTCCGACGACGTCGCAGAGCGCATCGTCACCCTCGATTCCTCGCCGAGGCGGATCTGGATCCACCGTCCGAACCGGGCGGTCGCCTCGGCGCCGGTGCTCGTCGTCTTCGACGGACGAGGATTCGCCGACGGCGGACTGCTGGCAGCGATCGACGAATTCGACTCTCCGCCCTCGATCGTCATCGCGATCGACCACGAGCGCGCCGAGACCGAGGTTGCCGACGCTGGTCCGGGCACCGCCGAGGTTCCCGACGGAGAATCGCGTGTCCCCGCCCCGAACGCGGGGGATGCGAGGGCCGGGAGTCCGCGACCGTCCGATCCGAGTGCGGGGAATCTGCGTGCGGACGATCTCGTGATGAATCCGGACTTCTGCGACGACGTGCTCGACCTCGTCGCAAGCATCGCGCCCGACCGCGGAGTCCGGGCCCTCGTCGCCGGAGCCTCCTACGGCGGGTTGGCCGCGGCCTACTTCGCGCTGCGCCATCCGCAGCGCTTCCGCGGGATCTGCCTGTCCCCGTCGTTCTGGCAGACCGACGCCGCCGGGCGCAGAATCTGGGACCACCTGCCCGATGCGGACTCCACCGACGCGACCGCGCCGGACCTCGTCATCGACTACGGCGTCCTGGAACCGGTGATCGCGGATTCGGTCGCCGAGACGATCGCCGAGTTCGCCGACCGCGGACTCGAGGTCGAGGCCCGGTCTTTCGTGGGCGGGCACGAATACCTGTGGTGGCGCGATCTCCTGCTCGGCCGCCTCGGCGAGGCCCTCGGTCACGGAGCTCCCGCGTCTCTTCGCCGAGGAGAGCCCACGCCGCTCGGGCACGGAGCTCCCGCGTCTCAGTCCGAGTGACGTTCGAGGAATTCGTAGACCTCGGTGTCGTCGACGCCGGGCACCGCACCCGGCGGCACCGCGGCCAACAGCGAGGCGTGCATCCGCGCCGAAGGCAGCGCCTGGTCCTCCCACTTCGCCGCCAGGTCGGCCGGCGCCTGCCGGCAGCAGGCCGGATCGGGGCACTCGGACTTCGACCGGATCTGTGACTCCCTGCCCTCGAACCAGCGCACATGGGCGAACGGCACTCCGACGCTGATGGCGAAGTCGCCTCCGGGCAGCACGCGGGCGGTGCACCAGAACGAGCCCTGCGGAGTGTCGGTGTACTGGTAGTACGGGCTGAACCGGTCGGCGACGCGGAAGACCGTGCGTGAGGTGAAGCGCTTGCACGCGAACTGCCCCTCGATCGCGCCGAGCGGATCGGTGGGGAAGGGCAGACCGTCGTTCGAGTACGCCTTGTGGATCGTGCCGGAGTTGTGGACCTTCATGAAGTGGACGGGCAGACCGAGGTGCTCGGTGGCGAGGTTCGTGAACCGGTGCGCGGCCATCTCGTAGCCGACACCGAACATATCGCGCAGATGCTCGACGGAGAGCACGCGCTTCCTCTTCTCCTCCTCGAGCATCGGCACGGCCGTCGATTCGGGCAGCAGGATCGCCGCGGCCAGATAGTTCGCCTCGACGCGCTGCTGGAGGAACTCGTGGAAGTCCTTCGGCGAGTCGTAGCCGAGCACGTGCGGGGCCAGACTCATCAGCAGGTGGGAGCGCGGGTCGAAGGCCGCATCGGCGTTGGGCAGGTAGAGCCGCTTGTTCGCGGTGTCCGAGATCGACCGGGTCGACTCCGGCAGATCCGAGACGTAGTGGAGGCTGAAACCGAGCTTCTCGGCGATGAGCGCTGTCTGCCGCTGCGAGACCGTGCCCGATTCGTAGCCGACGAGGTCGAGCAGCTCGGCGGCGGTGGACTCGAGCTCGGCGAAGTAGTTGTTCTTCTCCCGCATCCGGTCCCGCAGCTCGCGATTGGCCCGGCGCGCCTCTTCGGGGGTGGCCGCACGGCGTTCGAGGACCTCACCGAGCTGGCGCTGCAGTCCCACGATCGCCTCGAGCGCATCGGACGGCAGGGATTTGATGCGTACCTGCGGCAGCCCCAGGGAGGAGTACATGGGCGAGGCCTGATTGCGTTCGGCCTCGAGTTCGAGGGCCTGACGGTCGTCGATCGGGGTGGGGTCGATGAGGTCGGCGACATCGGTCCTCAGCGCCTTGGCGATCGTGGCCAGGAGCGTGACAGAAGTTTCTCTCTTGCCGTTCTCGATCGTCGAGATCTGCGAGGCCGCACGCCCCACTTCCTGCCCCAGCTCGTTCAGCGTCAGACCCCGCTGTTTGCGAAAAAATCGGATTCTTCTGCCGATGCTCAGAGTATCCGTCTGCTGCTCGCCGCTCTCGACTTCCGCTTCGATGCTGACCAAGGCCGCTCCAATCGGTTCTGTGTGCCAGTTCACTTACGTGCAAACCAGTATGACAGAAGCGCGAATTTTCTTGAACCGGAAATATCGAGATTATTCATCCGAAAATCCCCTACCACAGCTCTTGCGGCCCCCACAGAATGAATACATCAACCCCGAACGACGAGGAGAGAAGGACAATGACTGAGACCACCACGCAGAGCAACCTGCACGATGCTGAGGCCATCCGCCGCGACTGGGCGACCAACGCCCGCTGGTCGGGAATCGCTCGTGACTACGAGCCCGAGGATGTCGTCAAACTGCGCGGTTCGCTGATCGAGGAGCACACGCTGGCCCGCCACGGTGCCGAGCGGCTCTGGGATCTCATCAACACCGAGGACTACGTCAACGCCCTCGGCGCGCTGACCGGCAACCAGGCCGTCGAGCAGGTCAAGGCCGGGCTCAAGGCCATCTACCTCTCCGGCTGGCAGGTCGCCGCCGACGCCAACGCCGCCGGCCAGACCTACCCGGACCAGTCGATCTACCCGGCCAACTCGGTGCCGCAGGTCGTGCGTCGGATCAACAACGCGCTCATGCGCGCCGACCAGATCGAGACCTCCGAGGGACAGAAGAACGTCGACGACTGGTTCGCCCCGATCGTCGCCGACGCCGAGGCGGGCTTCGGCGGCACGCTGAACGTCTACGAGCTCATGCGCTCGATGATCGCCTCCGGTGCGGCCGGCGTCCACTTCGAGGACCAGCTCGGTTCCGAGAAGAAGTGCGGTCACCTCGGCGGCAAGGTCCTGGTTCCGACCTCGCAGCACATCCGCACCTTGAACGCGGCCCGGCTGGCTGCCGATGTCGAGAACGTGCCCAGCCTCGTCATCGCCCGCACCGACGCCGAGGCGGCCACGCTGATGACCTCGGACATCGACGAGCGCGATCAGCGCTTCGTCACCGGTGAGCGCACCGCCGAGGGCTTCTACAAGATCACCAACGGCATCGAGGCCGGCATCGCCCGCGGTCTGTCCTACGCTCCCTACGCGGATCTGCTGTGGATGGAGACCTCGACACCCGACCTCGAGGCGGCCAAGCAGTTCGCCGAGGCGATCAAGGCCGAGCACCCGGACCAGATGCTGGCCTACAACTGCTCGCCGTCGTTCAACTGGCGCAAGCACCTCGACGACTCGACCATCGCGAAGTTCCAGCGCGAGCTCGGAGCCATGGGCTACAAGTTCCAGTTCATCACCCTGGCCGGCTTCCACGCGCTCAACTACTCGATGTTCGATCTGGCTCACGGCTACGCCCGCGAGCAGATGAAGGCCTACGTCGACCTGCAGGAGCGCGAGTTCGCCGCTGAGGAGCGCGGATACACCGCGACCCGCCACCAGCGCGAGGTCGGCACCGGATACTTCGACCTGGTCTCGACCGCGGTCAACCCGGACTCGTCGACCACCGCGCTGGAAGGCTCCACCGAAACCGCTCAGTTCAGCTGAGCCGACCGGCCGCGGCACGCGCCTTCCCGGCACGTCCTCGGCCCCCACGGACTCGGCGCGGATCGTCAATGTTTTCACGGGGTTTGCATTGTCGGTCCGCGCCGTCACACCACACGCGACTGAATGAACCCCGGTCGGGATCCGATCCCGGACCCAGCACCGCACTCGGCGGCCCGCCGGGCACACAGATTCCACGCAGCACCACCACAGATTCCAGGCAGCACACTACGACGGGTGAGGAGAAGCCCATGTCTTACATCAAGATCAACGCGCCGCTCGAAACCGGCTTCGGCACCGTCCTCTCGGAGCCCGCACTGACGTTCATCGCGACTCTGCACGACGAGTTCGCCGGCACCATCAGCCAGCTGCTGCGCACGCGCCGGGCCCGTGCGGCCGAGATGAACGGCGGGACCCTGCCGCGGTTCAAGCCCGAGACCGCCCGCATCCGGGCCGACCGGTCCTGGACCGTCGCCGGCTCCGCCGGGGCTCCCGGCCTCGAGGACCGCCGCGTCGAGCTCACCGGTCCCGTGACCGAACCCGAAGTCGTGGCTGCCCTGAACTCCCAGGCCAAGGTGTGGCTGGCCGATCTCGAAGACGCCACGAGCCCGACCTGGGCCAATGTCATCGGCGGTCAGCTCAACCTCTACCGCGCCATCCGCGGCCAGCTGCCCGGTGTCAGCAATGACAACCAGCCGACCATCGGACTGCGTCCCCGCGGCTGGCACCTGCCGGAGAAGCACCTGCTCTACGTCGACGACAACGGCGAGGAGTTCGCGACCTCCGGAGCACTCGTCGACTTCGGCCTGTACTTCTTCCACAACGCCCGCCACCTCATCAGCCACGGCTCCGGCCCGTACTTCTACCTGCCGAAGCTCGAGTCCTCGCAGGAGGCCCGGCTGTGGAACAAGATCTTCGTCCACGCCCAGAACAGCCTCGGCATCGAGCAGGGCACCATCCGGGCCACCGCGCACATCGAGACCATCACCGCGGTGTTCCAGATGGAGGAGATCCTCTTCGAGTTGCGCGAGCACTGCGCCGGACTCGAAGCCGCCGGCTGGGACTACCTGTTCTCCGTGGTCAAGAACCTGCGCAACACCAGCGACTACGTTCTGCCCGACCGGGAGCGCCTGACGATGGATCTGCCGCTGATGAAGGCCTTCACCGATCGCCTCGTCGCCACCTGCCACCGTCGCGGAGCGCATGCGATCGGCACGATGTCCAACCTCATGGCCGACCATCCGGACGAGGCCTTCGTGGCCGCCGAGTTCGCACGCATGCGTGAGGACAAGGCCCGCGAGGCCTGGCAGGGCTTCGACGGCACCTGGGTCGCCGACCCGGCCCTGGTGCCGGCAGCGCTGGCTGTCTTCGACGCCGCACTGGGATCGCGTCCCCACCAGCTGGAGAACAAGCGCCCCGACGTGCAGGTCACCAGCGAGAACATCCTCGACATCACCGGCCTCGAGCCGATCGTCACCGAACAGGGTGTGCGGATGAACATCCGTGTGGCCGTCGGATACATGAACGAATGGCTCGGCGGCAACGGGCACGTGGCGCTGGAGAACCAGCTCGAGGACGTCTCGACCGCCGAGATCTGCCGCTCGCAGATCTGGCAGTGGATCCACCACGAGGTGACCCTCGACAACGGTCGGCAGCTGACTCCTCATCTGGCCGAACGCTACCTCGGGGAGGAGTTGGCGGCGATGGAGCGTCGTCCCGATGACCACTTCGACGAGGCCGTGGAGATCTTCCGCGCCTCGGCGCTGGGGGAGACCTTCGCCGAATTCCTCACCATGCCGGCCTACACCGATCACCTGGTCGACCGGGTGTCGAAGACCGACGCCGAGGTGTTCGTCGCCTGAGCGCCCCTGTCTGTCCGAAGGCGGTATTGCATACTCTGCAATACCGCCTTCGGCGTGTGTGAGGACGTCGGCGGCTCAGCTGCCCTCGACCGTCTCGGCATGCTCGGGCGGCCAGGGCTCGCCGTCGGCTTCGGCGTTGAGCTGATAGGCGATTGCCCCGTCGATGGACTCGCGGATGATGTCGGCATGTCCGGCATGGCGGGCGACCTCGGTGGCCAGGTGCCACAGGATCCAACCGACGGTCATGACGAAATCCGCCGGCATCCACGGATTGCTCGGGACGCTGACCTCGGTGCGCAGGCTGATCCCGCGGTCCTCGACGATCCGATGGGCGACCTCGATCTCTGCCACCGCCTTGTCGAAGACCGCCACTACGTCCTCGAGCGGCCGGTCGGGAACGGCGGTGCCATCGAACATTCCGTCGAGTCCGAGCTCGGCGTTGATCGCCGGGAAGTCCGAGAATTCGATGACGCGCTCGGGTTCCTTGACCTGCAGGAGCCAGCCGTTGACGACCTGCGCGACATGGGCGAGGAGCCCGGCGATGCTGAGCGGGCTGGCCGTCGGAGCGCGTCGTGCCTGCTCAGCGGACAGGCCCAGGGCCGTCACCCGGAGCTGAGCGCATTGGTGGGCCAGAAAGCTGAAGGCCGCGTCGGTCTCCGACGTGACCGAAGGAGCGAAGAAGGGCATGGTCTCTCCTGTTCGTCGACCGCCGTCCTCGGCGGAGAGGGACGGTCGCTCCGCCCCATCGATCCCATCGTCTGCCATATTGCGGACATATACTGTCCTTATCGGCGAACGATCGCAGGCGATCTCCGGCGAAGGGCGAGTCAGAGGTGATGGGAATGCCGGGCAATGCCAGACTGCTGTCGCTGCTGAGCGCCTTCGCTTCCGGACGGACCTTTTCAGCCGCCGAACTCGCCGCAGACTTCGCGGTCACCGCGCGCACGATCAGGCGTGACATCGCCGAACTCCGGGCCCTGGGCTACATCATCGCCTCCGTGCCGGGAACGGCCGGCGGCTACCGCGCGGAGTCACGGACGATGCTGCCGCCGCTCCAACTCGGTTCGGGTGAAGCGCTGGCCACCGCCGTCGGTCTCGCCCTGCTGCGCGGGGCGGGGCTGAACACCCCGCATGCGGACTCGGCGGCCCGCAAACTCAGTGAGATGCTGCCCGCTCAGATGCGCGGGAGCCTCAACGACATCGGCACGGCGGTGTCCGTGCCGCAGGGCAACGTGCCCGGTATCGACATCGCCTCGGTCATCGCGCTCGCCTCGGCGATCAGCGGGCAGACGCTGGCGACCTTCGACTATACGGTCCCCGACCGTCGTGGACGCGGCCGTTCTTCGCCCCGCTCAGCAACCGCCGCCCCGCGCGCACGCCAGACCGTCGCCCCGGCCGAGACCGGCAGGCCGACCGAGAGCCGACGGGTCGAGCCGGTCCAGCTCGTCGTCCTCGGCGCGCACTGGTATCTCTTCGCCTGGGATCTCGTGCGCCGCGACTGGAGGGTCTTCCGGCTCGACCGGATGAGCGACGTCCACGCGACGACCCTCGAGTTCTCTCCACGGCCCCACCCCGACGCCGAGGCGGCCGTGAGCTCCGCGGTCACCACCGCCGCATACTCGCACACCGTCATCATCGGGATGCGGTCGACGGTCGCCGAAGCCGGTCAGTGGTTCTCCTCCCGAGCGGCGACCATCACCGAGGCGGCCGATGGTGTGCGCATCGCCTTCGGAATCGATGATCTGGCCACGGCGGCGACCCATCTCGCCATGATTCCGGTCCCGGTCGAGATCATCGACCCTCCTGAGCTGATCGATCAGATGGCGGCTCTGGCGCAGCGGGCGCGGTCGACGGCGGCGAATTCCGGCAAAGGACGGTGACTCGGCTGTCTCCGAGATGAGACCGGAATGAATGTTTCGGGCACCTGTCAATATACTGGGAGTCATGACGATTCTCATTGGCTACCTACCCGCTCCTGAGGGTGAGGCTGCTCTGCGTGCGGGGTTCGCGGAGGCCAAACTGCGGTCGAGCACTGCCGTCGTGATCAATTCACAGCGACGAGGTGCCAGCGGAACCCCGACCGAGATCGGTGAGGACGAGATCAAGCGAATCGTCGACCTCGGCAAGGAATCCGACATCGAGGTCGAGGTGCTCCAACCCGACCACGAGGACGACCTGCCCGGGACTCTCAACGAACTGGCCGTCGAATACGAAGCCCAGCTCATCGTCATCGGACTGCGCAAACGCTCGGCGATCGGGAAGTTCATCCTCGGGTCCCAGGCGCAGCGGATCCTTCTCGAGGCCGAAGTCCCGGTGCTGACCGCGAAGGCCTGAGGCCCCCTCGCCGAGGCGGCTCTCGAGTGCCCGTCAACGGCGCGGATCCAGCCCCCAACCCCAGGCGAGCAGTTCGGCCAATGACACACTTTCGGCGTCACTGAGATCCGTGATCTGAGTCCGGCACGAATAGCCGTCGGCGAGCACCACCTGCAGGCGCGACTCATCCGCCCCCGCCTCGGCGGTCTGGGAACGTGCCTGTTCGGACCGCGTCCGGGCGGCGGCCTGCTTGCGCAGGGCGGGCAGCAGGGCCACCTCGGCGACGGCGACCGAGGTCTCATAGTGCCCCTGTTCGACGCCGAAGTTCCCGGCCAGCCCGCAGCACCCGCCGAGGAACTGGGAGGTGACCCCCGCCCTGGCCAGCAGCTCCTTGTCCGCGGCGTTGCCGAAGATCGACGACTGGTGGCAGTGCGGCTGGACGAGCGCTTCGACGCCGGACAGGTCGGGCAGTTCGGCACCGATGCTCAGCAGGTACTGGGCCAGAGTCTGCACGCGGTCGGCCACCCTCGCCGAGGCCTCATCGGCGACGAGCTTGGCCGAATCGTCCTTGATCGTGGCGATGCAGGAGGGCTCGACGCCGACGATCGGCACATCGCCGGTGGCGTCCAGAGCCGTGATCGTCTCCGACAGGTTCGCCCGGGCGGCGTCGAGCTGACCGGTCGAGATCAGCGGCAGACCGCAGCACACGGTCTGATCGATCACCCGCACGCTCACCCCGGCGTGTTCGAGCACGGCCACGGCCGCGGCGAGGATGCGCGGGGCGAAGTGGTTCGACCAGGAATCGGCGAACAGGACGACCTCGTCCGTCTTCCGGGACCCGCCCGTCAGCGTTCCCGCCGACGGTTCCCCCGCCTCGGCGGGCGGCGGGGTCTGTGACCGATTCGAGCGCGGACCCGCCTCGGCGGTGGTCGTCCACCACTTGCGGAAGGTCGTGACAGCGAACTGCGGGATCGACCGGCGGGCATCGATGCCGCCGATCCGCTTCGCCAGCTGCCCGAACCCGGGCAGCCGCGAGATCCGGTTGACCACCGGCGCCATGGGAGTCGACAGCCGAGCCAGCTGCGGAAGGAAGCCGAGGACGTAGTGCGCCATCGGCCGCAGCTTGCCCCGATACGACTGGTAGAGGACCTCGGCCTTGTAGGTGGACATGTCCGTCCCGGTCGGGCACTCGGTGCCGCAGGCCTTGCACGACAGGCACAGGTCGAGCGCCTCGTGGACCTCGGGGGAGTCCCACCGCGGTTCGAGCAGGTCTCCGGACACCATCTCCTGCAGCACCCGGGCGCGCCCCCTCGTCGAATGCCGCTCATCGCGGGTGGCCTGGTAGGACGGGCACATGATGTCGCCGGCCGCGGCCGTGTCCGCCCGGCACTTGCCGATCCCGGTGCACCGGTGCACCGCTGAGACGAAGCCGGCGGACTCGTCCTGGTAGGCCATGGCCAGCTTCCCGGGCAGCTCCTGGCGCAGGGGCAGCTGAGTCAGCCGGACGGATTCGTCGAGCGCGTCGGGATCGACGATGACGCCGGGATTGAGCAGATGCTGCGGGTCGAACAGGCGTTTGACCTGAGTGAACAGATCGAGCGCCGCGGGCGGGTACATGAGGCTGAGCAGCTCTGAGCGCGCCCGACCGTCCCCGTGCTCACCGGAGACCGAACCGCCGTAGCGCGCCACGAGCTTGGTCGCCGCGACCATGAAGTCGCGCATCACCTGCTGCCCGTTCGGAGCCTCGAGCGGGAAGTCCACACGCATGTGCAGGCAGCCGTCACCGAAGTGTCCATAGGGGATGGCCCACAGGCCGTGCTCGTCGAGCAGGTCCATGAGGTCATGCAGATAATCGCCGAGGTGGTCGACCGGAACCGCCGAGTCCTCCCATCCGGCGTGGGCGTCGCGGCCGTCGGGGGTGCGGGAGACGAGGCCGGCGCCGTCGGCGCGGATCGCCCACACCTCGGCGGCGGCCGCGGCGTCGAGGACCGCGGAGTCCAGCGACTTCGATTCGGAGATGAGCCGCTGGGTCTCGCGCTCGAGCTCGGGCTCGTCCTCACCGATGAGTTCGACGACGAGCCATCCGGCGCCTTCGGGCAGGGACGGGATCGCCTCGGCGCCCTTGGTGTCGATGACGCGGGCGAGCATGCGTGAGTCGAGGCCCTCGCAGGCGGCGACGGGGAAGTCCTTCAAAAGCGGAGCGTCGTGGGCGGCAGCGACCATGTCCTCGTAGCCGAGCACCACCGCCGAGGTGAAGCTCGGGTCCTTGACCAGGCGCATCTTCGCGGCCAGGACGATGCCCCAGGTGCCCTCGGTGCCGGCGAAGGCGCGCCGCAGATCGAAGCCGTTCTCCGGCAGCAGGGATTCGAGCCCGTACCCGGAGACCTGGCGGGAGAACGTGCCGAAGTGGGTCCGGACGGCTCCGAGATTCTTCGCGATCAGTTCGTGGAGTCGGGGGAAGGTCTCGGAGCTGTCCGTGTCATCGAGCGTGACGACGGTGCCGTCGACGAGCATGACCTTCAGCGCGAGGATGTTGTCGCCGGTGCGCCCGTAGCCCATGGCCCGAGGGCCGCAGGCGTTGTTGCCGATCATCCCGCCGATCGTGCAGCGGGTATGCGTGGACGGGTCGGGGCCGAAGCGCAGACCGTGCGGCTTGGCTCTCTTCTGCAGGTCGGCGTGGATGCAGCCGGCCTCGACCCAGGCCGACTGCTCGGCCGGGTCGAGATCGACGACGGCATTCATATGGCGGGAGAAGTCGATGACGATGCCGCGGCCGATCGCGTTGCCGGCGATCGAGGTCCCGGCCCCGCGGCTGGTGATCGGCACCCCGAGGCGGCGGGCGATGGTGAGGATGCGACGCACTTCGTCCTCGTCGTATGGGAAGGCGATCGCGGCGGGGACGAGTCGGAAGAGAGAGGCGTCGGAGGAGAAGGCGGCTCGCTCGGTGCCCTCGATGCTGAAGTCGCGGATGCCTGCGGCACGGAATTCGGCCGCGAGTGTGGTGGGCAGCGTCGTCGTGGACTCGTCATCATCGACGGTCGCCCGATTCGCGCCTGTGGGATGGGCCATTGTCGTCATGTCCGCATTGTGCCACTTGGGTCGGCGGAGTATCGAGCCCTTCTCCCGGCCGTCCCGGGGCCCCGCGCTCGGCGACACTCGTGTTGAGCGCTGCGGGCCGTGCACAGTCATCCTCAACACCCGCGAACGTTATCGATTCGTTATGAGACAAGCTCAGAACGGCGCCCAACGGTGCCATTGATTCCAATATCCGGGAATTCTTGGTGTATTGACATATTCGTGGTATCTAATGGGACTACACCAATTCGTGGCAACGGGCCACAGCACAAATGCAAGGGAAGAAACCATGTCGCGTCGAGCTCGTGAATTGACAGTTGATCAGACGGCATTAGTCGGTGTTGTCAGAAAGGTCGCTCGTCAGCGATCGAAAATCAACACGGACTACGTGATGGCCATTCTGCGTGCGCGCGAAGAGGGGGCCACCTTCGGAGCGATCGCCGAGGCTGCCGGAACCTCCTCGCAGGCCGTGCAGGAGATCGTGCGCAGGCACGGACCGGTGAAGCGCAGCGAACCGAAGGCGGGAGTCGCAGACCCGGTCTGACCCCGAGGAGACGAGGTCGAACCGGTCTCGTCCGCTCTCTGGAGTGTTCGCCCTTCCCGCGACTGCCCGGGGCGGTGATCCATGAACGACATGGGTCACCGCCCTTGTGCGTTCCATGGGTGTTCGCCGACCGTTCGGTGGCCGATTTCCATCACTGTTCTATAACAAGAGATCTTATTGAGTGCTTAAAGCGCCCGATGGGTGCATAATCGCGCGGACGGGTTTGCGCAGCCGGCAGAGAAACCTCGCTCCGAATGCGCGGATCCGTGCTCGTGAAAGTTCGGTTCCAGGCAATCGTGAACAGTATCCCCAGGCGTCCTCCGAGTGCGCTGAATTGTCGAAGAATCGTGGTCGTCAGCCGGCGTCGGGCGGCTTAGATACAAGAAGTACATACTCGGCGCAGTATTGCAGTCTTGTTACAGAGGCGGCCCGGGCGCTTGTGACAGACGTGGTCCGGACGGCGGGGTGCCGCGGGGCCGCCGAGTGGCCGCCGGGCGGCCGGAGCGCCGCGAGAGTGCCGGGCGGCCGGTGGATCGCCGAATGGCCGGAGAGCCGCAGGGCCGGGGAGTGGCCGGGGTGCCGCGGGGCCGGCGAGTGGTCGGGGTGCAGGCGTCCGCCCAGCAGACCGGTCCGCCGGTGTGGTGGCAGCGGTGTCTAGAGTGGCGGTATGAGTCCTGAGTCTGATTTCCTGCCCACTGAGATCGCCGATCTGCCTCTGCTGCGCGTCGCCTCTGACTTATCCGCCATGGCGTGGGAGCAGATGACCGCCTGGCGAGGATCCCTGGGTGCGAGCCTCGATGAGTCCGTGGTCGATACGAAGTCCTCGCCGAATGATCTGGTCACTCTCGCCGATGCGCAGATCGAGTCCCTCGTTCGGGGCTTTCTGGCAGAGGTCAGGCCGAACGACCTCATGGTCGGAGAAGAGGGCGCGGCCGCTCTCGACCCGGTCGAGTTCTTTCCGGAGGAGTTCCTGGCCGAACTCAGCTGCTTCGATCAGGAAGGCGGCAGGCTCGTCGAGCAGAGCGAGCCGGACTCGCGCCTCGAGTGGCACGTCGACCCGATCGACGGGACTGTCAACTATGTCCGCGGCATCGAACACCATGCCTTCTCCGTCGGTGTCTGCCTCCCCGCGCCGGACGGTTCGCAGGAGGCCGGGGGAGAGGCTGCCGGGGGAGAGGAGGCACCCGCTGGGCGGCCCGACCGGCGACGCTGGCTGTTCGGTCTGGTGGCCTCTCCCGGCCTGAATGCGACGTGGCTCGGCGCTGAAGGACTCGGCTCGTATCGCGTCGAGGGTCGCGTGGGCTCCGAATCGCTTCCGGCGCAGCGTCTGCACGGAACACCCGCCGGACTGTCCGGACGTCTGCTCGCCACGGGGTTCGCCTATACCGGCAGCAATCGCGGGCCGCAGCTGGCGAAACTCGAGAACCTGATGGACGGCTACGACGACATCCGCCGCTGCGGGGCCGCCTCCGTGGATCTGTGCATGGTGGCCGAGGGCAAGGTCAACAGCTATGCCGAACGCGGACTGGGGATCTACGACTATGCCGGCGGAGCGATCATCGCCGAGGAAGCCGGCATCAAGGTCGTGCGCGGAGGCGGAGGCGGACCGACCGCCGCGGCCGCCACCCAGGCCGAGGTCGAACGACTCATCGCTGCGATCTGAAGCCTGTCCTCCAGCGGCCCTGTGAGGGCTTGAGGGCAGTCGGGCCGGTCGACTGACCGGGCCCAGACCGGTGCCCGCCCCTCCAGGGCTCCGGCCCGTGCGGAGGTACCGCCCTCCCAGGGCTCCGGCTCGCGCGGAGACGCCGGCCCGCGTTCACCTGCGCCCGCTGCCTCGGGCCGCGCCTCTGCAAGCCGGACCGCGCCTCTGCAAGCCGGACTGCGGCCGTTCGCCTGCGCTTTCGATCACAACCGCAGTGAATGTGACGTGGATAACGAAACACTTTTTTGACTTTATTTATGAAGCCTAGGCTAAGCTAATCGCCAGAGTGTGTACATGCTTCTCCAACCCGAAGATTGCAGGAAGTAGGTTCCCTATGGTTTCGTCACGTCTACAGCTCAGCGCTCTGGCCGGCGTCTTTGCCCTCACCCTGGCGGGCTGCGGCTCGTCCGGCTCCGATGAGAGCCAGGCCAGCGCCGAAGGCTCCGGCAGCACCATCGAGGTCGAGGACAACAACGGCACACAGACCGTCGCCAGCCCTCCCGAGTCCGTCGTCGCCAATGACAACCGCACCTTCGAGACTCTCGACACCTGGGGCGTCGAGCTCAGTGCCGGTGCCGTCTCGCTCATGCCCGACGACCTCAGCTACACCGAGGACGACTCGATCCTCGACCTCGGCTCCCACCGCGAGCCCGACCTCGAGAAGGTCGTCGAGGCCGAGCCCGACCTCATCGTCAACGGCCAGCGCTTCTCCCAGTACCACGACGACCTGGCCAAGCTGGCGCCGGACGCGACCATCCTCGAACTCGATCCTCGCGACGATGAGGACTTCGACGAGGAGCTCAAGCGCCAGACGACCGTCCTCGGCGAGGTCTTCGACAAGCAGGACGAGGCGAATGAGCTCATCGAGGACTTCGACGCCTCGATCGAGCGCGCCCGCAAGGCCTACAACGGCGAGGACAAGGCCATGGGGCTGATCACTTCGGCCGGTGACATCGGCTACTCCGCGCCCTCGGTCGGCCGGACCGTCGGACCGGTCTTCGACATCCTCGATCTGAACCCGGCCCTCGAGGTCGAAGAAAGCAGTGAGGACCACCAGGGCGACGACGTCTCGGTCGAGGCCATCGCCGATTCGAACCCCGAGCTCATGATCGTCATGGACCGTGACGCCTCCTTCGCCCCCGAGGACCGCGACGAGGGCTCGGCCCCCGCAGCAGAGGTCCTCGAGGACTCGGAAGCGCTGAAGAACGTTCCCGCGATCGAGGACGACAACATCGTCTACTTCCCCGAGGACACCTACCTCAATGAGGGAATCCAGACCTACACCGAGTTCTTCAACACCTTCGCTGACAAGCTCGAAGACAAGTAAGGTCCGCACCAGCGCATGACACGAGCACTACGCCGCACTGCCGGCACCGGTCAACCCGGTGCCGGCAGTCGCACGTCCATCACCGAATCGGCCGACCGATCAGCGCCTCCAGCCGAAGACGGATCCCGCACCTCCGGCGCCCTTGCCGCACCGGGGGTTCGGCGGGGCCGGCCCGCCGGGCGCAGAGCCGGCGAAACCGACGCCGGGGAACCCGCCTCGGCGCTGGTGGGGCAGCTGCTGAACTGGAAGTTCCTGCTCAGCGTCCTCGGTGTCCTGGCCCTGCTCGCCGCCTCGCTGCTGACCGGTGTCTACGACATCTTCGGCGGTGACGGCGGGGCGGAGATGTTCCAGATCACCCGTGTCCCGCGCACCATCGCCCTCGTCCTTGCGGGCGCGGCGATGGCGATGTGCGGGCTCGTCATGCAGCTGCTGACTCAGAACCGCTTCGTCGAACCGACGACGACGGGTACGACGGAATGGGCCGGGCTCGGTCTCATGCTCACCGTCATCGTCTATCCCGACGCCTCGATCCTCGCGCGGATGATCGGAGCGATCATCGCCGCGTTCATCGGCACCATCATCTTCTTCCTCTTCCTCCGCCGCGTCTCGCTCAAGTCCTCGCTCATCGTGCCGATCATCGGCATCATGCTCGGAGCGGTGGTCGGGGCGATCTCGACCTTCGTGGCCGTCCAGACGGACATGCTCCAGAGCCTGGGCATCTGGTTCGCCGGCAGCTTCACCTCGATCCTGCGCGGACAGTACGAGGTGCTGTGGATCGTCGCCCTCGTCGTCGTCGCCGTGTTCGTCACCGCCGACCGCTTCACCGTCGCCGGCCTGGGCAAGGAGATCGCGACGAACGTCGGCCTCAACTACAACCGGATCATCCTCATCGGCACGATCCTCGTGGCCATCGCCACGGGAGTCGTCACCGTCGTCGTCGGCAACCTGCCGTTCCTCGGACTCATCGTGCCAAACATCGTGTCGATGCTGCGCGGCGACGATCTGCGCAGCAACCTGCCGTGGGTGTGTCTGCTGGGCATCGCGATCGTCACGGTCTGCGATCTCATCGGCCGCATCATCGTCATGCCGTTCGAGGTGCCGGTGTCTCTCATCCTCGGAGTCGTCGGTGCCGCAGTGTTCGTCGCTCTCCTCATGCGTGCACGGAAGAAGGGCTGAGATGAACGATATGACTTCCACCGGAACCGCCCACGTCCGGGAGGCGACCGAGTCCCGGCCGCCCGCCGAGGCGCTGCCCGCGCACACCCGCCCGACCGAAGCACCTGCATCGTCGATCGTTGACGCAGCTGCGAGCTCACCCGATCGCTCGGCCGCGGCCACGCCCGAGCGGTCGACTGAGGCCACGTCTGAGCGGTCGGCCGAGGCCACGTCTGGGACGGGCGCGCGGCCGCCTCGGCGAACGGGCACTCATGCACGCGAACGATCGGCGGGATCGCTGCCGACGGTCCGGGCACGGCGGCGCTACTGGGCGATCATGGCCGGTCTGGTCGTCACCTCGGCGGCGGTCGCACTCGGGCTCCTGGCCTGGGACAATCCGATGCCGATCACCGATGACGGGTTCTGGCTCATCGCTCAGCTGCGGATGAAGAACCTCGTCGTCCTCGCCATCGTCGCCCTCAGCCAGGCCTTCGCCACGGTCGCCTTCCAGACGGTGACGAACAACCGGATCATCACGCCCTCGATCATGGGCTTCGAATCGCTCTACGTCGCGATCCAGACCGGGGCGATGTACTTCTTCGGTGTCACCGCCATCGTCGACCTCAAGGGGCTGACGCCCTTCGCCATCCAGCTGGTGGTCATGGTCGGGCTGTCCTTGGCGCTCTACGGCTGGCTGCTGTCCGGCCGGTACGGAAGCGTGGCGATCATGCTGCTCATCGGCGTCGTCATCGGCGGCGGGCTCGGCTCGATCGCGACGTTCATGCAGAGGACGCTGACGCCGAGCGAATTCGACATCCTCTCCGCCCGGCTGTTCGGCTCGATCGCGAACTCGGACTCGGCGTACCTGCCGCTGGCGATCCCGCTGTGCGTGCTCGCCTGCATCGCGATCTTCGCCAGCTCGGGCCGGCTCAACGTCCTCGCGCTGGGACGGGACACCACGAGCAATCTGGGACTGAACCACAGGTTCGAGATGATGAAGATCCTCTTCTTCGTCTCCATCCTCATGGCCGTGTCCGTGTCGATGATCGGACCGATGGTCTTCCTCGGCTTCCTCGTCGCGATGCTCGCCTACCAGTTCTCCGACACCTACGACCACAAGTACATCCTGCCCATGGCCGCGCTCATCGCGTTCACGATCCTCGGCGGGGCGTACTTCATCATGAAGAACATCTTCTACGCCCAGGGCGTCGTCTCGATCATCGTCGAGGTCGTCGGCGGCGTGGCATTCCTCATCGTCATCATGAGAAAGGGACGCCTGTGATCACACTGAGCGAGGTCCGCAAATCCTACAGCGACGAGGTCGAGATCGGGCCCGTCGACCTGCAGATCCCGGCCGGGGGAGTCACCGCGCTGGTCGGGCCCAACGGGGCCGGCAAGTCGACGCTGCTGACCATGGTCGGACGGCTGCTCGGCCTCGACGAGGGCGCGATCGAGATCGCCGGCTTCGATGTCGCCTCGACGAAGTCGAAGGACCTGGCGAAGGTCGTGTCGATCCTGCGTCAGGAGAACCACTACATCACGCGCCTGACGATCCGACAGCTCGTCGGCTTCGGCCGCTTCCCCTATTCGAAGGGGCGGCTGACCCGCAAGGACGAGGAGATCATCTCGGAGGCGATCGACTTCCTCGAGCTCGGCGACCTCGAGGAGCGCTTCATCGACGAGCTCTCAGGCGGTCAGCGCCAGCGCGCCTATGTGGCGATGGTGCTCGCCCAGGACACGGACTACGTGCTCCTCGACGAGCCGCTGAACAATCTCGACATGAAGCATTCGGTGCAGATGATGCAGCACCTGCGGCGGGCCGCTGCGGAGATGGGGCGCACGATCGTCATCGTCCTCCACGACATCAACTTCGCCGGCCACTACGCCGACCACATCTGCGCTGTGAAGCAGGGCAGGGTCGTCGAGTTCGGTGCCCCGGAGCAGATCATGACCGGAGAGGTGCTCTCCCGCGTCTTCGACACCCCCGTCGAGGTCATCGACGGACCCCGCGGCCGCCTGGCCGTGTACTACTGAGGCCGGATCGTCACCCAGCGACGGACGGCCAGGACGAGGGCGGCGACGAGGCCGACGATGAGCAGACCGTCAGCGGCGATGTAGAACAGGTGCAGCGCGGAACCGCCGTCGTCGATCCCGGCGAGCACGGCATCGGTGCGCCGGTTGAGCAGGGGCCGGATGACGACGACTTTGATGATGAGCACGGCGAGGAGGCCGCTGGCCACCGACCGATAGGCACGGCCGACACCGTTCTTCAGCATCGCCCACAGCAGGATCACTCCGATCACCAGCTCCACCCAGTTCATGACCCCGAAGACCAGGCGCCCGATGCCCAGCCCGAGCGGGATCGTGATGCCCGGGGCGGTGAATTTCAGCGGCGCTTCGATGAGCGAGATGCCGATGATGAGCCCGAGCCAGACGGCGGGCAGGATGATGCGCGCGCCCGCGGCCAGGCGCGAATCGCCGGTGCTGAGGAAATGTGCCATGCCCGTGATTCTACTCCCCGTAGAAACCGGTCGGGGAGAGCGCGGAACGGCCCCCGCCGCACCCGGGGCCGAGGGGTCGACCGCGCCGGTGATCGGCCACTCTAGACTGGTGGTCATGCGTCTGTTCTCCAACGCCGTCGTGCGCACTTTCGCACCCCCGGTCGATTCGGACACCCCCGAATTCTGCGATCCTGCGACACCGCCTCCGGATGCGATCCTCGTCGACGGCGAGACGATCGTGGCCGTCGGCACCAGGGCCGAGCTGCTCGACATCGCGGCCGCGGAATCATCGACCACGGCGGCGCTCGCCTCGGCGGGTGGGGTCGGAGCGACCGCGGTCATCCCCGGGCTCGAGATCGAGGAGATCGACTGCGACGGGCAGATCATCCTCCCTGGCTTCGTCGACGGACACATGCACTCGATCGCCTACGCGAACTCGATCGAGGAGCTCGATCTGTCGCAGACGCGATCACTGGCCGAGGCGGTCGACGCGATCCGCGAACGTGCCCTGACGATGCCGGTGGGTGAGTGGGTCGTCGGTTCCGGATGGGACCTCAACAAATGGGACGACCCTCGCCACCCGGACCGAGAGCTGCTCGACCAGGCAGTGCCCGACCACCCGGTGGCCATGTGGTCACTCGACCTCCACACGCTTTGGACGAATGCCCATGCCCTCGAGATCGCCGGCGTCGACGCACTCACGGCCGACCCCTGGGGCGGAGAGTTCGTCCGCGACCAGGACGGTGAGCTGACCGGGCTCATCCGCGAGGACGCCACCGACCTGGTGGCCAGGTTCATCCCCGAGCCCTCGCGCGAGGAACAGGTCGAACGCCTCGACCGCACGCAGAAGCTGTTCCTGTCCCAGGGACTGACCGGCATCCACGATTTCGACGGCATCTCCTCGACGCTGGGCTGGAACGATCTGCGCGAAGCGGATCGGCAGCACATCCGGGTCACGCAGCACCTGCGCGGCAATGAGGTTCCGTGGGCGATCGAGACCGGTTGGCACACCGGAGACGGAGATGACTGGCTGCGCCGAGGCGGCCTCAAGCTCTTCTCCGACGGAGCGTTGGGCTCACACACGAGCTATATGTCCTCCCCGTTCCCCGCACCGGAGTCATCCGAGGCTGCTGCGGGTGCGGGCACTGCGTCCGACGCGAGCGCAGCGCCCGACGCGGGCACGGATGCGGACGGAGTGGCCCTCGGCGGCGATGCGCCCGCGGACGGAGTCCACACCTATCCGGGAACGGTGCCCGAGGAGATTCTCGACAGCGACCCCGCCGAGGCGAACTACGGCATCGCGCAGATGTCCGAAGACGATCTGTTCGAGAACGCCAAGTGGGCCACGGAAGCGGGCATCTCGGTGGCGATCCACGCGATCGGCGACCAGGCCAACCACCATGTGCTCAATGTCTTCGAACGCCTGCGCGAGACCACGCGCGAGGCCGAGCAGCGGCTCGACCGGCCCCTGCGCCACCGGGTCGAACACGCCCAGTTCATCCGGGCCGAGGACCTCGCCCGCTTCGCCGAACTCGACGTCATCGCCTCGATGCAGCCGCGCCACTGCATCTCGGACCTGCATCTGCTCCACCTCATCGACGAATCCGCTCACCTGGCCGCCTACGCCTGGCCGGACCTGCTCGCGGCAGAGGCGCAGGTGGTCTTCGGCTCCGATGGTCCGGTCGAGCCCGCGAATCCCTTCGCCGCGATCTATGCGGCGATGACCAGGGCCGACATCTCCGGGGACGCGTCCACGAGCTTCCAGCCCGAGCGCCGCCTGTCCGCCGTCGAAGCCATCCGTCTGCACACGCAGGGACCCGCGTTCGCCGCCGGGCTCGAGAACCGCCGAGGCTACCTGGCCGCCGGCATGGACGCCGACTTCATCGTCGTCGACACCGACCCCTGCGCCGCCGAAGGGCTGAACCCCAAGGCGGCCGCGCATGGGACGAACGGACTGCTCGGCTACGCTTCCGAAGAAGCCCTCTTCGCTCACGCCGAGGCGATCCGGGACACCCGCGTGGTCATGACCGTCGTCGGCGGCGAGGTCAAGTACCGAGCCTGAACTCGCGTCCAGCCACCGCGTCCGCGCGGGGGCACCGAACCTGCACGCGGGGAGACCGAGCCTGCTCGCGAGGGCAGACCCGCCTCCGCGCCGGTGGGCAGGCCCGCCTCGGCGCCGGTGGGCAGGGATTTCGCGGGAGACGAGTGTTGGTTTACCGGCCAGTAACCTACATTCGTCTCCCGCAGAATCAGGCTCGCTAGCCGCAGTCCCAGTCCCCAGTCCCAGTCCCACTCCGTTCAGCGCCGTAGCCAGGCGGTCAGATGTGACGGCCGCCGGAGATCTCGGTGACGGTGCCCGTGAGGTAGCTCGACAGGCCGGAGGCGAGGAACAGGACCACCGAGGCGACCTCCTCCGGTTCACCGGCACGGCCCAGGGGGATGTCGGCGAGCTTCGAGTCGATGGCGTGCTGCGGCATGGCCTGCGTCATCGCGGTGTTGATGAAGCCGGGCTGGATGGCATTGATGCGGATGTTCTTGAACGCGACCTCCTTGGCCACGGCCTTCGTCATGCCGACGATGCCGGCCTTCGCCGCCGAGTAGTTCGATTGGCCGAGGTTGCCGACCTTGCCGCTGATCGAGGACACGTTGACGATCGAACCCCCGCGGTCCTGCTCGCGCATGAGACCGGTGGCGACCTTGAGCCCGTTCCACGTGCCGCGCAGGTGGACGGAGATGACATCGTCGAACTGCTGCTCGGTCATCTTCCGGATGGTCGCGTCCCGCGTGATGCCGGCGTTGTTGACCCAGATGTCGACGCCGCCGAAGATTCGCGAGGCGGCATCGGCGAGCTTCTCGACGTTCTCCAGCGAGGACACATTGCACACGATGCCGGCCGCCGACTCGGTCCCGCCGAGCTCCTCGACGGCGGTCGCCAAGCTGTTCTCATTCATATCCCCGAGGACGACCTTCGCCCCGGAATCGACGAGGCTGCGGGCCATGGCCAGGCCCAGTCCCTGCGCACCGCCGGTGACGACGGCCACCTTGCCGGTCAACAGGCCGGGGATGGCGGCGACTCCGCCGGTTTCGGTGGTGGTGATCGATGCGGTGCCGGGTGTCTCGGTCATGGAGATTCCTTTCGTCGACGCTAGTTTTTGTGAGAGGCGTGAAAGCGGGGTTCCTGCGAGAGGTGAGCTCCCGGGGGTGTTGGGTCAGTTCGAGGCTACAGATTGAACTGGGACTTGTGCGCGCCCTTGATCAGCTGCCGGGCGATGACGACGCGTTGGACCTCCGAGGTTCCTTCGTAGATCCGGAACAGCCGGGCGTGGCGGTAGAAGCGCTCGACCGCGGATTCGCGCATATAGCCCATCCCGCCCTGGATCTGCACGCCCTTGTCCGCGATGCGAGCCAGCGCTTCGGAAGCGAAGAGCTTCGCCGAGGAGGGGCCGAGCTTGCGGTCGGTCCCGGCATCCCAGCGCTGTGCGGCCGAGAGCACGAGGGACTTCGCGGCGGCGGTGTCGGTGTAGATGTCGGCGAGCATCGCCTGGACGAGCTGGAACCGGGAGATCGGCTCTCCGCCCTGTTTCGCCTCGGCGGCGAAGCGCACGGACTCGTCGAGGATGCGGATGGACTGACCCACGCAGATCGCGGCGATGTGCAGACGCCCCTTGTTCAGTGAGGCCATGGCCGCATAGAAGCCCTTCTCCTCCTCACCGCCGATGAGATCGGCAGCGGGGACGCGGACGTCGTCGAAGTAGATCTCCGAGGTCCACGCTCCGGCCTGGCCCATCTTGTGATCGTGCGGCCCGACGGTCACTCCATCGGACTTCGTGGGCACGAGGAAGACCGATATGCCCTTCGACCCGGCAGCATTCGGGTCCGTGCGGGCGAAGACGATGAGCACATCGGAGGCCTCGGCGTTGGTGATGAAGCGCTTGCTGCCGTTGATGATGTAGTCATCGCCGACGCGTTCGGCCTTCGTCCGCAGGCCCGAGGGGTCGGATCCTGCCTCGGACTCGGTGAGGGCGAAGGAGGCGACGACGTCCCCGGAGGCCAGGCGAGGCAGCCACTCGGACTTCTGCTCGTCCGTGCCGTAGTTGACGAGGACCTGGCCGGCGATGCCGTTGTTCGTGCCGAACAGCGAGCGGAAGGACGGGGTGGTGTAGCCGAGTTCCATAGCCAGCAGCGCATCCTGCTCGGCGTTCAGTCCCAAGCCGCCGTATTCCTCGGGCAGGGCCCACCCGAAGAGGCCCATCTCTGCGGATTCGGCGATGATCGACTCGGGGAAGGCGTCGTCGTCTTCGACCTGTGTCTCGAGCGGGACGACCTTCTCGCGGACGAATTCGCGAACGGCGGCCAGGATGTCGTCGAGTTCCGTGCTGTCCATGGTTCCTCTCCTTCGGGACGGTGGGCTTCAGCTGATCCGCGCTACCGGACGGCGGTCAGGCTCCGGCGCTGCAGTGCGCCAGGGCGGTCATCATGGTCCGTTCTCGAACTGTTTTGTGGCTCATCCCACATTAGCCCTATCTGGGTCTCAATTGAAAGTGATTATTCCATTGCGGTCATGAATATCAGAGCTCGGCGGGATCGGGCCTCCCTGCTCACAGCCGTGCGTTCCACGCCTTGAGGTGCAGGGCAGCCGCAGCTGCGGGTTCAGCCTCGACACGCCGGGGCAGCAACAGCTGCAGGCTCAGGCTCGACACGCCGGGGCAGCCACAGCTGCAGGCTCAGCCTCGACGCGCCTGGGCAGGGCGGGAAGCGCTCGCGGCGAGAAGCCGTCGCAGTCCTTCGGCGTACCGTCGCGCCATCATCGACTGCCCCATCACCGCCACGGGCCCGGCCGCTTTGAGCAGCGGATGTCCGGGTACCGACTCCGCGGTGATGGTCACGCCGAGGCGGCCGTCCGAACCGGTCGACACCAGGAAGGTCTCCTCACCGGCCTCCAGGTGGCCAGGCAGGGTCCGGTAGGTGAACCCGGCCCGATCCGGCTCATCGACAACACGGACGATGACGCACGACCCGACCGGCACGGTCAGATCGCGGCCGCGCAGCCGCCTCGGCGAGGTTGGCCAGAGCGGATTGAGTCGGAGGTCGACGACCTGCCCGTGACGGACGCGGCGGGCAGGTCGCACGCTCACTCCCGCGCTCTCCTGCAGCGCCCAGGTGAGAACAGCCTCCCGTGCGAGCGGGAACAGGTGCGCGGGGCCGAGGTCGAGGTGGTGCTCAAGCTGGTTCATGGTCCTCATTGTCTCCTTGTCTTCCCCGGTGGCCGTGCTTACGATGGGAGCGGAATGCTGAACGAACGCTCGCTTCACGCATGATCGCATTCGCCCGCCGACCGAACACTGGAGTTCACACATGTCAGACAGCACCGCAACCGCCCCGCAGTCCGGACGCCGATTCGAAGGCCAGGTCGCCCTGGTCACCGGGTCCAGCCGAGGCATCGGGCTCGGCATCGCCAGTCGGCTCAACGCCGAGGGCGCCACCGTGATCCTCACAGCTCGCAACCCCGAACCGCTCGCCGAGGCGGTCGCGCAGTTCCCCGACGGCACCGCGCTCGGCATCGCCGGCAAGTCCGATGATCCGGCGCACCGAGCAGAGGTCTTCGACACGATCGCGGAGAAGTTCGGTCGCCTCGACGTGCTCGTGACGAATGTCGGCATCAACCCCGTCTACGGGCCGCTCATCGACCTCGACCTCGATGCCGCCCGGAAGATCCTCGACGTCAATGTCCTCGGCACGCTCGCCTGGATCCAGGGCGCCGTCCATCACGAGGGCCTGAACTTCCGCGACAACCGGGGACGGGTCGTCAGCATCTCCTCGGTGGCCGGTGAGCGGCCGAGCCCCGGCATCAGCTTCTACGGCATCTCGAAGGCCGCAGTCTCCCATCTGACCAAGTCCCTGGCCGTCGAGCTCGGGCCCGACATCCGCGTCAACGCCGTCGCGCCGGCCGTCGTCAAGACGAACTTCGCCACTGCCCTCTACGAGGGGAAGGAAGAGGAAGTCGCCTCGACGTATCCGGTCAGACGGCTCGGCACTCCCGAGGACGTCGCCGCAGCCGTGGCCTATCTCGCCTCCGCCGACGCCGACTGGATCACCGCGCAGGTGCTCACCGCCGACGGGGGAGTCGTCACCGCAGGCGGCACCGCCTGAGGCTCCGCGGCACCGCCTGAGGCTCTGCGGCCTCGCAGGTGCATTAGCAGCCGCCTCGGCGACTGTCCTAACGTCGAGGTCACCGTCCCCGAGGGGCGATATCGCGGCTGGGGCAGGCGCAGAACTCGCTCCGTTGGTCTCCAGCGAGGAAGGGAGGCCCGGCGGTGGCCGGGCGAACCACGCGTGGCTGTGAGCACCGGCGGCTGTCGACCAGCACCTGCGCACGAGGCGCTTTTCGGGCAGAGACTTCTGCACCGAACGCGCTGCCGGCTGCCCTCTCCCACTCTCCCGCCGAGATCAGCAGTCGAGCTGAGAGCGTGAACGGCGAGCAGTCACAGCCTGGACTCGGAAATCGCCGCGCCGGCACGCACACACTCAGACCAGCGATTCGAATCTCGCTTACCCTCTGACCCTCACCATCGTCGAATCGATCTCAGCGAGGGACGACACCCCGGACAGAGACATCGTGAGGTCGAGTTCGGCGATGATGTTCCTCAGCACCGACTCGACTCCCCTCGCTCCGTCAATGGCGAGACCGTACACATGCGGACGTCCGATAGTCACGGCATCGGCTCCGCAGGCGATCGCCTTGAACACGTCGGCGCCGCTGCGGATCCCAGAATCCAGGATCAGGGTGTGCTCACGCGCGATCTCCCTGCGGATCTCGCGAAGTGCGTCGAGAGAACCGATCGCCCCGTCGACCTGCCGCCCTCCGTGGTTGGACACCATCACCGCGTCGGCGCCGGCGGCGAACGCCTGTTTCGCGTCGCCGGGGGTCAGGATTCCCTTGACGACGACGGGCAGCGTCGTCATTCCACGCAGCTGTTCCACGTGGTCCCAGGACAGAGCTGGATTGGAGTAGACGTCGAGGAAAGTCTGGACGGCGGCGCGCGGCACGGGCGAGCGGAGGTTCTCGACGAACCTGCCCGGATGGTTCCGAGCGATGCGCAGCAATGTGGCAATCGCCGTGGGCGTGGGCACGGGGCTGTGATCGACGTCTGTGTCGTCGGACGACGCCGCCATGCGCTCGGCGACGAGCTCGGAGAAGCGCCGATCCGAGGTGTACTGGGCAATACCGATACCACGAGTGAAGGGCAGGTAGCCGAGATCGAGGTCGCGTGGGCGCCAACCGAGCTGTGTGGTGTCAGCAGTGAGCACGATCGCGCCCGCGCCGATCGCCTCCGCACGGGCGACGAAGCTGCGAACGAGCTCAAGATCCTTGGACCAGTAGAGCTGGAACCAGCGCGGGGCGTCGCCCATCGCGCCAGCGACCCGCTCCATGGGATCCGATCCTTGGCTCGAGAAGATGTACGGGACGCCCAGCGAGGCTGCGGCCTCGCCGACGGCGATGTCCGGGCGGTTCCGAACGATCCCCGCCGCGCCGATGGGAGCCACGAGAAGCGGCGAGTCGAGAGCCGTGCCGAATACCTCGGTGCTCATGTCAGCGCCAGTGGTGTCGCGCAGCATCGCCGGGAGGATCTCGACGCGGTCGAAAGCGGCTCTGTTGGCGGCGACCGTGGACTCGGTGCCCGCGCCGCCCATGATGTAAGCGCGCGCCTGGGCGCTCATGGTCTTGGCGGCTTTGGCCTCGAGCCTCTGCGGCGAT
This sequence comes from Candidatus Brevibacterium intestinavium, assembly GCA_019117545.1. Classification (GTDB taxonomy): domain Bacteria; phylum Actinomycetota; class Actinomycetes; order Actinomycetales; family Brevibacteriaceae; genus Brevibacterium; species Brevibacterium intestinavium. The sequence continues at coordinate 26,200 of DWZN01000109.1, forward strand.
GTGGGGACTTTGGGCCGGAAACCGGAGACTCCACGCCCAAACACCGCTGACTCGACCTTCCGACCTGCTCCGAGGAAGCTCATGGCTGTCACGGTAGCACGTCGGGTCCGGAGAAGGAGGGAAACCGCCCATGGTCCTTCGGTGCCGTGCAAATCACCGCGGGCAGATGCGGCTTCACTGCGTAGGATGGTTCTATGCAGGGCAAGGCAGGCGAGGCTTCGGGCGAAGCCCCGGATGGGCCCGATCAGCGTGCGCTCAGGAGCGAGGCGCCGGCCGGCTACGACGATTCCGGAATCGAACGCGAACTCGTCGTCATGGACCAGAGCAGCTGCCTGCGATGGTTTCAGCACGACTTCCCGGATCTGCTGGCACGCTGGCACTATCACCCCGAACTGGAACTGCATCTGATCACCGCTTCTACAGGCACAGCGATGATCGGTGGTCAAGCCCGCGCATTTGAGCCTGGGTCACTGTATCTCCTTGGGGGCGGAGTCCCGCACAACTGGGTGAGTGTCCTGGACGGTCGCCGGTCCGTGCCTGGTCGTGACGTCCTGTTGCAGATGCATCCGGATCGTCTGCGTGAGCTCGAGCGCATCGTGCCCGACCTGCGAGGCGTCGGCGAACTGCTCCATCGTGCTCGCCATGGCCTCGCCTTCCACGGCCGCACAGCTGACGAGGTCGCCGACCTGCTGGTGCGCATGGGCTCTGAGACCGACGCCCGACGCTTCAGTACGGCGCTCACCGCCTTCGCCGCTATCCTCGAAGCCTCACCGGACGATGTCGAAGTGATCGATCCCAACTACGTCCCCGCGACTCCTGAAGGAACCTCACACGCCGATATCAGCGCGGCGCTCACATACATGCACGAAAATCTTGACGAGCCCCTGCGTCTCGCCGATGTCGCCGAGGTGCTCGGGACGAGCGAATCAACGGCCTCGCGAATGCTCACCCGCGCGACCACTCATGGATTCTCTCGAATCCTCATAGGTCTGCGCATCGCCGAGGCGCTGCGACTCCTGCGTACGACCGACAAGCATGTCTCCGAAATCTGCTGGCGCTGCGGCTTCACCACTCTGTCAGCTTTCAACCGGCAATTCCGGACGCAGACAGGCACGACGCCAAGCGCCTATCGGCGCAAACTCGGCAGCGGGGAGTCTTCTCCGCTCGGCTCCGGCACCACGCATTCTTCACCACCCCCACCAGCAGCACCGTCCTCGACACAGTGACAGCGGACAGACGCACCACCTCACGCGATCATCGAGCAGGTCAACGCCGCGCTCAAGGTCGAGCCCTGGCACACACGCCTTCCGGGAAACTCGACGCCGACGGCGCCTGGGCCACATCGGCCACGAGACCGCGAAGGACGATCCCGGGAGACAATCTGTCGAGCACGACCGGAGACAATCAGTGGAACACGACCGGAATGTGGCCCGGGCGCTCAACGCCGCCCACCCGATGGAGCCGAGAGTTCGGGAGCCCTCGCCGCAGGCGGCGCCTGAGCGCACTCGAAGGTCGCGCCTGGCAGAGGCATCTTCGGCCTGATCTGACTCGCCGCAGCAGCTGAAACCGGGTCGGGGGATGAAGAGGTGGTCGCAATCGGATACTCCTCTCGCCGGAGAGTATCCGATTGCGACCTTTGTTCGGAAGAAGGCCGGCGTGCGCGAGGCCTGAGCCAGAGGCCGGCGGTTTCAAGCGGTCGTTGCAACACCCGGTGATTGATCGTGTTCAGACAACAGCTTATCCAGGGCCTCGGCCGGCGTCCCACACGAAGCCCCCACGGCGTCCCACAACGGCGTCCCACACGAAGCCCCCGAAGTCCCCGCACGAAGCCCCCACGCGAGGCCCCCACGAAGTCCCTGCGCGAAGTGCTCCCGCCAAATCACCCGGTGACCTGCCCCGCAGAGGGGTGCGCCGTGCCCCTCAGCAGGGCGCACTCGGCTCGGTCCACTCCGTCCCCGCGGCCCGGGGCTGAGAGGTTTGTCGGGCGTGACTTCATTCACTAGGATTGGAAGCACAGTTCCACATAACTTCATACGCCGCTAAGACATGACGTGGGAGAGCTGCCGGTTCGACGCCGGGCAGCGCCGTAGGTGCAATTCCCTCCCCGGGAAACTCTCAGGCCCAGTACCACCGATTGCAGGCATATCTGAAGGACCGATCCAGGTTCGCAGACGGCTCGGGCGCACGTGGTCACGCACATGCGCGCACGCAGCGCACACAGCGCACGTTGCCCGAGTCAAGCGCGAATACGAGGATCGCTGCCGACAGATCGGGGAGGACACTCAGTGATCAGTGCGTCCTCCATCGGTGGGCGCGACACCGACCCTAGGACGGCAATTGACCAGTTCACTCGCCCATACGACTGCAGCGACCGGGGACACCGCGCGTCCCTTCTCCGACCGCCACATCGGACCCCGCGCCGATGACGTCCAGGCCATGCTCGCCGAACTCGGCTACGATTCGTTGGCCGCCCTCTCGTCCGCGGCCGTCCCCGCCTCGATCCAGAACGAGGAGCTCGACCTCCCGGCCGGCCGCTCCGAACACGACGTCCTCGCCGATCTGCGCGACCTGGCCAGCCAGAACGTCATGCGCACCCAGCTCATCGGCCAGGGCTACTTTGACACGATCACCCCGGCCGTCATCCGCCGCAACCTCGTCGAGAACCCCGCCTGGTACACCGCCTACACCCCGTACCAGCCCGAGATCTCCCAGGGTCGGCTCGAGGCGTTGCTGAACTTCCAGCAGGTCGTCCAGGACCTCACCGGTCTCGACATCGCCAACGCCTCCCTCCTCGATGAGGCCACCGCCGTCGCCGAGGCGGTCCTGCTCATGCGCCGGGCCGTGAAGAAGGGGACCACCGTCGTCCTCGACTCCGAGCTCCACCCGCAGACCATCTCCGTCGTCCGCGCCCGCGCCCGGGCCATGGACTTCCGCGTCACCGTCGCCGACCTCGCAGAGGGCCTCGTGGGCGAGGACATCTTCGGCATCGTCTGCGCCCAACCGGGCACCACTGGCGCCATCCGCGACTTCTCCGAAGCCGTCACCGGGGCCCACGACCGCGGGGCACTGGTGACCTTCGACGCCGACCTGCTGGCACTGACCCTGCTCAAGGACTGCGCCTCCCAGGGCGCGGACATCGCCGTCGGCTCGGCCCAGCGCTTCGGCGTCCCCCTGTTCTTCGGCGGCCCCCACGCCGGGTTCATGGCTGTGAAGACCGACCTCAAACGCCAGCTGCCCGGCCGACTGGTCGGCGTGTCCAAGGACACCCAGGGCAAGCCCGGCTACCGGCTGGCCCTGCAGACGCGCGAGCAGCACATCCGCCGCCAGAAGGCCACGTCCAACATCTGCACCGCGCAGGCTCTGCTGGCCAACGTCGCCTCGATGTACGCCGTCTACCACGGCCCGGTCGGCCTGACCCGCATCGCCTCCCGCATCCACCGCCTGGCCCATGCCTTCGCGGCGGGCGCGGATACCGCCCCCGGCGCCGAGGTGCTCACCTGGGAATTCTTCGACACCGTGGCCCTGCGCGTGGCCGACGCCGAAGCCGCCCGCGCCGTCGCCGACCGAGCCGGATACAACATCCGCGTCATCGACAGCACGACGATCGGCGTCTCCTTCGGTGAACCCCACACGGTTGCCGATGCCAACGGCCTGCTCGAGGCCCTGGGCATCATCGCCCGGATCGACGTCGAGGACTTCGAGGCCGCCTCGGCGGGGGCTTTCGGACCTCACGCCGTGCCGGACCCGGCTTTCGACGCGAAGTTCCATCGCGACACCGAGTTCCTCACTCACCCGGTGTTCAGCGCCCACGGCTCCGAGACCGCCATGATGCGCTACCTGCGCACCCTGGCCGATCGGGACCTGGCACTGGACCGGACGATGATCCCGCTGGGCTCGTGCACGATGAAGCTCAACGCCGCCGTCGAGATGGAACCCATCACCTGGCCCGAGTTCGCCTCCATCCACCCCTTCGCCCCGGCCGAACAGACCCAGGGCTGGCGCACGCTCATCACCCGGCTCGAGGACTCGCTGACGGCGGTCACCGGCTACGACCGCGTGTCCCTGCAGCCCAATGCCGGCTCCCAGGGCGAGCTGGCCGGACTGCTGGCCATCCGCAGCTACCATCTGGCCAATGACGAACCCGACCGCAGGGTCGTCCTCATCCCGCAGTCGGCCCACGGCACGAACGCAGCCTCGGCGGTCCTCGCCGGCCTCCAGGTCCAGGTCGTCGGCACCGCCGAGGACGGATCGGTCGACATGGACGACCTCGCGGAGAAGATCGACAAGCACGCGGGCAGGATCGCCGGCATCATGATCACCTACCCCTCGACCCACGGGGTGTTCGAACCCCAGGTGCGCGAGGTGTGCGAGAAGGTCCACGCCGCCGGCGGACAGGTCTACGTCGACGGGGCGAACCTCAACGCCATGGTCGGGCTGGCCAAGCCCGGCGAGTTCGGCGGCGATGTCTCCCACCTCAACCTGCACAAGACCTTCTGCATCCCCCACGGAGGCGGGGGACCCGGAGTCGGACCGGTCGCCGTGCGCGACCACCTCGCGCCCTACCTGCCCGGCGACGCCACCGACGCGCAGCTCGTCGCCGACGCCGATCACGCCGTGACCCCGCCGATCTCCGGATCGATGTTCGGCTCCGCCGGGGTCCTGCCGATCAGCTTCGCCTACCTCGAGCTCATGGGCGCCGAAGGACTGCGCGAGGCGTCACGGGCGGCCCTGCTGGGAGCGAACTACCTGGCTGCGAAGCTGAACGACGTCTTCCCCGTCCTCTACTCGGGAGAGAACGGACTCGTCGGACACGAGACGATCCTCGACCTGCGCGAGGCCACCGCGAAGTCCGGCGTCACCGCCGAGGATGTGGCCAAGCGCCTCATCGACTTCGGCTTCCACGCCCCCACCCTGGCCTTCCCGGTCCCCGGCACCCTCATGGTCGAACCGACCGAGTCCGAGGACAAGGCCGAACTCGACCGCTTCATCGAGGCCATGCGCACCATCCGCGCCGAGATCGACGCGATCGGTGACGAGTACTCCTATGAGGAGTCCCCGCTGGCCGGGGCTCCCCACCCGGCGACCGTGGTGATGGACGACTGGGACGGCAAGTACAGCCGCGAGACCGCCGTCTTCCCGGCCCCGGGCCTGCGGCTGACGAAGTACTTCCCGCCGGTCAGCCGCATCGACGGAGCCTACGGTGACCGCAACCTGGTGTGCTCGTGCCCGCCGCCAGAGGCCTTCGAAGAGTTCGAGGAAGAGGACAAGTGATGACTGAGAACACGCAGAAGCCCAAGGAGACCCCGCTGCACGCCGAACACGCCGAGCTCGGCGCCTCGTTCACCGACTTCGGCGGTTGGGACATGCCGCTGAAGTACGGTTCGGAACTGGCCGAGCACCGCGCAGTGCGCGAGGCAGCAGGCATCTTCGACCTCTCCCATATGGGCGAGGTGCGCGTCACCGGCACCGACGCCGCAGCCTTCCTCGACTACGCGATGGTCGCGAAGTACTCGAAGATGAAGGTCGGCAAGGCCAGATACGGAGTGCTCGTCAACGAGGGCGGATACATCGTCGACGACCTCATCACCTACCGCATCGGCGATGAGGAGTTCCTCATCGTGCCCAACGCCTCGAACACCGACGCCGTGGTCGCAGCGCTGAAGGACCGGGTCGAGACCTTCGTCACCGACATCGCCCCCGGCGCGGCCGTGCGACTGGTCGACGAATCCGATGACACCGCGCTCATCGCCGTCCAGGGCCCGAACTCCGAAGCCATCATCCTGCGCGCCCTCGATGACAGCGCCGACGGCGAATTCGGTCCGCGCACCGGAACCGGGGACGAGGCGAACGCCGAGATCACGGACGCCGTCAGCGGGGGAGCCGCCTCGGCGAGGCAGGAGAAGATCACCATCGGTGAGGCCGTGCGCGAGCTCAAGTACTACGCGTGGATGCCGCTGACGATCGCCGGCATCGACCTCATGCTCGCCCGCACCGGCTACACCGGCGAGGACGGCTTCGAACTCTACGCGCCGAACATCGGCGCCACCCGCCTGTGGGAGACGCTCGTGAACTCGGGCGCCGACTACGGGCTCGTGCCCTGCGGACTGGCCGCACGCGATTCGCTGCGCCTCGAGGCCGGGATGCCGCTGTACGGCAACGAACTCGATCTCAACACCACCCCCTACGATGCGGGGCTGGGACGGATGATCGGGTTCAAGACGAAGGAGACCTTCTTCGCCCGCGAGGCCCTGGCCGAACTCGGCGAGACCGAACCCCCGCGCGTGCTCGTGGGCCTGACCTCGGAGGGCCGCCGCGCCGCCCGGTCCGGAGCCTCGGTGTCGATCGACGGCACGGAGATCGGCACCGTCACCTCGGGCCAGCCCTCACCGACGCTGGGGCACCCGATCGCCCTGGCCTACATCGACCGGACCCGCGCCGAGGTGGGAACCGCGGTGACCGTCGACATCCGCGGCAAGTCCCACGACTTCACCGTCGCCGAGCTGCCGTTCTACAAACGCCAGAGCAACTGAGTCCATCCAGGTGGTGCCGGTGACTCGTACACTGGTCTCACCTGGCAAGCACACTACGTCGCGACCTGCCGGTCACCGGTGGGTCGCAGAGAAGGAATATCTATGGCACAGCTGCCCCCGCTGCCCGAAAACTACACCTACTCCGCTGAGCACGAGTGGGTCGACGGTGCCGCCGACGAGCTCGTCGGCAAGACCGTCAAGGTCGGCATCACCGCCGTCGCCTCCGACGCCCTCGGCGAGGTCGTCTACGTCGACCTGCCCGAGGTCGGCGACACCATCACCGCCGGTGAGACCTGCGGAGAGGTCGAGTCGACGAAGTCCGTCTCCGACCTCTACACCCCGGTCTCCGGTGAGGTCGTGACCCTCAACGAGGCGGCCGTGGACTCCCCAGGACTGCTCAACTCCGACCCCTACGGCGAAGGCTGGCTGTTCGAGGTCGCTGTGACCGAGGTCGGCGAAGTCATGGACGCCGCCGGCTACGCCGAAGCCAACTCTCTCTGAGGAACACCCTTTCTCAGCTGCGACCCGGATGAGCAGCCCCGTCGAAGGGGACGCGCGAGACCGGGGAGCACCCCTTCCAAACGGGGTCGGCCGAGGTCGGCGCGGGCGTGAGCGCCCCGCCGGCTCACCGTGCAGTGCACGGTCACTCGGCCGGCCCCGTCGTCATAGAAACGAAGTGATTGCCATGCCACTGAGTGTCTTCGACCTCTTCACCGTCGGCATCGGACCCTCGAGCTCCCACACTGTCGGACCGATGCGCGCGGGCGCGACCTTCATCAGCCTCCTCGGCGAATCGCTGGGGAACGTGGCCGACATCAAGGTCGATGTCTTCGGATCCCTGGCCGCCACGGGCACCGGACACGGCACCTTCGACGCCATCCTGCTCGGCCTCGAAGGCTGCCGCCCCGACCTCGTCGAAGCCAATGAGCTCACCGCCCGACGGACACGGATGTCCGAGACCGGGACGATCCTCCTCGGCGACTCCACCGGGAACGGCGTCGAACTGCCCTTCACCGAGGACGATATGGTCAAACGACCGCTGACCGTCCTGCCCCGTCACACGAACGCCCTGACGATCACGGCCTTCGACTCCGCCGGCGAGACCCTGGCCGAGGAGACCTACTACTCCGTCGGGGGCGGATTCGTCACCTCCGAGACCGAATTCCTCGAAAAGGAGAGAGCCGCCGAGGCGGGTGCCGACGCAGGCGGCGACGCCGGGGCCGGAACAGGGGCGGAAGCCGGGGCGGGATCAGGCCCGGAGGCCGGGTCGGACGCGGAAGCCGGGTCGGACGCGGAGTTCGCAGTCTCCGAGTCGGTCATCGACGCCGAACTCGAGTCCTCCAGCGAGGGTCTGCCCTATCCGTTCCACTCCGGTGC
>DWZN01000110.1 GCA_019117545.1 Candidatus Brevibacterium intestinavium
CCGACAGAAGCTCGTCGAGATCGCGCCCGCCCCGGATCTGCCTGCCGAGTTGCGTGCCCGACTTCATGCCGATGCGGCGAGACTGGCCGCATCAGCCAACTATCGGTCGCTCGGTACGGTCGAGTTCCTCGTTACCGACACGGATTGGGCCCTGCTCGAAGTCAATCCCCGCCTTCAGGTCGAACACACCGTAACAGAAGCGGTTACCGGCCTCGACCTCGTCGCCGCACAGATCGCCATCGCCTCGGGCCGCAACCCCGTCGGACTCGACGAGTTCGACACCCGCGGCCATGCGATCGAACTGCGCGTCTGTGCAGAAACCCTGATGGACAGCGGTGATCCTGCGCCGAGCATCGGCGAGATCGAACAGATCGCATGGCCGACCGGCCCCGGTGTGCGGGTCGATACCTGGGCACGGGCCGGAGCGCGGGTCATCGGAGCCTTCGACCCGCTCCTCGCCAAGATCATCGTCAGCGCCCCGAGCCTCGAAGCCGCCGCCTCGGCCGCAGGGCGCGCACTGGAGGAGGCCCAGGTGACCGGCATCGAGACGAACCTCGGGCTGCTGCGCGCCCTCACTGAAGTTCTCAACCTCGGAGACGCGACGACCTCGGCCTTCGACGAACACGCCGAGACGATCCTGCGCCGGGCGGTCGAACTGGAGCAGGTGTCGAACGCCGACCGCTCGGAGGCTGAGCACGTGAACTGCGCGCCCGACAGCGCGCCGACCGGCAGCCTCGGCGAGATGAAGGTGGGACCGGACGAGTCGCCGGTCCGAGCGACCATGTCAGGGACGGTCGTCAGCCTCGGCGAGGACCCGCAGGAATACGTGCTCATCGAAGCGATGAAGATGCATCATCCGGTTCCCGGGCCCCCGGCCGACGCGGTCCGGCACCTGGTCGCGGCAGGGGACCAGGTCACGGTTGGGCAGCCGATTGCGGTGCTCACGGGTGCACAGGAATCCGTGGCGGAAACCGGTGTCCGACATGAGCCCCACCCGGGAGTGGCCGAGGTCCGGGAACGGCATGCGCGGCTGGAGGACTCGGCACGGGAAGAGGCGGTGGCGAAGATCCACGCGCGCAATCGCCGCACCGCCAGGGAGAACATCGCCGACCTCGTCGACGAGGGCAGCTTCGTCGAATTCGGCCCCCTCGTCATCGCCGCTCAGACGCGACGGCGCAGCGTCGATGATCTCATCGCCAAGACCTCGGGCGATGGGCTGATCGGCGGGCGAGCCGAGGTCGACGGCCGGGAAGTCGTCGTTATCAGCTATGACTACTCAGTGCTCGCAGGCACTCAGGGCATGCGTAACCATGCGAAGACCGACAGGCTGATCCAGCTGGCCGAATCCAAGCGCGTGCCCATCGTCCTTTTCGCCGAAGGTGGCGGGGGGCGGCCCGGAGACACCGACAGTGCTCCGGGGACCGGCCTCGATGTGCCGACCTTCGCCTCCTTGGCCGGGCTGCGCGGTCAGGTGCCGCTCATCGCTATCGTCTCGGGTCGCTGCTTCGCCGGCAATGCCGCGCTGGCGGGGGTGTGCGATCTCGTAATCGCCACGCCCGATGCGAACATCGGCATGGGAGGCCCTGCAATGGTCGAAGGCGGAGGCCTCGGACGGTTCCGTCCCGAGGACATCGGCCCGGTCGCGGACCACACCGCCAACGGCGTCGTCGATGTGCTTGCCGCCGACGAGGCCGAAGCCGTCAGTCTTGCGAAGGAGATGGTGGGGATACTCTCCGGAGCTGGTGATGAGTCTGCCGCGGGATCGGTCGAGGGCACGGTGGCAGACGAGCGAGCGAGGTCGATCGTGCCTGCCGACAGACTGCGAACGTTCGCCATCCGCGACGCCATAGACGCGATCGCCGATGAAAGCACGTTCATTGAGGTCCGTCGGGACTTCGCACCGGGCGCGGTCACCGGCTTCATTCGAATCGACGGAAGACCCCTGGCAGTCATCGCTAACGATAACCACCACCTCGGCGGGGCGATTGACGTCGATGCGGCACGATCCATCACGCAACATCTGCGTCTGGCCGACAGCCATGGAGTTTCTGTTCTTTCGCTCATAGACACACCGGGATTCATGGTCGGGCCCGACGCCGAGAAAGAACCCGGGGTTCGGGCCTTCGGTGATCTCTTCGTCGCAGGTGCGGCACTGACGGTGCCCGTCGGGGCAGTGATCATCCGGAAGGGATATGGTCTCGGCGCAATGGCGATGGCGGCTGGTGGGTTCGACTCCACGACGTTCACCATCGCCTGGCCGAGCGGAGAGATCGGCCCGATGGGGCTTGAGGGCTCGGTGCGGTTGGGCTATACGAAGGAGCTCGCCGCTATCGACGACCCGGACGAGCGCAAGCGGCGGGAGACGGAGCTCATCGAGGCTGAATACGAACAAGGCAAGGCGATGAGCGCGGCTATGATCTTCGACATCGACGATGTCATCGATCCGCCGCTGACCCGAGAGTGGGCACGGATGCTACGCACTCCCTGAGCATCGCGGTTTCGGCTGTCGCCGCACTTTCCAACTGTACCGTCTGGACGGTACAGTGAAGCTCATGACGATGACAACCGCTCCACAGCTGCGCGCCGGCCGGCGCGAATGGGCCGGCCTGGCCGTGCTCATGATCCCCGTGCTGCTGATCTCGGTCGACAACACGGTTCTGGGGTTCGCCATCCCGGCCATCAGCGTCGGTCTCCACCCCACGGGAACGCAGCTGCTGTGGATCGTCGACATCTATGCGCTCATGCTCGCCGGCCTCCTCGTGGTCATGGGCAGCCTCGGCGACCGCATCGGCCGCAGGCGGCTGCTCGTCATCGGCGCTGCGGGATTCGGGGCGGCGTCCCTGCTGGCGGCGTTCTCCGTCTCCCCGGAGATGCTCATCATCGCCCGCGGACTGCTCGGCATCTTCGGTGCCACCCTCATGCCCTCGACGCTGTCCCTGATCCGCAATATCTTCACCGACGACAAGGACCGACGGATCGCGATCGCCACCTGGGCCGCGATGTTCTCCGGCGGCGCCGCCCTCGGCCCGATCGTCGGCGGAGTCCTCATCGAGCACTTCCACTGGGGTTCGATCTTCTTCATCAACCTGCCGCTCATCGCGGCGTTCATCCCGCTGGCCATCTGGCTGCTGCCCGAGTCGCGGGACCCGGACCCCGGCCGCGTGGACCCCGCCTCCATGGTCCTGTCGATGCTCGCGCTGGCGCCTTTGGTGTTCGCGATCAAGCATGCGATGTCAACGGGCCCGGACATGCTGTTCTGGGTGACCCTGTCCGTGGCGCTCGGAGCGGGAACGAGCTTCGTGCTGCGTCAGCTGGCGCTGCCGACCCCGATGCTCGACGTCCGGCTCTTCGCCAATGCGGTGTTCACCTCGGCGGTGGCCTCGAACCTGCTCAGCATCATGGGCCTGGCCGGGTTCCTCTACTTCGGCACTCAGCTGCTCCAGCTCGTCCTCGGACTCTCCCCGGTTCAAGCCGCACTCGTGCTCATCCCCGGGCTGGTCACCTCGATCGTCGCCGGATACCTCGTGGTCCCGATCGTCGCCCGCTTCGCTCCGCGCGTCGTCGTCCCCGCGGCCCTGCTGCTCAACGCCTTCGGCATGGGCATCGTGGCATTCACACCCGAGCACACGGTGACGGGAATGCTCATCGCCTTCCTCATCCTCGGCATCGGCCTCGGGGCAGCCGAAGTGGTGACGAACGACCTCATCCTCGCCGCAGTTCCGGCGAACAGGGCCGGGGCCGCCTCGGCGATCTCGGAGACCGCCTACGAATTCGGTTCGGTCATGGGCACCGCCGTCCTCGGCGGGCTCTCGACCTTCGTCTTCGGCTCGGCGCTGCATTCGGCCATCGGCGACGCGGCGAACCAGCCCCGGTTCGACACTCTGGGCTCCGCCCTCGAGCACACCGCGGGACTCGACGGGCAGAGCGCGCATCGAATCGCCGAGGCGGCCGTCGCCTCCTTCGAAACTGGTGTGCAGTGGGCAGCCGGTGCCGCCGTCGTCCTCGTCGTCATCGCCGCGCTGCTCACGAGCTTCGGCCTCAAGGGCGCCGGTCGCCTCCTGCCCGGAGCCGCCGAGCAGGAGGCGCACCGCGACAGGGACTGAAACCCTCGTTCAAGCCCGCGCGCAGCTGTCGAATCGTGGCCGGTTCGATACCTGCGCGACGGCTTGAACGAGCGGCGGTGAGGCAGCCTCGTGCCCGTCAGGAGACCGGCGACTCCTCCGCAGCGGCCTCACCTGGAACCTGCTTCTGCCGCCTGCGCGCCAGCACCCGGCCGACGCCGGTGTAGACGAGCGCGCCGATGAGGACGATGTAGAGGACGATCGTGATCGGTGAGGACACGAGCACCGAGGCGTCCCCGCCCGAGGCCAGCAGCGCATCGCGCAGATTCGACTCCGCCAGGGGACCGAGCACCATGCCGATCATCAGCGGCGCCAGGGGCACCCCGTAGCGTTTGAGCACGAAGCTGATGATACCGATGCCAAGCAGGACGAGCAGCTCGAAGATCGAGGCCGAGGTCGCGTAGATGCCCAGCCCGCAGAAGACCGCGATGCCGCCGTAGAGGTACGGGTCCGGGATCTTCAGCAGCTTCGCCCACAGGGGAGCGAAGGGCAGGTTGATGGTGAGCAGGACGATCATCGCGACGAAGAAGCTCGCCAGCAGACCCCAGACGAGTTCGGGGGAGCGGTCGAACAGCAGCGGCCCGGGCTGGATGCCGTACTGGCGGAAGGCCGCGAGCATGATCGCCGCGGTCGCCGAGATCGGCAGACCCAGAGCCAGCAGCGCACCCATGGCGATGCCCGTCGTGGCCGAACCGGCCGCCTCGGGGCCGGCCAGACCGCGGATCGCACCCTTGCCGAACTGCGGATGCCTGCGCCGGGAGTCGAGCTTGCGCTCGAGCCCGTAGGCCATGAACGTCGGCACATCGGCACCGCCGACGGGGATCACGCCGAAGGGCAGGCCGATCGCGGTGCCGCGCAGCCACGCCGGCAGCGCTTCCCCGACCTCCCTGCGGGACAGGAACGGCCGGCCCGAGGAGTTGATCGTATTGTCCTTGGCCTGGCGGCGGATCCGGGAGGCGATGAAGAACACCTCGCCGAGCGCCAGGATGCCCACGGTCACCGTCACCAGGGAGACGCCGTCGAAGAGCTCGGGCACACCGAAGGTGAAGCGCTCGGTGCCCGAGACCGAATCGATCCCGATGACGGAGAATCCGATGCCGAGCACGAGGGCCATGAGCCCCTTGAGCACGGAATCGGCGACGACCGAGGATGTGGCGACGAAGGCGAACAGCGCCAGGGCGAAGAACTCGGCCGGTCCGAAGCTCGTCGACAGGTCCGCCAGCGCCGGGGCGACGAAGACGACGAGGAAGCAGGAGATGAACCCGCCGATGAACGCGCCGATCGCGGCCGTGGCCAG
>DWZN01000111.1 GCA_019117545.1 Candidatus Brevibacterium intestinavium
GTCTCATCGGTCTCCGGGTCGAGCGGTTGCCCGGTGACCGGGCCCCGAAACCCATCTGGCTGTGGGTCTCGAAGCCCGTCCCTGACACCCCTGACGAAGTTGATCACTGGTGGTCGATGTTCTGCCGCCGCTTCGATATCGAGCACACGTTCCGGTTCCTCAAACAACACCTTGGATGGACACACGCGAAACTGCGCGATCCGGTCTCAGCCGACCGGTGGACGGCACTGACCGTCATCGCCTATACCCAACTGCGCCTCGCCCGTCCGCTGGCAGCAGATTGCCAGTTGCCCTGGCAGAGGCCTCTGCCTTCGGAGAAACTCACGCCCGCCCGGGTGCGAGCCGGGTTTCGCCGCATCCACCAGACGTTGGTGGCTCCGGCGTGTGCGCCGATAGCCTCCAGACCGGGCCCGGGCCGTCCTCGTGGGCGACCGAACGAGACCAAAGCACCCGTCCAGCCCATCGGGAAAGCCGCATGAGAGGTTAAACAACAAGCTAAGGTGGCCTCATGAGAATCGATGCGATCTTCACCGACCTCGACGCCCACACTCTCGACCCCGAGCGGCCGAGGGCGAGCAGGATCGGGGTCTTCAACGGCCGGATCATCGGCTTCGACGAGGACCTCGACGGCATCAGCGCCGATCGGGTCGAATCGTTGGGCGGAGCGACGGTGTTGCCGGGCTTCACCGACGCCCACTGCCATACCGCCTGGTTCGGACTCACCCTGGCCTCCGTCGACGTCACCGCGCTGCCGGGCGGCCTGCCCGACGTCTACGCGGCCTTGGAGGAGGCAGCAGCGGCGACCCCGGCCGGAGAATGGATCAACGCCACCGGGTACGCCCACCGCGACTACGACGGACAGTACCCCGACCTGACCCGCCTCGACGAGATCACCGGGGACCGTCCGCTGTTCATGCGCCAGACCTCCGGTCACGCCGCGATCGTCAACACCGAGGCGATGCGCCGGGCCGGCATCCTCGAACCCGGCTTCACCGAGCCGGTCGGCGGCAAGGTCGTCACTGACCCGGCCGGCCATCCCACCGGGCTGCTCGAGGAGACCGCGCAGTCCCTCGTCCAGGACCTCATCCGGCCCTATTCGCTCGACACCCTCGTCGAGGCGGTCGACCTCGCCACCGCCCACTATGCGAAGGAGGGCATCACCTCCTTCGGCGAATGCGGCATCGCCTACGGCTGGATCGGCCACTCCCCCATCGAGATCAGCGCCTATCTGCGCGCTCGGGAGGAGGGCAGGCTGCGGGCCCGGGCCCAGCTGATGCCGCAGGCCGATGGACTGCACACGATCGCGGCGAACTCGGCCGACGGGTTCGGCATCGGACTGGACGCGGGACTGCGCACCGGCCTCGGCGACGATCTCATCTCGATCGGCCCGGTGAAGTTCTTCATGGACGGGGCTCTGTCCGGTGAGACCGCGGCGCTGCGGGAGAACTACACGGGCAAGGACCATCCCGGCTATCTCCAGGCCGACGCCGAGGCGCTGCGACAGCAGATCCTCGACACCTGCGCCTCCGGCTGGTCGGTGGCCGTGCACGCGATCGGCGACGCCGCCGTCGACGCAGCCGTGGCCGATATCGTCGAAGCGCAGAAGCGGTACGGTCGCCGCCCCGTGCCCAACCGGATCGAACATGCCGGAATGGTCCACGACGAGCACCTGGCCACACTGGCCGAGGCCGGCATCGTCGTCACCCCGCAGTCGGCCTTCGCCGAGGGCATCGGCGACGGCATGAACGCCTCTCTGGGTCCGCAGCGCCGGCCGCTGCTCTACCGGGCCAAATCCTTCCTCGACGCCGGTGTCCTGCTCGCCGGCAGCTCCGACCGGCCGTGCGCCGACGGCAATGTGCTGCGCGGCATCGAAGCCTTCGTCACCCGCGCCACCCGCGACGGCGATGTCATGGGTTCGGCCGACGAGTGCCTGAGCGCCGATGAGGCTCTGGCCGCCTACACCGTGAATGCGGCGGCCGCGATGGGACAGGGCGCGGACAAGGGCACGCTGAGCCGCGGGAAGCTCGCCGACTTCGTGGCCCTGGACGCCCATCCCGGGCAGGTGGCGGCGACCGAGATCTCGCAGATCCCCGTCCGCGCCACGGTCCTCGGCGGGGATCTCACCCACGACGCCCGCTGATCCGCCTGGGGCAGTGCGGCCTCAGCGGGAGAAGTCGAGGTCGGTGAGCACCTTCTCGAAGACGCCGAGGCCGCGTTCGAGGTCGTCCTCGGTGATGTTGATCGGCGGGACCACGTGCAGCCGGTGGTAGTTGTTGAACGGCACCACACCGTGCTCCTTGAGTGAGGCCACCACCGAGGAGACCTCGGGTGAGCCCCCGCCGTAGGGGGCCAGCGGTTCCTTCGTTTCCTTGTCCCAGACGAGTTCGATCGCCCAGAACGCGCCGGTGCCGCGGACCTCGCCGACGTGCTTCGAGTTCTCCGCGATCCGGGCCAGCCTGGGACCGATGATGGTCTCGCCGATGCGGGCGGCATGTTCGACCATGCCTTCATCGGTCATCGCGTTGATGGTGGCGACGGCGGCCGCGCAGGCCAGCGGGTGACCCGAGTAGGTCAGTCCGCCGGGGTAGACGCGTTCGGCGAAGGTCTCGAAGATCGCGTCGTTGATGACCACCCCGCCCAGCGGCACATACCCGGAGTTCACGCCCTTGGCGAAGGTGATGAGGTCGGGGACGATGTCGAAGTGCTCGAAGGCGAACCACTTGCCCGAGCGTCCGAAGCCGGCCATCACCTCATCGGCGATGAGGATGATCCCGTACTCGTCGGCCAGTGCCCGCACCCCCTGCATGTACTCGCGGCTGGGGATCATGATGCCGGCGGTGCCGGGGATGGATTCGAGGATGATCGCCGCGATCGTCGCCGGTCCCTCCAACTGGATGGTCCGCTCGAGGTGGTGCAGCGCCCGTTCGGTCTCCTCCGCCTCGGTGGCGGCATGGAACTCGGACCGGTAGAGGAAGGGACCGAAGAAGTGGACGACGCCGGCATCGCCGGTCTCGTTCTGCCACCGCCGCGGGTCGCCGGTGACGTTGACGGCCGTCTGCGTGCCGCCGTGATAGGACCGGTAGCGTGAGAGCACCTTGTTCCGGCCCGTGTGCAGCCGCGCCATACGGATGGCGTGTTCGTTCGCATCGGCTCCCCCGTTGGTGAAGAACACGCGGTCCAGCCCGGCCGGGGTGCGTTCGGTGATCAGTCGGGCGGCCTCGGAGCGGGCGGCGTTGGCCGTGGCCGGGCTGATCGTGCACAGCAGATCGGCCTGGTCCTTGATCGCCGCGACCACGGCCGGGTGCTGGTGACCGATGTTCGCATTCACCAGCTGGGAGGAGAAGTCGAGGAACTCACGGCCCTCGCCGTCGACGACCGTCGACCCCTGCGCTCGGACCACCGTCGGAGGATCGATGAGACGCTGGGCCGACCAGGAGTGGAAGACGTGCGCGCGGTCGAGGGAATGGGCTCGGGCGGCTTCGTCCTTGAGCGCTGCGAGATCGACATCGTCTGACTGGTACACCATTGTCACCCTTTCGCCGAGGAGGGGCCGGCGGCGCAGGAGGTCCGCGCCTGTGGCCTCATCGTAGAACAGATTCGACTACAGTGACGAGCATGTCGTACCGGACGATCGCCACCAGCGTCGAGGCCGAGATCGAGATCAAGAAGTCCCGCTTCCTCGCCCGCCTCTCCCCCGCCGCCGACGAGGCCGAGGCCCGCGAGGTCATCGCCGACTGTCGGGCCGAGCACCCGAAGGCCCGACACCACTGTTCGGCGTTCGTCCTCGACCCGGAATCGCGCACGCAGCGCTTCAGCGACGACGGGGAGCCGGCAGGCACGGCCGGTGCCCCGATCCTCGACGTCGTCACCGGTCACGAACTCACCTACGTCGTCGCGGTCGTGACGAGGTATTTCGGGGGCACTCTGCTGGGCGCGGGAGGACTCGTGCGCGCCTACGGTCAGGCCACCTCGGCGGCGGTGGATCGGGCGCGGATCATCACGCGCAGGCAACGCGTGCCGGTGCACGCGCTCGTCGATTACGCCCAGGCCAATGCGCTGGAGCGGGCGGCCGGGAATCGGGGCTGGATCACGCGAGCCGACTACGGCGGTGAGGTGGGGCTCGACCTCCTCGTTCCCGTCGCCGAGGTGGACGAGGCCCTGGCGACGTACGCCGACCTCACCGCCGGCCGGGCGGCCCCGGCCGTCGGTGAGGTCGAATGGGTGTGAGTCGCAGATGCGACCGGGCAGCGGGTCCGCTGCTCAGTCGAGAGTGGCGATCTTGGCCACCTGGGCGTTGGTGAGCATGACGAGATCCTCCGGACGGATCTCGATCTCGAGGCCGCGGCGGCCGGCGGAGACGAACACGCACGCATGCTCGAGCGCGGTGCGGTCGATGACGACGGGCACGGCATGACGCTGCCCGAAGGGGGAGACTCCCCCGACGGGATAGCCGGTGCGGCGCTCGGTCTCGGCCACGCCGGACAGCTGCGCCTTCTTCGCCCCCCGCGCCGAGGCAAGCCCCTTGAGATCGAGCTGACCGGAGACCGGCACGAGCGCGGTCACGGGTGCGCCGTCGACCTGGATCATCAGGGTCTTGAACACCTGGTCGGAGCTGACGCCGAGCTTGTCGGCGGCCTCCGAGCCGTAGCGGCGGGCGGCCGGATCGTGATCGAAGCTGCGCAGGCTGTAGTCGATGCCTGCCAGGTTGAGCACTCGAACGGCCGGGGTCGCCGCTGCTGTCGGTTTGGATGCAACTGTCATAAGGGGGTAGTGCCTCCTGCCCGCAGGTCCGCGGGAGACTTTGGGCGCTGCCGCCCGGGACCGTCGATGATCCTGTGCTCCCGCGTCGATACGGACGGAATTGTTGTATCGATGCTGATGGATTACCCGCCCAGAATAGGCGACGCGTCGGGGCGAGCGCCAATCACCGCCGCGCAAAATGACTTGCCGGTAGCCTTCTCGCCCGCGTGCGCGCGGCTGTCCTCAGCCCCAACCGAGTTCGTGCAGACGTTCGTCGTCAATGCCGTAGAAGTGGGCGATCTCGTGGACGATGGTGATGACGATCTCCTCGCGCAGGTGGTCGCGGTCCTCGGCGAAGTCGATGAGGTTGTCACGGTAGATGAAGATGTTGTCGGGCAGCTCGAGACCCGAGATGCCGCGTTCGCCGATCGGAGTTCCCTCGTAGAGGCCGAGCAGATGCCGGTCCCCGCTCTCCGGCCGGTCCTCGACGAACAGGGCGACATTGTCCAGCTGCTCTGTCACCCCCGCAGGCAGCAGGTCGAGGGCCTCATCGAGGATCGCCTCGAACTCGTCATCGCTCAGGGACTCCATGCCCTCCACTCTAGTCCGATCACAGTTCCGGACGTGGGCCGGCAGCGCACCGAGAACATGCCCGAGACCTGTGACCGAGGACACTCGGTTTCGTTTTGCATTCGTCGAATCGGGTGGGATAAGCTTAACGTCGTTGCCCACGGGGAATCCGAGGACAAACTAGGCCCCCATCGTCTAGAGGCCTAGGACACCGCCCTTTCACGGCGGCGACACGGGTTCGAATCCCGTTGGGGGTACGGTGTAGGATTGAGAGATCTGAAACCACAACAGCAAGGCCCTGTGGCGCAGTTGGTTAGCGCGCCGCCCTGTCACGGCGGAGGTCGCGGGTTCGAGTCCCGTCAGGGTCGCGGAGCATAAGGCTCTTCTTCGGAAGAGCCTTTGTTTCTCTCGGCACACGTGCAGTGTGTCGGCGACCAGGCTCTGTAGCTCAGTTGGTAGAGCGTTCGACTGAAAATCGAAAGGTCACCGGATCGACGCCGGTCGGAGCCACCAGCAAGACCCCCGCCCCGGCGGGGGTCTTCGCGTATCCGGAGTGCGCCTCAACCTGATCGCAACCTCCATTCGACAAGGGACCTGGCCTGATACCGTGGCTCGGCATGATCCACGAACAGGCCCGCCGATCACCGGACACGCGCACCGATCGGACTCAGCCGTCGAACCCGGCAGATCGCATCGTCTCCATCGACGTCATCCGCGGAGTCGCATTGCAGGCATCCTGCTGATCAACACCGCTATTTCCTGTCTCAGGCCGGCCAGTCGGAGGATCCCGTCGGCACGGACGCGGTGATCTGGCAGCTCGTCGACGATGTCGCCCTGGGCAAATTCCATTTCGTCTTCGCTTTCCTCTTCGGCACCAGCGTCTACATCTTTCTCACGCGGCTGCGCGCGAAGGACCGATCGACATGGGTCTACGTCCGCCGGATGGTCATCCTCGTCATCGCAGGACTCATCAACTCGAGCTTAGGCGGCATCGACGTGCTCGCCTCCTACGGTGTCCTCGCGCTCGTGCTTCTGCCGCTGACGTTCCTGCCGAGGCGGCCCTTCGCGATTCTCGGCATCCTGGCCGCGATCGTCCCCGATGTGCTGCATCTGGTCACCGGCGTCGGCGGAGTCGACCTCCACCTTCCTCCCCTGCTGCTGCCGCTGCTGTCCTTTGCTCGGACCCTCGGACACATGGTGATCGGATTCCGGCTGGCCGAACTCGGCCTGTATTCCGCAGCGGCACGCGTCCCCGTCACCGGCATCTTCGCCCTCAGCTTCATCGGCTCCGTTCCGCTCTGGCTCTGGGCCAACACCGCCGGCATCGGATCGACTGACGCTCACGACATCGCCTTCCGCACCGCAATGGTCCCCGGTTTCATGTACGTGACCGGTCTGATCCTTCTCCTGCGCACCCGCCTCGGAGCGACATGCCTGTCCTTCCTGCGCCTGTACGGTCGGATGGCCTTTTCGAACTATCTGGGTCAGACCGTCATCTGCGTCCTCACTCTGCCGCCGCTGGCCTCGGCCGGTCACGTCTCCGCCCCGGCGGCTCTCGGGATCTGGGCAGTCATCATCATCGTCCAATGCGCCCTGTCGACGGTCTGGCTGCATTTCTTCCGCTACGGCCCCCTCGAGTGGCTGTGGCGGTGCGGGACCTACTGGGAACTCACGCCTCTCCGTTCGCCCGAGGCCGATCCGTCATGATCACACGTCGCACCGCCCCTTGATTTCACCGGCCACTGGAGTAGGTTGAAAGGGAGTTCGATTCCATGCACCACGTCGGTGTGAGGCATGGCGAAAGGAGCACACGATGACGAACAATCCGACGATCGAGGAACTCAGCCACGAAGGCCGGACCTTCCCGCCCCCAGAGGAGTTCGCCGCCAACGCGAACGTCACCGCCGAAGAATACGACAAGGCCGCGGCCGACCGCATCGGATACTGGGAGGAGCAGGCGAAGAGGATCACCTGGGACACTCCGTTCGACACGGTCCTCGACTGGTCGGACAAGCCCTTTGCCAAGTGGTATGTGGGAGGCAGGCTCAACGCCGCCTACAACTGTGTGGACCGACACGTCGAGAACGGTCTCGGCGATCGTGTCGCCTACTACTTCGAAGGCGAGTCCGGAGACACCCGCACCATCACCTATTCCGATCTTCTGCGCGAGGTCTCCAAGGCCGCCAATGCGCTGACCGAGCTCGGTGTCAAGACCGGCGACCGGGTCGCGATCTACATGCCGATGATCCCCGAAACCGTCTTCGCCATGCTCGCCTGCGCCCGCCTCGGCGCTCCGCACACCGTGATCTTCGGCGGGTTCTCCGCGAGCGCGATCGCTGACCGCGTCAAGGACTGCGAAGTCGAATTCGTCATCACCGCCGACGGCGGCTACCGCAAGGGCAAGGCCTCGGGTCTGAAGTCCGTCGTCGACGAGGCCATGGTCGACTGCCCCGAGGTGCGCAACGTCCTCGTCGTCCAGCGCACCGGCCAGGACATCGACTGGCATGAGGGCCGCGACCTGTGGTGGCACGATGTCGTCGACCGCCAGTCCGAGACCCACACCCCCGAGGCCTTCGACTCCGAGCATCCGCTCTACATCATGTACTCCTCGGGCACGACCGGAAAGCCCAAGGGCATCATGCACACGACCGGCGGGTACATGGTCGGAACCTCGTTCACCCACTGGGCGGTCTTCGACATCAAGCCCGAGTCCGACGTCTTCTGGACGGCCGCGGACATCGGCTGGGTCACCGGTCACTCCTATATCGTCTACGGACCGCTGGCCAACGCCACCACCTCGGTGCTCTACGAGGGCACCCCCGACACACCCCATCGCGGGCGCTGGTGGGAGATCGTCGAGAAGTACAAGGTCTCGATCCTCTACTGCGCGCCGACGGCCATTCGCTCGTTCATGAAGTGGGGACGCGACATCCCGGCGAAATTCGATCTGTCCAGCCTGCGCCTGCTCGGCAGTGTGGGCGAACCGATCAACCCCGAAGCCTGGATGTGGTACCGCGAGCACATCGGCGGCAACCGGTGCCCGGTGGTCGACACCTGGTGGCAGACGGAGAACGGCAGCATCCTCATCAGCCCGCTGCCGGGCGCGACGGCGACCAAACCGGGTTCGGCGATGCGGGCCCTGCCGGGAATCGTCGCCGATGTCTTCGACGATGAGGGCCGATCGGTCGAACCGGGCAACGGCGGCTACCTTGTCATCAAGGAGCCCTGGCCGTCGATGCTGCGCACCCTGTGGGGCGATGAGGAACGGTACAAGAAGACCTACTGGTCGCAGTACCCCGAGGTCTACTTCGCCGGTGACGGCGCGAAGATCGACCGTGACGGCGACTTCTGGGTCCTCGGCCGCGTCGACGACGTCCTCAACGTCTCCGGTCACCGGATGTCGACCGCGGAGATCGAATCCGCTCTGGTCGCGCATCCGAAGGTCGCCGAGGCGGCCGTGGTCGGCGCCCGCGACGAGACGACCGGACAGGCCATCGAGGCGTTCGTGATCCTCCGCGAAAGCGCCGCCGACGGCGGAAACGACGTCGTGGACGAGCTGCGGGGCCATGTGCGCAGCGCGATCGGGCCGATCGCGACACCGAGGTCGGTCATGCTCGTTCCCGATCTGCCGAAGACCCGATCGGGCAAGATCATGCGCCGTCTGCTCAAGGACGTCGCTGAGAACCGCGAGGTCGGCGATGTCACGACGCTGGCGGACTCCTCGGTGATGGATCTCATCCAGAAGGGCATCGCCGAGAGCTGATCGGCCCGGCCCGCTTCATTCGCCGCCGCACCCTTGCGGTGACCCACGTCATACTGATGTACTGTTGAGTAACTTTCGGGTGGGTCGCCGCAGGGTGCGGCGTCCGCGTCCGAGAGCCGCTGGACTGACCTCGACTGCAAGGATGCAACGAATGAAGCGTGGAACGACGATCGACGGCGCCCGGGTGCTCATCACCGGAGCAGGCAGCGGCATCGGCAGACTCATGGCCCTCGACGCCGCGGCCCGCGGAGCCGCCGAGATCCTCATCTGGGACCTGTCCGCCGACAGCGGAGATGCTGTGCGCGATGAGATCACGGCCGTCGGCGGGCAGGCTCGGTCCTTCGAGGTCAATGTGGCGGATTCCGCCCAGGTCGAGACCGTGGCCGAGCGAACGGGACCGGTCGACATCCTCATCAACTGCGCCGGCATCGTGACCGGCAAGAAGCTCCTCGACGCCGATGCGGACGCGATCCGTCGTGTCTATGACGTCAACACGCTGGCCCTGTACTGGACGACCAAAGCGTTCCTGCCGGGAATGCTCGAACGCGACCGCGGAGCGGTGGTCACTATCGCCAGTGCTGCGGGCCTGACCGGAGTCGCCCGCCAGACCGACTACTCGGCGAGCAAATGGGCGGCCGTGGGATTCACCGAATCGCTGCGCAGCGAGCTGCGTGCCGAGGGCAGCCGCGTGGGCACTCTCGTCGTCTGCCCCTTCTACATCAACACCGGCATGTTCGACGGCGTCCGCACGAAGTTCCCCCGCCTGCTGCCGATCCTCGAGGAGACCGATGTGTCCACACGAGTGCTCAACGCCATCGAGTCCGGTCGCGAGCAGCTGGTCATGCCTCCGCTCGTGCGACTGGTGCCGGGAGTGCGCCTGCTGCCCACACGCGCCTTCGACACGGTCATGGACTTCCTCGGAGTCAACCAGACCATGGACCACTTCACCGGTCGCACCCGGCAGCCGAGCGGAGGCAGCTGAGTCCGTCGCCGCCCGCCCGGGTCCACAATGGACTCAGGGACGCACGGAAGGGAGCAGTCATGGCCACGACCGATCTGGTCCTCGAAGGAGGAGGGGCGAAGCTGCCCGGAATCATCCGCGCCCTGCAGTCCCTGACGGCGGCCGGCTATGACTTCCACCGCATCGCCGGGACCTCGGCCGGGGCGATCGTCGGGGCGCTGAGCGCGGCCGGGCTGTCCGCCGACAGACTCGCGCAGAGGGTGCTCGAACTGGACTTCTCCGAATTCGAGGACCTCTCCCCCGTCTTCCGGCTCACGCCGTGGCTGGGCAAGGTGCAGGGGCTGCTGTTCCACAAGGGCATGTACCTCGGTGACGCACTCCATGACTTCCTCGCCGAAGCGCTGGACGGACAGGGGGTGCGCACCTGGGGCGACCTCAAACTGACCGATCCGGGATCGGCGATCCCGCCCGAACGCTCCTACCGGCTCGTCGTCATCGTCTCCGACGTCTCCCGGGGTCGGATGCTGCGCCTGCCCTGGGACTATGAGGACTCCCTCGGCGTCGACGCCGACAGCCAGTCCGTCGCCGGGGCGGTGTGCGCTTCGGCCGCCAGCCCCTTCTTCTTCCGCCCCCGGTCCCTGCCGGCACGGCCGAAATCGGCCGGAGGCTCCTCCGTGCTCGGTGCCGACGGCGGTCTGCTCTCGAACTTCCCCGTCGACGTCTTCGACCGCAAGGATGCCAAGCCGGCGCGGTGGCCGACATTCGGGGTCATGCTCTCGGCCCGGCACACCCCCGCGGCGCAGTGGCGACCCAACACCACGACGTTCCAGTACGCCCGGACGCTGCTGTCGACGATGATCAACGCCCACGACCGCAGGCACATCGACGATCCCTCGGTGACCGAGCGGACGATCTTCGTCGACACCTCCGGCCACAGCAGCACGGATTTCGGCCTCTCGAGGGAGGCCGAACTCGATCTCATCGCCTCGGGCCGCAGCGCTGGTGAGAAGTTCCTGACCCACTGGGACTGGCAGGAGTGGAAGGACCGCTTCGACCGGAAGTGACCTATTTCGGGAAAACTCCGATCAGGCTATGATGTAGAGCACGTGCGAGATCGGCGATGAGGCCGTAGCCTGCGGAGGATCAACGTGGCTCCACCCACTCTCATCAGTTCGGTGCAGCGAGCGCTTCGTCTTCTGGAAACCGTAGCTGCCAGCGCTGACCCCATCCCTGCGAAGAAGCTTGCGAGGCTGACCGGTCTGCCCCTGCCGACTACCTACCACCTGCTGCGTACTCTGGTATACGAAGGCTACCTGCGCAAGGCGGAGAACGGTTACGTCATCGGACCATCGGCGACGGCTTCCGGTCGTTCGCCGCTGCAATCGCTGCACCCACGGATCCAACCCGTGTTGCGCTCCCTTCGCGATGAGCTCGGCGGAGCCACCTACCTGTCGATGTATGACCATGGCGAGATCCGCCTCGTCGACATCGCCGACGGCCCGCATGCCCAGTGCGTCGACCTCTGGGTGGGAGTCCACGAAGCCGGCCACGCGACGGCGTTCGGGAAGGCCATTCTGGCGGGCTTGGATCCAGAGCTCCGGGACGACTACATCAACCGCCATGACTTGCACGACCTCACTCCGAACACCATCACGAATCGCAATGCGCTGGAACGTCGCCTCGCCGACCCGCCCGAGATCTGGTCCGACTCCGAAGAGTACCTGCTCGGCACGTACTGCTTGGCCGCCTCCATCCGCACATCCGATCTCGTGGCCTCGATTGCGGTGTCCCTTCCGACTCATCGAGGCCGGAGCGACAGTCAGGCGCATGCGCTTCACCGCGCGGCACACCGACTGAGACGGACCATTGGTGCCCCCTCTATCACCATGTGAAAACTTCGTCATTGCCCACCACGTGTCACTCGTCACATGATGATTTCCTCAGACCGAGGAGGAAACATGGAACCGGGAATTGCGCGTGAGCTGTTCAGTCAAATGGTGCTGATCCGCACCTACGAGGAAACGATCCTGCGCGAATACCACGCTGACAAGAAGCCCATCTTCGATATCGGTGCAGGACTCATCCCAGGTGAAATGCACCTGGCCGCTGGGCAGGAACCGGTAGCCGCTGGGGTGTGTGCCCACACGATTGACGCGGATGCGGTCACAGCCACTCACCGACCACATCACTTCGCCCTGTCGCACGGTGTCGATATCAACGCCATGACAGCGGAGATCTTCGGCCGTGTCGACGGCTTGGGGCGAGGGCGCGGCGGCCACATGCATCTGTTCGATCCGCAGGCGAACTTCTCCTGTTCCGGAATCGTCGGTGAGGGACTCCCCGTCGCTGTCGGTCAAGCCTTGGCCTTCAGTCGTCGGAAGACGGGCAATGTCGCAATCGCCGTTGCCGGTGAAGGCGCCGCCAACCAGGGGGCATTTCACGAGTCTCTGAACCTGGCCGCATTGTGGAAGCTTCCCGTCGTCTTCGTCATCGAGGACAACGAATGGGGAATATCAGTGCCGCGGTCTGCCTCCACCTCGGTGCCGTCCAACGCGGTTCGTGCCGCTGCATATGGAATGCCCGGAACACAGGTCGAGGACAATTCAGTCGAAGCCGTCTATGAGGAAGCCGGCAAGGCAGTCGAACGAGCCCGCGACGGCGGCGGGCCCAGCTTGATCGAGGTGCAGACCCTGCGGCTGTGGGGGCACTTCGAAGGTGATGCGCAAGGGTACCGCCCCGATCTCGAAGGCGTGCCCGGCCGTGATCCCCTCCCGACCTTCGAGAATTCCCTGCTCGCCGACGGAGTCCTCGACGATGCGCAGATCCAGTCGATCAAGGATGAGGCGACTCGACGCGTCGAAGACGCTGTCACCTACGCGAAGTCGAGCCCGGAACCAGACCCCGCAAGAGTCGGCGACTACGTCTTCGCCTGAGCAAAGGAGCACTCTGATGACTGCAACAACACCAACAACCCGTCGACTCAGCACGGCAAAGGCCACCGTCGAGGCGATCGCCAGAGAGATGGAAGCCGATGACGACGTCTTCGTCATGGGCGAAGACGTCGGTCCCTATGGGGGAATCTTCTCATCCACGACGGGCCTGTTGGACCGCTTCGGTCCACAGCGCGTCATCGACACACCGATCTCTGAGACCGGCTTCATCGGGGCCGCGATCGGGGCAGCCACCGAGGGCATGCGTCCGATCGTCGAGCTGATGTTCGTCGACTTCTTCGGCGTGTGCATGGACCAGATCTACAATCACATGGCCAAAATCCACTACGAGTCCGGCGGGAATGTCAAAGTCCCCATCGTTTTGAGCACAGCGGTCGGGGGCGGCTACTCCGATGGCGCACAGCACTCTCAGTGTCTGTGGGGGACCTTCGCCCACCTGCCCGGCATGAAGGTGGTTGTTCCCAGCAATCCCGCGGACGCCGCTGGCTTGATGACGGCAGCGATACGCGATGACAACCCGGTGGTCTTCATGTTCCACAAGGGAATCCAAGGCCTTCCTTGGATGGCGAAGAATCGGCGTGCGATCGGCCCCGTCCCCGAAGGCGACCACGTTGTGGAGATCGGACGTGCGGCAGTTCCGCGCGAGGGCACCGACGTCACAGTGATCACTCTCTCGCTGTCTGTGCACCACGCCTTGGACGCAGCCGAAGAATTGGCCGAAGAGGGCATCGACGCAGAGGTCATCGATCT
>DWZN01000112.1 GCA_019117545.1 Candidatus Brevibacterium intestinavium
GGTCGGCAGACGGCTGCCGAAGCCTGCCGTCTCAGTCATCAACGGCATCGCGGCCCCGACGCACGAGCAGCGGATCGGCCGGGTGGACGACCGAGGTGTCCTTGTCCTCGTAGTCGAACTGGTTGAGGAAGTACCGCATCGCGTTCAGCCTGGCTCGCTTCTTGTCATTGCTCTTGATCGTGATCCACGGGGCGTGGTCGGTGTCCGTGCGGCGGAAGGTCTCCTCCTTGGCCTTCGTGTAGTCCTCCCACCGGTCGAGCGATTCGAGGTCCATCGGAGACAGCTTCCACCGCCGCACCGGATCGATCTGACGGATCGCGAACCTGGTGCGCTGCTCGCGCTGGGTCACCGAGAACCAGAACTTCGTGACATGGACCCCGGAGTCGATGAGCATCTTCTCGAACACGGGAGCCTGCTCCATGAACGTCTCGTACTCCTCGTCCGTGCAGAAGCCCATGACGCGTTCGACATTGGCCCGGTTGTACCAGGAGCGGTCGAACATCACGATCTCCCCGCTCGTGGGCAGGTGAGAGACATAGCGCTGGAAGTACCATTGGCCGGCTTCCCTGTCCGAGGGCTTGTTGAGTGCGACGACGCGGGCCGCCCGCGGATTGAGGTGTTCGGTGAAGCGTTTGATCGTTCCGCCCTTGCCCGCGGCGTCCCGGCCCTCGAAGACGATGACGTGCTTGGCGCCGGTGTCCTGGCCCCAGTACTGGAATTTCAACAGCTCGACCTGCAGCTTGTACTTCTCGAGTTCGTAGGCGTCCCTGTCCATCTGCTCGTCGTACGGGTAGCCCTCGCGCCAGGTCTCGACCGCTCGGCCCATGGGGTCGATGAGGTGCGGGTCCGTGGTCTGACTGTCCTCGACGGCATAGCCTTCGAGGCGGAGTTTGTCGATGTACTCCCGCAGATTCTCCTGGAACAGGTTATTCACGTCACCCTCCCCTTCCGATGTCGACTCGATGTCGTGGCCCGGGCAGCTCAACGGCCCGGGGTGAACTTCAGGTTATGCGATCGATGTCGCGGCGTGGAATGATTCCGAGGCTGAGCAGTGGGGCGAGAGCGATGAGCCCGAAGGACACCGGGTATCCGAACGCGGTCACGAGCGCACCGAAGCCGGGGCCCAGCAGCGCCGACATGACGAACTGTCCCGTGTTCTGAGCGCCCATCGCCTTGCCCGACCAGCGCGGTCCGGCGGCTTCGGCCACGGAAGCGAAGGCCAGACCGTTGTCGGCGACCGACACCGTCGAGGCCAGCACGAAGACGATCGCGGCCGCGACCGGCGTCTGCGTCAGCGACAGGAACGCGATGGCCGCGACCAGCACCACGGCCGCGATCGCGACCACGCGCATCAGCCCGACTCGCGAACCCGTGCGGTCGGAGAGCCCACCGACGACCATCCGACCGAGGGCTCCGACGATCTGAGCGGCGGCGACGATCGCGCCGGCGGCCGATGCCCCGATGCCCTGCACGGCGATGAGCCAGACGAGGCCGTAGGTGGAGAAGGCGAACTGCGGAATGACGAGGAGTGCTGAGACGGCGTGGATGCGCCACAGGAAGGAATCGCCGCGGTAGGGGTTGAACACCGAGCTCGGTCTCGCTCTGCCCTCCCCCGCCGAGGTGGGTTCCACCTCTTCGTGATCGGTGTGATCGTCGGCGGACGCCGCCGGTTCGGATGGGTTTCGGCGTTCGAGATCGGCCACCTCGGCGCGGGTGGGGTCCTGCGGTGGTGGGTTGCGGACGAGGGCGAAGCAGACGATCGCCAACGCGCCGGTCACGGCGGCGACGAACCACAGGTAGGCGGGGAATCCGCCGGCCGCGGCGACCGGTGGGACGGTCACGGCGGCGATGCTGGTGCCCAGGGGCTGGGACATCTGTCGGATGCCCATGGCCAGGCCCCGCCGGTGACGGGGGAACCATCCCATGACCACACGGCCGCTGGCGGAAT
Source organism: Candidatus Brevibacterium intestinavium (assembly GCA_019117545.1). Classification (GTDB taxonomy): domain Bacteria; phylum Actinomycetota; class Actinomycetes; order Actinomycetales; family Brevibacteriaceae; genus Brevibacterium; species Brevibacterium intestinavium. The sequence goes on from DWZN01000112.1 coordinate 1,949, forward strand.
TCACCGATGCTGCGGCGGCCCCGGAGGCCGCGATGATGATGACCATCCGGACCGGTGAGTCGACGACTGCGACCGCGGCTGCGGAGGCCAGTGCGGTGAAGCCGATGCCCAAGGTCATGGCCAGCCGCTCACCGTATCTGTCGGCGAAGGCACCCCAGGCGATGAGGGTGAGGATAAGGCCGAAGCTCGGTGCTGCGGCAACGGTTCCCGCTTGGGTCAGGGTGAAGTCGAGGTCCGCGTGCATATACGGGATGAGGAACGCCGGACCGGTGATCGCGAGGGTGGCGGCCATCTGCGTGAGGACACCGATGACGAGGATCATCCAGGCTTGGAAGCTCGGTCGGCTCGTCGTCATGGCTCGAGGCTAGCGCCGACTGTGCGCCGTCAGCAGCGCGTCTCAGATCGCGGCGTCGCCGGTTTGCCGATACAGTTGTTCTGGATCGTCCCCCTATAGCCCAATCGGCAGAGGCAGTCGACTTAAAATCGATTCAGTGTGGGTTCGAGTCCCACTGGGGGGACCACTGAAACAAGCGCTCACCTGCGGCGATGCAAGCGCAAGACGACTCCTTCAGACCGGCGTTCTTCAAACCCGCAATTCCCCGGTCAGATACGACTGTGCCCTGCCACCCGTTGCAATGCCTTCGCGCGCGAAAATACTTGTGTGCCATACAAGAGTTGTGTAGCATACAATCTCAGGCTCGAAGAATCGCCCAAGGCAGGGAGATCATCATGGGACCGGAGCAGACGGCGACCACCGCAGCAGCCGCCCCCGGCACACAGCAGAACACCAGATCACGCTTGATCGAAAAAGCCGCGCGCCTGTTCGCCGAACGGGGGTACGACAAGACGTCCGTCGCTGACATCGCCAAAGCAGCCGACGCGTTCCCCAATCAGATCACACACCATTTCGGAGGCAAGGAAGCTCTGTTCGTCGAAGCCGCACGCTACGCGATGCTCCGGACGGCCAAGCGCGCCGAAGACCGGTCTCGAGACACCGAGACGCCCGAATCACACGCCCGTTCGCTCATCTCCTACCTGCTGGGTCCGGGGTCCGGGCCGGTCATGATGTTCGCCGAGGCCATGCTCCTCGCCCGCCGCACCCCGCGACTGCAGGACATCGTCAGCCGCACGTCCGCGGAGCTCTACCGCGCAGGCGAGTCCGCCATGGTCGACACCTTCATCAGAACCGGCTGGCAGGTAGGGGCAACTCCCGGAGCCATCACCCGAGGATTCTGGACAGCTGTTCTCGGCCTTGCCGTCGAAAAGGCGGCACTGGGCGAACAGTTCGACGACCGCAACGCCGAGGCCGTGGTCGTGATGCTCATGCGCATGAACGCAGCTGTCGAAAGCCCTGCGAACCGACCCGCCCGTCCCGACGAGGAGTCACGATGATCTCCGATGCCGAGGACGAGGGCAGCAGCACGGATGTCAGGATCGATCTCCACCACGTCCACCTCGTCACCGCCGACATCAGAGGATTCTGTGACTTCTTCACCACACATTTCGACGCCGAGGTGGTCTTCGACGACAGCATCGACGGTGATCGCAACGTCTTCCTCAGGATCGGCTCCGGACGGATCCATCTCTTCGAATCGAAGAACGCCCCCGCTCATGGTCGAAACCTGTTCCACCACATCGGTCTTCTCATCGAAGATCTGGACGCATTGGTCCACCGGCTCAGGGCAGGCGGTCGTGATGTCACCGACATCACCGCGGTGCCCGGAGGAGGGTTCGCCATGGTCACCGGACCCGACGGTCTGCTGATCGAACTCTTCGAGGTCACCTCCGAGGAGAGTCGACGCCACTTCGTCGACGACGGCTCCCCCGCTCCAGCGACAGAGCCCGCATCGGTCCGCGAACACTTCTAGGGAGCCCGCAATTGCAATCGTCACCGACCGCAGAGGACATCCATGGGCACTGAACGCCATGATTACGAAATCACCGCTGAGAACGGACAACCGCTCAACGCAACACGGCATGCACCGACCGATACCGACACCGTCCGCGGTGCCGTCATTCTGGTCCCGGCCATGGCGACCCCTGCGCGTCACTACTATCCGCTCGCCGATTGGTTCACGCAGCAGGGATACGTCGTTCACACTTTCGACTACCAAGGATACGGAGCCTCGGCGAGAACTCCCCTGGCAGAGGTCGAAGCCGATATTCTCACCTGGGCCGATGATGCCGCGGTCATGCTCGATCACGTTGCCGAGACCGAAGATTCGGTCCCGCTGCATTGGGTCGGGCACAGCCTCGGCGGCCAACTCCTCGCCTTCACCGACCACAGCAAGCTCACCCAAGCCACGATCCTGTGCTCCGGCACCGGGTACTGGAAGCTCTCAGAGGGCAGGAACCGGGTTCTCGCGCCGGCTCTCTGGTACGCCATCGCACCGACGACGACGCGCATCCGCGGCTACTTCCCGGGGAAGCGGCTGCGCATCCTCGGCGATCTGCCCGCTCCCGTCATGCGGCAGTGGGCGTATTGGTGCAAACGGCCGAACTACATGCTCGACATCCATCCGGAATTCGCCGACAGCTTCGCGAGTCTGACGATCCCGCTGACGAGCATCTCGTTCACCGACGACGAGACCATGTCGGCACCTGCCACGAGGCAGCTCGAAAGCTGGTATGTCAACGCCCAGCTGGAACCGCGCCGCTATGAACCGAGTCAGCTGGGAGCCACACACATCACGCATATGGGCCCGATCAAGTACCGCAATGCACACATCTGGCCCGAGCTCTTCGGCCACATCACTGCGGGAGGATCCGGCAACTGAGTCGACCCGCAGGTTCGGGTCACGAGCCGATGACGATGCCGGCGAGTTCAGCCCTGTGCGCATCGACGGGGTTCTCGGCTTCCACCGCCCATGCTTCGACCTCGGCGGTGGAGGCCTCCGGCCCAGGCGGCCGGGGCAGGAACAGGTGTCACAGCAGCCCGGAGCCCTTCTCCAGAGTGCTCAGGGGTTCACCTCGTGCAGGCTCAGGCATTGGGCGAGAGCTCCGTTCCGGCGCCTCGGCGGCGGATCGTCGGAATCCTGACCCCCGAACCGTCGGCCTCATGACCGACGGGCGGCAGCGGTTTGCCGCACGGCAGGGTGCTGGCTGCGGTTGGTGCCGAGGCGGGTGCGCTCACCGTGCCGGCAGCAGTCGCGGCGTCGCTCTTCGTCTGTGCGCCCTTCGCGTCGTCGGGCGCTGCGGTGTCGAATGCGGCCAGATGGGCTGCCCGGTGGGCCTTGAGCTCATCGCGCAGCTGTTCGGCGCTGTCGGCGCCGACGATCTCGAATCCGCCGTCGACGATCATGTCGAGGTCCTCTTCTGCGGCCTGTCCCTCCGAGGTGAGGTAGTCGCCGAGGAAGAGGGAATTGGCCACATGCAGCGACATCGGCTGCAGCGAGCGCAGGTGCATCTCGCGGCCGCCGGCGATGCGCAGCTCCCGGTCCGGGCACAGGAAGCGAACGGCGCACAGAATGCGCAGGCAATGCTGTGGGGTCAGCGTGTTGGTGCCCTCCAGCGGGGTGCCCTCGAAGGGGATGAGGAAGTTGACCGGGATCGAATCGGAATCGACGGCTTTGAGCGATTCAATCGTTTCGATGACCTGGTCGTCCGTCTCACCCAGGCCGACGATGAGTCCCGAACACGGAGAGAGCCCGGCGCCGCGAGCCTTGTCGACGGTGTCGACACGGTCGGCGAACGTATGGGTCGAGCAGATGTCGGCGTAATGGGACTCCGCGGTGTTGAGATTGTGATTGTAGGCATCGACGCCTGCTTCTTTGAGTCGCTGCGCCTGTCCGTCCTTGAGGAATCCGAGGCAAGCGCAGACTTCGACGCCGGGAGTGGTGGACTTGATGTCCTCGACCATGCCCGAGACGCGCTCGACGTCCCGATTCGACGGACCGCGTCCGGAGGCGACGAGGCAGACGCGCGAGGCACCTCCGGCCAGGCCGAATTCCGCTTGGCGTTTGGCCTCCTCCCGGGGCAGCCACGAGTACTTGAGTATCTCCGCTTCGGAGCCCAGACGCTGCGAACAGTAGCTGCAGTCCTCCGGGCAGAGGCCGGACTTGAGGTTGACGAGGTAGTTGACCTTGACGAGATTGCCGAAGTGCTCACGGCGCAGTCGGCCTGCGGCCGCGACGAGGTCGAGCAGATCCTCATTCGGAGACGCCAGGATCGCCCGGGCGTCGGAGGCAGTGGCCGGGGCACCGGAGAGCACGCGGTGAGCGAGTGACGAGTAGCTATCCATATCGACATTATTGAACACTGTTCAGGAGGGGGCAAAATCGTTCCGTGCAGACGGTCGGGACGGGGCGGCGCAGCACAGCCGTCACCGAGCCCTCTCGCTTCCCGGCCGGGTTTGGGGCATGATCGACTCATGCCCATCCTTCTTCTCGACAGACGTCTCGAACCGCAGCGCATCGACGGGTTCGCAGACCAGGGTGTTTCAGCTCTCGACGATTCGACAGCTCTCCCGGGCCCGGCCGTCATCGTCGAAGCCGTCGACCCTGCCCCGAAGGCGGCCGATCACGCCCGGGAGAGCCGGCAGATCACCGGGCTCATCGCCTCTCGACCGCTCGCCTGCCGTGAGCAGCACGGGGATTGGGTCGAGATCGACACCGAAGCGGCCGACCACTGGACACAGATGACCGACGACCTGCGCCGACGCCTCATCGACGACACGCAGGCGAGCCTCGATGTCAACGAGTTCAAGCAGGCGACTGATGGTGCAAGCACATCGATCATCACGAACAACTGGGTCTATTCGGGCTCTCCTCGCGTGTATCGGATCGCCGGTCGCCTGCGAGACTTCGTCGCCGTCCTCGGCGACCTCACCCGCGGCTGAGCCCCGCACACCCCCGGCCTCAGACGCGACCGGGACTCGCCTGCTCCTCGGCTGCGCGACGATCCCGATTCTCGGAGATCGCGGCGACGTTCGCCTCCGCCCACCGCCGCAGCGCCGCAACGGGTTCCTGCAGGGACCGCCCGAGCTCGGTCAGCGCGTACTCCACCCGCGGAGGAGTCTCGGCGAAGACCTCTCGGGTCACGAGTCCGTCGGCGACGAGGGAGCGCAGCGTCGAGGTGAGCACTTTCGGGGTGATTCCGCCGATGGCCAGGCGGATCTCATTGAACCGCTTCGGTCCGGCGTCGAGGACGTCGACGATGAGCACAGTCCATTTGTCACCGACTCGGTCGAGCACGATTCGGGTCGGGCATTCGGGATCGAAGGCATCACCTTCCCAGCGAATTCTCATGGTCATAACCCAATAGTATCTTTGAGGTACTCGATATCGCAAAGATACTGTGAGTCTGTCAGCACACGACGTTCATCGGGCATCGCTTCTGCAATGCCGAGAAAGGAAGAAGATGAAGATCGCACTCTTCGGAGCATCGGGAATGATCGGCTCACGCGTCACCGCCGAGGCGGCCTCCCGCGGAATCGAGGTCACCGCCATCACTCGTTCGGGCACTGAGGTACCGGGCGCGGCCAGCTCGCTCGCCGGCGATATCGCCGATGCGGAGTTCGACGCGCGCATGGCCGATGCCCACGATGTCATCGTGTCCACGACCGGCCCGAGCCGCACCGGCGGAGACCACCGAATCTGGCTCGACGGCCTGTCGACTCTGGCGGAGGCCAGCGGCACCACACGCCTCTTCGTCGTCGGCGGTGCGGGCTCGCTGTTCGTCGGTGACACGATGCTCAAGGACACCCCGGGATTCCCGTCGGCCTACAAGGCCGAATCGGAGACCGGCACGCAGGCACTCGAACTGCTGCGCGCGGCGAACCCCTCGCCGTGGACGCTCATCTCCCCCGCCCCGGAGATCGCCCCGGGTGAGCGCACGGGCACCTACCGAACCGAGCTGGAAGTCCCGGCCGGCGATGCGATCTCTGCCGAGGACTTCGCTGTGGCCATGGTCGATGAGATCCTCGAGCCGAAGCACATCGACTCCCGGTTCACCGTCGCCAACTGAGCCCGACGGTCGCGCCAACTGGGCCGGTCCTCCGTCGCGACCTTGCCGGTGGCGTGCGCCCGTGCCAGTCAGTCCGCGGTCGCCGGCACCCGGGCGCACACGGACAAGCGCCGGGATGCATTTCTGCATCCCGGCGCTTGTCGCCTCATCAGGGCTTGCGACCGGATGGCACCCGGCTGTCAGTGCCTGAGATCAGGCCTTCGCGGCTTCCTTCTTCGGGACCGGCTTCGAGTTGGCAGCCTCGACGAAGTTCTTGCGCGGCACGTCGAGATCGGCCAGCGGCATGCTGTCGCGCCCGAGGACGGCATTGAAGAACCAGTTGCCGAAGACCTTGATCTTGCGGTCCACGGTCGGAATGGCGTAGCCGTGGTAGGCGCGGTGCATGAGCCAGGCGAGAAGCCCGCGGGCTTCGAAGTCGCCCATCTGCGAGACGCCCTTGTACAGGCCGAGACCCGCCACGGTGCCGATCGTCTTGTGGAAGTACTGCTTGAACTCGGTCTCTCCGCGCAGCGCGGCCAGCACATTGGCGGCCAGAACCGGAGCCTGGCGCACGGCGTGCTGGGCATTGGGCACGCAGAAGCCTGCCACTCCGCCGCCGGAGAGGTCGGGAACTGCGGCATTGTCGCCGGCTGCCCAGGCTCCTTCGACGACTCCGTCATCGCCTTCGACGCGCAGATCGGCGCGGACGGTGACATTGCCGCGCTCGTTGATCGGCAGGTCGGAGTCGATGAGCAGCGGATTCGCCTTGACCCCGGCCGACCACACGATGGTGTCCGCGTCGAATTCCTCACCGTTGGACAGTTTGATGTGCTTGTCCGTGCAGTCCTGGAGGAACGTCTCGAGGTAGACGTCGATTCCGCGCTCACGCATGTGCTCGACGACCCAGCGGGCCTGAGCCTCGCCGACCTCGGGCATGACGCGGTCGACGGCTTCGACGAGGACGAAGCGGACGTCGGCCTCGGTCAGGGTCTCGTACTGCGCGATCGCCGAACGGACCATGTCCTCGAGTTCGGCGAGAATCTCGATGCCGGCGAATCCGCCACCGACGAAGACGAAGGTCAGAGCCTTGCGGCGCTCCTCATCGTCTTCCATCAGCGAAGCATCGGCCAGACGGGAGAGGAAGTGGTCGCGCAGCGCCACAGCCTCTTCGATGCGTTTGACGGCGATCGCGTTCTCCTTGAGGCCGGGAATCGGCAGCGCACGAGCGACCGAACCGGCAGCCAGCACGATGTGATCGTAGTCGAGCTCGAATGCCTCATCGTTCTCGGGCTCGATGGTGGCGAACTTCTCGGCGTGGTTGATCGACGTGACCTTCGCGGTGATGACCTCGGCGCCGGGCAGGTTGCGACGCAGCGGCACAACAGCGTGACGGGGTTCGATCGAGCCGGCTGCCACTTCGGGCAGGAACGGCAGGTAGGTCATGTACGGGTTGGGGTCGACCACGGTGACGGTGGCTTCGCCCCGACCGAGGTTCTTCAGCAGATTCTGAGCGGTGGTCAGGCCGAGGTAGCCGCCACCGACGACGAGGATTCGTGGACGCAGTTTCGAGTTTCTGATGAGTGCCATATGACCATGCTAGACCTTTGTGAAAACTTTCACGAATTGTTTCTCCACAGTGCTCGAACGCCCCAGATCAGAGCAGTTCCGGGCCCCGGCGTCAGCGTCGGCGGCGGAGGAAGAGGATCAGCGAGAGCACCATGAGGACAACCGTGGCCAGTGCGCCGGCAGCGAGGACCCCGAAGCCGAGAACGGGCGTCGGCTGGGAGGCGGCGACGTCGGTAGGTGCGACGGCCCGCGGGCTCTCGGTCTCATCCGGGGACGCGGTTTCGGTCTCCTGTGCCTCCGCCTCCCCGCGGCGGTGCATCGTCACCCAGTCGCTGAGCTCGTCCTCGGCGGAGGGAACGGTTTCGGGCACCGCGGCCTTGAGCGCTGCCTGCGGGTCGAGGCGCCCCGACCCGACGACCGGGTCGGGTTCGCCCTTCTTGCTCACGCCCTTGTGCCCGGCCACCGATTTCGCACCCGATTGCAGTTTCGCCCTCACCTCGTCGGCGCTGAGGTCCGGATCATCCGCCCGGATGAGTGCCGCGACTCCGGAGACGATCGGCGAGGCGAAGGAACAGCCCTGTCCCTCGGCGTAGCCGCCGCTGTAGTACGGGATCGGAATGTCCTCGGCCGGGCCCATGAGGTCGACCGCTGTGCCCGGAGCGGTGGAGTCCTCGAGCACCTTGCCCTTCTTGTCCAAGCCGCCGACCCCGATGACTCCGGGCACAGTCGACGGCGACCACGCCTGGGTCGCACCCTGGGAGGCGTTGCCGACGCAGGCGACGACGAGCACATCCTTCTCATAGGCATAGGAGAAGGCTTTGTCCCAGCTCTCCGGCCATCCCGGATCGTCCCAGCCCAGGGACATGTTGATGACCTTCGCACCCGAGTCGACCGCCCAGCGGATGGCCTCATCGGCCTGCTCGCGGGTCGAACCGGACTCCTTCGGCCGATCGGGGCCCAGCCACATCGAGGCGGAGAGGACCTTCGCATCGGGGGCGACTCCGGTCGGCCCTGCACCGACGCCCTGCCCTGCGATCACACCGGCGACGGCCGTGCCGTGGTGGATGGTCGTCTTCCCGCCGATCGGGGTCGTGCCGTCCTTGCCGAGTCCGCTGAAGTCCTTGGCCTTGCTGACCACACCCTCGAGATCCTCATGGTCGGTGTTCACTCCGGAGTCGATGACGGCGACCTTGACGCCCTTGCCTGTGGTCGTCTTCCACAGTTTGTCGATGCCGTAGTCCTTGATGAACCACTGTCCGGGCCCGGCCTCGGGTGCGGCGATGACCGGATTCGTGGTGCCGACGACGAGCCCGAGGACGAGGGCGGTGACGGCAGCGAGTCTGGCCGCCGCTCTCACGACCGCGTCAGCGCCAGATCGAGCGCCGTCCCGTCGAGGATGTCGGTCTCGGAGATGCGGATGCCGAGTTCGCCGCCGCCGGCGCTCACCGCATGATCGAAGCGTGCGACGATGCGAGCGAAGAGCAGGGAGCCGGCGCCGATGACGTCGACGCGCCCCGGGTGCATGTACGGCAGGTCCGCGCGCGTCTGGCGGTCCATGGCCAGCAGTCTGCGCGACTCCTGCTCGATGTCGGCGACGCTGATGCGGGCACCGTGGATGCGTTCGCGCTGGTAGCTGTCGAGTCCGAGGATTCCCGCCGTCACTGTGGTCACGGTGCCGGCGACGCCGATGAAGGTGCGTGGAGCCGAGAAGTCGACGATCTGCGCGGCCTGGTCGAGCTGAGCATCGATATCGGCAACCGCCGTCCGGATCTGCTCCTCGTCGGGGGTCTCCACGGGCATGTGCCGCTCGGTCAGGCGCACGGATCCGATGTCGAGGCTGACGGCCGATTCGACGTCGTCGGTGCCGAGGACGAGTTCGGTCGAACCGCCGCCGAGGTCCATGACCGCGAAGGGGCCGTCGGCGGCACCGAGTTCGGCGGTGGCCCCGAGGAACGACAGACGCGCCTCCTCGTCGCCGGTGATGACGTCGGGAACGACACCGAGGATCGAGAAGATGCCGGCGAAGAAATCGTCGCGGTTCTTCACATCGCGACTGGCCGAAGTGGCGACGAATCTCAGCTTCTCCGGCTCGTACTCCGCGGCCACCTCGGCGAATTCCCTGGCCGCCGCGAAGGTGCGCTCGAGCGCCTCGGGAGCGAACTCGCCGGTCGCGTCGACGTCTTGGCCGAGGCGAACGATCCGAGTCTCACGGCGCAGGTCGGTCAGTGTGCCGTCAGCGGAGACATCGGCGATGAGCAGGCGCAGGGAGTTCGTCCCACAGTCGAAAGCGGCAACGCGCATGGTCGGGTCCTAGTCAGTCGGTTCGGTGGTGGCAGTGGCCTCTGTGGTGCCTGCGTTCCCGGTCTTCGCCGTCCCTGTCGGACCAGCGGCCCCGGCGGGTGTCTCGGCCACCGGCGGCACATCGTCCATGAACGACAGAGCACGGTCCCCGATCGGGTTGACGCCGGGTCCGGCGGCCAGCGAATGGCCGACGAGGGCGTGCAGACATTTGACTCGCGTGGGCATTCCGCCCGCCGAGTAGTCCTTGATCTCGTCCACCTCGGCCAGTCCGGCCGCGGAGCCGATCTCGGACCGGACCGCAAGATAGGCCCGGTGCGCGGCTGCGTAGGCACCGGCGAGGTCCTCGTCGGCGCTGAGCTCGGTCGTCCACTCGGCCATGATCCCCGAGGCTTCCAGACGTGAGCATTCGGCCACATAGGCCGGGTGGGTGAGGTAGAAGGTCGTCGGGAACGGGGTCCCGTCCTCGAGGCGCGGCGCGGTCGCGACGACGAGCGGTTCACCGGAGGCACTGCGAGCGGCGATGCCGACGACTCCACGGGGAATGCGTCCGAGCTGCTCTTCCAGGATCGCGAAATCCGCCTCGGTGCACTCTGTGATCATCAGTTCTTCTCCACGGTATTGCCGACCTCTTGAATCGACTCCAGCAATTCAAGGTACCAGGCTTGTTTGCGAACAGGCCGATCCGACTCGGAATCTTCGTCGACGGCGTCCTGGTTGGTCACGATGACCGCATTCTTGCCCTTCTCCACATAGTACTGATCCGCGCGGGCCTTCCTCTTGATGTAATCGGGATCCTTGAGGTTCTCGTTCTTCTCCTCGAGGTTGTCGACCTCGGCCTTCGTGGTCTCGATCTCCTGGTTGAGCGCGGCGATCTGCTGAGCCTGCTTGAGCGCCGAATTCAGAGGAGCGAGGAAAGCGAAGAGGACGATGGCGATGACGACGAGGAACATGCCGGTGCGCCAGGACATGCGGCGCCCACGCACTCCGGCGGAGGCATCGGCTTCGACGACCGGTTTCAGGCGTCGACGAGGGGAGGCTTTGCCAGGAGCCGATTTCGGGGCGCTTCTTCTGGGCTTGCTCGGAACCATGCTTCTTTCCTCTGCGACTGGGGATCGGGGAAGGGTGTCGCAACATCTCCAAGTCTGCCGTGTCCGCACTCGCCGCGCGAGGATTTCGGCCCCATGGCGTGTTCGATTCCGACCTCCTGCGGCCGCGCTGGCCCAGGTGAACCGCGTTGCCCGGCCGGCTCGCCCCGCATTGCGCACCGTTGGCGGCGCTCCCTTCCGCGAGTGGCTTCTCCCACAGCCGCCCAGGCATCCAGCACGGCTGGTGACATCTCCTCGTGCTCCTGCGAGGTGTTTCGTCTCTGCGGGTGCCGGATGGGCTCCAGCGCCAGCTCAGCACCTGCGAAATGGCACACAGGCGGCAGAGGCCGACAAGCAGCTATCCACAATGTTATCCACAATCTCTACATAGTCTATTGTGCTTTGTTGCTATTTGTTGCAATTTAGGGGCATGTACAAAATCCTGAGTGCCGAAGAGATCGTCCGGCTCGGTTTCAACCACGGCGACATCAGACGTGCGCGCTCCTGCTGCCTGCGCCGGCTGTCTCGCGGCGTCTACCTCGTCAAACATGTGTGCGACCAGGACTGCCACCGGCCCTTGTGGGCGAGCATCGGCGAGAAGGTCCACGGGGTGTTCGTCGAACACGGCGACATCCGTGACCAAGTGGCACGGCCCAAGGCCTCGGTGCTGGCTCGATACGAGCTGCGTTCCGACCAGATCACCGCCGCCGCGAAACCGCACCCGCCGGCCGAAGTCTTCTCACACATCTCCGCCGCCCTCATGCACAGCCTCCCGATCGCCTATCCCGTCACTCACCAGGTCGAAGTCGTCCGACCGGGCGACAACCGTCGGTTCGAGGCCATCAATGTCCGCGGCAACCGCATTCCCCGCGCCCATCGGACCGTCATCGGAGGCGTCGAGGTGACGACTCTCGAACGCACAATCATCGACGTCGCCCGCAGCTATAACCTCGACATCTCCGTGGCCATGCTCGACGATGCGCTCCACCGCGGGCTGACGACCGAAGCCAAGGTGCTCGAGACACTCGCACAGTGCATGGAGAAGCGAAACATCACGAAGGTGAGGTCGGCGATCGACCTCGGCGATGCGAGGCGCGAATCCCCCGCCGAGGCGATTGCCGCGGTCAGATTCTTCCAACACGGCATCACGGGGATGGAACCGCAGATCACGTTCCGCGCCGAATCGCTGCTCTCGGATGTCAGGGTCGACTTCTGCCACAGGCAAGCACGGCTGATCGTCGACATCGATGGCCTCGGCA
>DWZN01000113.1 GCA_019117545.1 Candidatus Brevibacterium intestinavium
CGACATGACGATGCTCGATGTCCGCGGTCTGTCCGGTCGCGGAGGAACCATCCTCGGCACTTCCCGCACCCACCCCTATGAGGATGGTGGGCCCGACCGGATGCGTGAGGTCATGGCCGCCCACGGCATCGATTCCCTCATCGCCATCGGCGGTGAGGGCACCCTGGCCGGTGCCTCGCGGCTGGTCCACGAGGAGGGCCTCCACATCGTCGGAGTGCCCAAGACCATCGACAACGATCTGGGCAACACGGACTACACCTTCGGCTTCGACACCGCCCAGTCCATCGCCACCGAGGCGATCGACCGACTGCGCACCACCGCAGAGTCCCACCACCGCTGCATGGTCATCGAGGTCATGGGCCGCAACGTCGGGTGGATCGGTCTGCACGCTGGTATGGCCGCCGGCGCCCATGCGATCCTCATGCCCGAGTTCCCGGTCTCGTTCGACCAGATCGCAACCTGGGTGAATTCGGCCAAAAACCGCGGACGCGCCCCGATCGTCGTCGTCGCCGAGGGCTTCGTCCCCGAGGGACTCGACTCACAGGTCGCCGAGCAGGGCGTGGACAACAAGGGACGGACCCGCCTCGGCGGGATCGCGAACTACCTGGCTCCGAAGATCGAGGAGATCACCGGCATCGAGTCCCGCGCCACGATCCTCGGGCACCTGCAACGCGGCGGTTCTCCCACTGCCTACGACCGCGTGCTGTCCACCCGACTGGGAATGGCCGCTGCCGATCTCGTCCAGTACGGCCATTGGGGCAAGATGGCCAGCCTCAAGGGCACCGATATCGTCTCCGCGGAGATGTCATCGGCCGTCGACAGCCTCAAGTCAGTGCCTCTGCACCGCTGGGAAGAGGCGCAGGTCCTCTTCGGCTGAACCCGCCGGCAGCGGCAACCGCAGCGCCCAGCCTGTGGTGGTCTCGCCGCGGCAGCACAACACCCGGTGGCCCAGTCTGCGGCGGCAGGTTGGCCACGGAAGCCCAGTCTGCGGCGGCAGAAACTCGACACAACGGTGGAGCGCCGAAACCACTATGCGTGCACGGTGGTCTCGGAGCTCCACCGTTGTGTCGGCTGCAGGTGCTGGCCGAGCGAGGTCGCTGCGCCGCTGTCTCGACGCTGCATCGTGGTCTCGGCCACCGCGACTCACCTCTCGAACGCCGAAATCAGCCTCGAGGCGACCAGAGATCGCAGAGTCCAGCAACGCGATCTCCCCACCAGTGGCCCCCGATCTCCCCAACAGTGGCCCCCAAAGCGCCCAGAGTCCACAGAACCCGACAGCCGGATCTTCAGAACGGTCGTCCTCAATGCGCCCAGACGCGGCAGAGCGCGGTGGCGATGAATGATGCGAGGGGCACCCACCTTTCGGTGAATGCCCCTCGCATCTGCCCAGCGGCTGGAGATCAGCGGATCAGCTGAATGCGCCGTAGTCGTAGTCCTCCAGCGGGATGGCGGAACCGGAGTCGGCCCCGATGCCCGCGTAGAAGTCGCCGTAGCTGTTGGTGAACATCTCGGCCTTGGCCTCTTCGGTCGGCTCCACCACGATGTTGCGGTGGGTCTGCAGGCCGGTGCCCGCAGGGATGAGCTTACCGAGGATGACGTTCTCCTTCAGACCCATGAGCGCATCCGACTTGCCTTCCATGGCCGCCTCGGTGAGCACGCGAGTGGTCTCCTGGAAGGACGCGGCCGACAGCCACGATTCGGTGGCCAGCGAGGCCTTCGTGATGCCCATCAGCTCATCACGTGCCGACGCCGGCTGACCGCCTTCGGCGACCACGCGACGGTTCTCCGCCTGGTAGCGGCCACGGTCGACGAGCTCACCGGGCAGCAGGTTCGTGTCGCCGGACTCGATGACGGTGACGCGACGCAGCATCTGCCGAACAATGACCTCGATGTGCTTGTCGTGGATGCCCACACCCTGCGAACGGTAGACCTTCTGGACCTCCTCGACGAGGAAGCGTTCGGCCTCACGACGACCGCGGATGCGCAGCACCTGCTTCGGATCGACAGCACCGACGATGAGCTGCTCGCCGGCCTTGACGTGCTGGCCGTCCTCGACGAGGAGGCGGGCGCGCTTGGAGACTGCGTGCTCGATCTCGTCGCTGCCGTCATCGGGGGTGATGATGACGAAGCGGGTCTTGCGGCTGTCGTCGATCTTCGCCCGACCGGTCGCCTCGGCGATGGGGGCGAAGCCTTTCGGGGTGCGAGCTTCGAAGAGCTCGGTCACGCGGGGCAGACCCTGCGTGATATCACCCGACGACGCCGCGGCACCACCGGTGTGGAAGGTGCGCATCGTCAGCTGAGTGCCGGGCTCACCGATCGACTGGGCAGCGACGGTACCGATCGCCTCACCGATGTCGACGAGCTTGCCAGTGGCCATGGAGCGGCCGTAGTGCTCAGCGGAGATCTGCGTATCGGAATCGGCGGTGAGCACCGAGTGGACCTTGATCTCCTCGACTCCGGCCGCCACCAGGGCGTCGACCGTGGCAGCAGAGACATCGGACTTCGCCGGGACGACGACGTTGCCCTCGGCGTCGGTGACGTCATTGACCGTGAGTCGACCGTAGAGGCTGGTCTCGGCGTACTCGTGCGGGACGAGCTTGCCCTCGTGGTCGCGTTCGGCCACCGGCAGCGTGATGCCCTTGTTCGATTCGGCATCGGCGGTGCGGATGATGACGTCCTGCGACACGTCGACGAGGCGACGGGTCAGGTAGCCGGAGTCTGCGGTGCGCAGAGCGGTGTCGGCCAGTCCCTTACGGGCACCGTGCGAGGCGATGAAGTACTCGAGCACCGCAAGGCCCTCACGGTAGTTCGACACGATCGGACGCGGGATGATCTCACCCTTCGGGTTCGTCACCAGACCGCGCATACCCGCCAGCTGACGCACCTGCATCCAGTTACCGGATGCTCCGGACTCGACCAGACGCAGCACCGAGTTCTCCTCGGGGAAGTTCGTGCGCATGATCTGGTCGACCTTCTCGGTCGTCTCAGTCCACAGCTTGACGAGCTCGTTGCGGCGCTCGTCGTCGGTGAGCGCACCGAGTTCGTACTGCTGCTGGACCTTCGTGTCGATGGCCTCGGCGTCGTCGAGGATCTCGGCCTTCGCCTCGGGCGAGACGACGTCGGACATCGCAATCGTGATGCCTGAACGGGTGGCCCAGTAGAAGCCGCCGGACTTGAAGTTGTCCAGCGTGTGGGCGACCTCGGTCTTCGGGTACTCCTCGGCGAGGTGGTTGACGATCCGGCTCAGGGCCTTCTTGTCGATCGTCGAGTTCACGAAGGTGTAGTCAGCGGGCAGGTACTCGTTGAACTCTGCGCGGCCCAAGGTGGTCTGCACGTCCAGCGGATCGCCTTCCTCCCATCCTTCGGGCACCTCGATGTCCGGTCCGGGAACCACGTTCTCCAGACGGATGGTCACAGGCGAACCGAGATCGAGCTCGCCCCGATCGAAAGCCATGATGGCTTCGCCCATACTGGAGAAGGAGCGTCCTTCGCCGGGCAGACCCTTGCGCTCGGAGGTGAGGTGGAACAGACCGATGATCATGTCCTGAGAGGGCATGGTCACGGGCTTGCCGTCCGAGGGCTTGAGGATGTTGTTGGACGAGAGCATGAGGATGCGGGCCTCGGCCTCCGCCTCGGGACTCAGCGGCAGGTGCACGGCCATCTGGTCACCGTCGAAGTCGGCGTTGAACGCCGAGCACACGAGCGGGTGCAGCTGGATGGCCTTGCCCTCGATCAGCTGGGGTTCGAAGGCCTGGATGCCCAGACGGTGCAGGGTCGGTGCGCGGTTGAGCAGCACAGGATGCTCGGTGATGACCTCTTCGAGGACGTCCCACACCTGCGGGTGCTGGCGCTCGACCATCCGCTTGGCCGACTTGATGTTCTGCGCATGGTTGAGATCGACCAGGCGCTTCATCACGAACGGCTTGAACAGCTCCAGGGCCATCGTCTTGGGCAGACCGGCCTGGTGCAGGTGCAGCTGCGGACCGACGACGATGACCGAACGGCCCGAGTAGTCCACACGCTTGCCGAGCAAGTTCTGACGGAAACGTCCCTGCTTGCCCTTGAGCATGTCCGACAGCGACTTCAGCGGGCGGTTGCCCGGTCCGGTCACCGGACGTCCGCGACGGCCGTTGTCGAACAGCGAGTCCACGGCCTCCTGCAGCATCCGCTTCTCGTTGTTGACGATGATCTCGGGAGCACCGAGGTCGAGCAGACGCTTGAGACGGTTGTTGCGGTTGATCACGCGACGGTAGAGGTCGTTGAGGTCCGAGGTCGCGAAGCGACCGCCGTCGAGCTGGACCATCGGACGCAGCTCCGGCGGAATCACCGGCACGACGTCGAGGACCATGCCCTCGGGGTTGTTGTCGGTGGTCAGGAACGCGTTGACGACCTTGAGGCGCTTGAGCGCACGGGTCTTGCGCTGGCCCTTGCCGGTGGCGATGAGCTCACGCAGCTTCTCGGCTTCGGCTTCGAGGTCGAAGTCCATCAGGCGCTTCTGGATCGCCTCGGCGCCCATCGCTCCGGTGAAGTAGAGGCCGAAGCGATGGAACATCTCGCGGTACAGGCCCTCGTCGCCCTCGAGGTCGTTGACCTTGAGGTTCTTGAACCGATCCCACACCTGCTCGATGCGGTCGATCTCACGGTCGGCGTTGCGGCGCAGCTTGTCCATTTCCTTCTCGGCGGTATCGCGCAGCTTCTTCTTGGCCTGGGCGGTTCCGCCGTCGGCCTCGAGTGCGGCGAGATCCTCTTCGAGCTTCTTGGCACGACGGTCGATATCGGCGTCCCGGCGGGTGCCGATCTGCTGCTTCTCGACGTCGATCTTGTTCTGCAGGCTGGGCAGATCCCGGTGACGGGAGTCCTCGTCGACCGAGGTGATCATGTAGGCCGCGAAGTAGATGACCTTCTCGAGGTCCTTCGGGGCCAGGTCCAGCAGGTATCCCAGACGGGAGGGAACACCCTTGAAGTACCAGATGTGGGTCACGGCAGCGGCCAGTTCGATGTGGCCCATGCGCTCACGGCGCACCTTGGCCCGGGTGACCTCGACGCCGCAGCGTTCGCAGATGATGCCCTTGAAGCGGACGCGCTTGTACTTGCCGCACGCGCACTCCCAGTCGCGGGTGGGTCCGAAGATCTTCTCGCAGAAGAGTCCGTCCTTCTCCGGCTTCAGGGTCCGGTAGTTGATGGTCTCAGGCTTTTTCACCTCACCGTGTGACCAGCCGCGGATGTTCTCAGCGGTGGCAAGACCGATGCGCAGTTCATCAAAGAAATTGACGTCAGGCACGTAAATCCTCTTTCCTGGCGATGAACGTCTCGTTCATCGAAAAGTTGTGTCGGTTGAAGTGGAAGCCCTCAGACTTCTTCTACGGTCTGTGCTTCGCGGCGGGACAGGTCGATGCCGAGTTCCTCGGCGGCACGGTAGACCTCGTCCTCCGATTCGCCCATCTCGACCTGGCCTCCGTCGGAAGACAGGACTTCGACGTTGAGGCACAGGGACTGCATCTCCTTGATGAGGACCTTGAACGATTCGGGGATTCCCGGATCGGGCAGGTTCTCACCCTTGACGATGGCTTCGTAGACCTTCACACGGCCCGGGATGTCATCGGACTTGATCGTCAGAAGCTCCTGCAGGGTGTAGGCGGCGCCGTAGGCCTCGAGGGCCCAGACTTCCATCTCACCGAAGCGCTGACCACCGAACTGCGCCTTACCACCGAGCGGCTGCTGGGTGATCATCGAGTACGGTCCGGTCGAACGCGCGTGGATCTTGTCGTCGACGAGGTGGTGGAGCTTGAGCATGTACATGTAGCCGACCGAGATCGGGTACGGGAAGGGCTCACCGGAGCGACCGTCGAACAGCTGGGCCTTGCCCGAGGAATCGATGAGGCGATCCCCGTCGCGGTTCGGTGTGGTCGACTCCAGCAGTCCGCGCAGCTCCTGCTCGTGCGCACCGTCGAAGACCGGGGTGGCCAGGTTGGTTCCGGCCTCGGCCTCGCGGGCCGCCGCCGGCAGCTCGGCTGCCCATTCGGGGTTGCCCTCGATCTTCCAGCCCTGCTTCGAGATCCAGCCGAGGTGGACTTCGAAGACCTGGCCGATGTTCATACGACGGGGAACACCGTGGGGGTTGAGGATCACGTCGACAGGAGTTCCGTCGGCGAGGAACGGCATGTCCTCGACCGGCAGGATCGTCGAGATGACGCCCTTGTTTCCGTGGCGGCCGGCCATCTTGTCACCGATGGTGATCTTGCGGCGCTGGGCCACGTAGACGCGGACCATCTGGTTGACGCCCGGCGAGAGCTCATCATCGTCCTCACGGTCGAAGACGCGCACGCCGATGACGGTGCCGATCTCACCGTGGGGAACACGCAGCGAGGTGTCGCGGACCTCGCGCGACTTCTCACCGAAGATCGCACGCAGCAGCCGCTCCTCCGGGGTCAGCTCGGTCTCACCCTTCGGGGTGACCTTGCCGACGAGGATGTCTCCGTCAGTGACCTCGGCGCCGATGCGGATGATGCCGCGATCGTCGAGGTCGGCCAGGGCATCGGGCGAGATGTTCGGGATGTCCCGGGTGATCTCCTCGGCGCCGAGCTTGGTGTCGCGGGCGTCGACCTCGTGCTCCTCGATGTGGATCGAGGACAGGACATCGTCCTGGACGAGACGCTGGGAGAGGATGATCGCATCCTCGAAGTTGTAGCCTTCCCAGGACATGAACGCCACGAGGAGGTTCTTGCCCAGAGCCATCTCACCGTTCTCGGTGGACGGTCCGTCGGCGAGGACGGAGCCGGCTTCGACCCGGTCCCCTTCGTCGACGAGGATGCGCTGGTTGTACGAGGTGCCGTGGTTCGAGCGCTTGAACTTCGAGGCCTTGTAGGTCATCTGAGTGCCGTCATCGGCGAGCACCGTGACGAAGTCGGCCGAGACCTCGGTGACGACACCGGACTTCTCGGCGGTGATGACGTCACCGGCGTCGACAGCGGCACGGTATTCCATGCCGGTGCCCACTACCGGGGACTCGGCCATCACCAGCGGCACCGCCTGACGCTGCATGTTCGCACCCATGAGGGCGCGGTTGGCGTCGTCGTGCTCGAGGAACGGGATCAGGGCCGATGCCACGGACACCATCTGACGTGCGGAGACGTCCATGAAGTCGATCTGGTCGTACTGGACCAGCTCCGCTTCACCGCCGCCGCCCTTCGGCCGGGCCAGAACCTCGACCTCGGCGAAACGGTGATCTTCGGTCAGGGGGGCATTGGCCTGCGCGATGTTGAAGTCGAGTTCGTCATCGGCGGTCAGGTACTGGGTCTCATCGGTGACGACACCGTCGACGACCTTGCGGTAGGGCGTCTCGATGAAGCCGAAGGGGTTGATGCGGGCGTAGGAGGCCAACGAGCCGATCAGTCCGATGTTCGGGCCTTCGGGAGTCTCGATCGGGCACATGCGGCCGTAGTGCGAGGGGTGCACGTCACGGACTTCCATGGCGGCGCGGTCACGCGAGAGACCGCCGGGGCCCAGTGCGGAGAGACGGCGCTTGTGGGTCAGACCCGCGAGCGGGTTGTTCTGATCCATGAACTGGCTCAGCTGGGAAGTGCCGAAGAACTCCTTGATCGCAGCCACCACGGGGCGGATGTTGATCAGGGTCTGCGGGGTGATCGCCTCGACGTCCTGAGTGGTCATGCGCTCACGCACGACGCGCTCCATGCGGGACAGACCCGTGCGGATCTGGTTCTCGATGAGCTCGCCGACAGCGCGGATGCGGCGGTTGCCGAAGTGGTCGATGTCGTCGAGCTTGACGGACAGCTCGACCTCTTCGCCGTCGCGGGTGCCCTTGGTGGTCTCCACGCCTGCGTGCAGCGACACGAGGTAGCGGATGGTGGCCACGATGTCCTCGGTCGAGAGCACCGAATCCGACAGCGGAGCCTCGACGCCGAGCTTGCGGTTGACCTTGTAGCGACCGACCTTGGCCAGATCGTAGCGCTTCGGGTTGAAGTACAGGTTGCTGAGCAGGTTGCGGGCGGCCTCGGTGGTCGCGGGCTCTGCCGGGCGCAGCTTCTTGTAGATGTCGAGCAGCGCCTCGTCCTGCGTGTTGACGGTGTCCTTGGCCATCGTCTCGCGAATGGATTCGAACTCGCCGAACTCCTCGAGGATCTTCGCCTCGGTCCAGCCGAGGGCCTTGAGCAGAACGGTCACCGACTGCTTGCGCTTGCGGTCGAGGCGCACACCGACCTGGTCGCGCTTGTCGACCTCGAACTCCAGCCAGGCACCGCGGGAGGGGATGATCTTCGCAGTGAAGATGTCCTTGTCCGTGGTCTTGTCCACGCTGGACTCGAAGTAGGCGCCGGGCGAGCGGACGAGCTGCGAGACGACGACGCGTTCGGTGCCGTTGATGATGAACGTGCCCTTGTCGGTCATCAGGGGGAAGTCACCCATGAACACGGTCTGGCTCTTGATCTCGCCGGTGTTGTTGTTCATGAACTCGGCGGTGACGTACAGCGGCGCCGAGTAGGTCATATCGCGCTCCTTGCACTCGTCGATCGAGTACTTGGGCGCTTCGAACCGGTGTTCGCGGAACGACAGCGACATGGATCCGCCGAAGTCTTCGATCGGCGAGATCTCTTCGAAGATGTCCTCGAGACCCGAGGTGGTCGCGACGGAGTCGTCTCCGATCTCGATGGCCTCGGCGACGCGGTCCTGCCACGCCTCCGATCCGATCAGCCAGTCGAAGCTGTCCGTCTGCAGACCGAGCAGATCGGGAACCTCGAGGGGTTCGCGAATCTTCGCGAAGGAAATTCTCTGGGGGGGATTAGCGGTCCTGGTGTTGTCGTTGGCGGCGGCCAATTGGTTCCTTCCGAGTGCTTCACCATCTGATACTTCGTCTGCCCACTCGTCATCGCTTCGACGACCCACAGGTGTGTCGGATTTCGACTCCCGGCGTCGACGTGGTTCACTTGAGTGGAATGGACGTGCCCACCGCTATATGAAGGCACACCACAGGCAGAACGATGCAAATATCAACCTTATAGCATCAGGTCAAGTCACGCAAGAAGCATCTTCTTCCACAGACCGACCCAGCCCGCGGCCTCGAACCCCGCTCGTTCGTTGATGGCCAGCATCCACGAGTTCTCCGCCGCATTCCACGTATAGACGCGTTCGACGTCGGACTCCCGGGCCAGCCTGCCATGATTGGCCTTCTTCAGCCTCGCGCCCAGTCCGTGTCCCCGATGCTCTTCGACAACGAGTGTGGCGCCCTGATAGGCCGCCTGGGGCCTCTGGCCGTAGGACACGACCTCGGTGAAGCCGACCCCCTCATCGCCGCGGAGAGCCAAGGCCGTGTGCGTTCGTGCGCCCGTGAACTCGCGATCGGCTTCGAGGGCCCGGACCCGAGCGGCGTCCCAGGACTCCTCGTCGTAGAGGTCCGCTGCTCCTGGGACATCGGTCGACATCCGCTGATGCAGCCGGGCGATCGCCTCGACATGTTCCTCTGGCACCGGCCCCGCCCAGGTGCGGATGACATATCCGTCATCGGGTTCGGAACGGTCGCCCGCTTCGGTCGGATTCGGTCCTGGATCCGTCGTGGTCGGATCCGCTGTGTCCGCAGGCATCGGCCCCGCATCCCTCGGCGAACCCGCCGCATCCGCCCGGACGCGTGCCACGGAGCACCGTTCGAGCTGCTGGAGACCGTAGCCGCGTGCCCGGGCGAAGGCGACCTCGGCCCGTTCGGCCGGGAGGCTGCCGGTGCCCGCAGCGGCGGCGATCCGCGGTCTGCGCGGGTCGCCGCGGAAGTCCGCGACCGGCATCTCGCACCACGCGTTCAGCCGTGTCCTGCCGGCCTGCCCCAATTGCCGCTCCATGACGGTCAACAGCTCGGTTCCCAGGCCCGAACACCGGTGC
Organism: Candidatus Brevibacterium intestinavium; assembly: GCA_019117545.1. Lineage (GTDB taxonomy): Bacteria > Actinomycetota > Actinomycetes > Actinomycetales > Brevibacteriaceae > Brevibacterium > Brevibacterium intestinavium. The sequence continues at coordinate 9,883 of DWZN01000113.1, forward strand.
TGGGGCAGAACACCGACGTAGACGTCCGCGACGTCGGTGTTGTCGGTCAGGCTGAGATACGCTCCGGCCTTGGCCACGAGGCGGCCCTGGAGTCGGCCGAGCCAGAGTTCGTGAGAGGTGAATTCGTCGGTGCGCACGAGTTTGCCTCGCACCGACCCGGGCAGAGGGTCGAAGTCCCGGCCGAAGCCGAGGGCGCGGTTGATCGTCCGGTCGAAGTCGACGATCTCGGTCAGAAGCGCGTCGACAGTCGGATCGGCGAGGGTCCCGGCACGGATATGCGTGATCTCCATCGATCTCCTCGTGCGTTGAGCAGCTGGTGGCTGTGATCTTAGGCGATCCCGTCGCGAACAGCGATCGTGCCCAGGAACGCTCCGTGTCGACCCGGACACTTCCCCGCCGCTTGTGCCCCCTAGACTCGTCCTATGACGACCATCAGCGTGTTCAGCACCGACCCCGCCTCCGTCAACTGCGCGGTCATCACCGGCAGCACGGGCAGCCTCATCGTCGATGCGGGCCCGTTCCCCGCAGCCGGCAGACGGCTCGCCGCTCGGGCGGCTCAGCTGCGCGGGGACTCCCCCGGCGCGGGAGGCATCGACCTGGTCATCACCCACGATCATTGGGACCACTGCTTCGGGGCGGCGGCACTGCTCGAGGCGACAGCGGGCAGGGCGCTGGCTTCATCGTCCTTCGCTGCCGACCAGGAGGCCAGCGCCTGGCTCGCCCTCGATTCGCTTCGCCACGATCCGGCCACGGCCGAGTTCGCCGCGGAGCTGCCCGATGATCCCGGCGAGCTCGTCGTCGACGTCACTCCGGTCGGATCGACGTCGGCACCCGACGGTATCGACCTCGGTGACTGCCGCGCCGAATTCCATGTCCTCGAAGGACACTCGACCTCCGACCTCGTCGTGCGTCTGCCCGAGTTCGGGATCGTGTTCACCGGCGATCTGGTCGAGGAGGGCGATCCTCCGCAGGCCGGGGCCGATGCCGCTCTCAGCCGATGGGTGGACAGCCTCCACACGATCCTCGAGTTCCCCGAGGCCGAGGTCTTCGTCCCCGGGCACGGTGTGCCCGTCGACCGCGGATTCGTGCAGCGTCAGCTCGCCGACATCGACGGGATGCGGCATCGCCAGGACGACACCGAGGTGGCCCTGCCGGCCCGCACGATGCCCGGCGACCACGATCGCAGCGTTCCCCGGGAGCACCGACTCCGCTGAGACTCAGCGCGGCGGCTGCGATTTCAAAGCCGTGACGAGGTCTCCCCCGATGGCGCCGAAGAGGGTCGCCGCCCACACACTCGTGCCTTCGACGTACGGCCTGCCCTCGTCGAAGATCCACTGCAGCTGATTGCCTGCACGCAGATCGGCGCGGCAGTCTTCGCACACGGGCACGCGCACGCTCCTGCCCGCCGTCCTGACCTCCGAGGTGCCCCCGGCCTCCCCATGCAGCGGATTGATCGTGCACAGAGATTGCGGGAGTCTGCCGGCGCCTCCGCCTCGTGGACTGCGTTTCGTCCGGTCTGACTGCTGCACTGCGGCGATCTCCCTGCCCGCCTGACGGAGGAGGACTGCCGCTCCGGCGAGGTCGAGGCGACCGGCGGCCTCATCATCGACGATGTCGCGAGCGATCTCATAGGCGTCGAGGGCCCGTCCCACCTTCACCGCCCCGTCCGAGGACAGATCCTCGGTCTGGAGGCGATCGATCTCGGCGGCGATGTCTGCGGTGTCGGCATTGATGTTGGCCCGCAGCGATTTCCGCTGCAGGGTGTCGACCCGCTCCAGCAGCTGCGGCGGCAGCTGGAACTGCTTCTGCCGCCGGCGGTCAGCGACTCTGCGTCGCAGTGAACGGGTGATCCAGACGCCGATGATGACCAGGACGAGTGCGACCACGATCCCGCCGAAGAGCATCGCGGACGGTCCCCCGTCGTCGTCAACGGTCTGGACCTCGCTGCCCGGAGCCTCCTGGCCTTCGACCTGGCCGCTGTCATCCGCCTCCTCCGGGTGAGCGTAGTAGTCGAGGAGGATATTCAGTTTCGTCGTCGACGGGGAGGTGACGTTCCATTCGTCCCGAGCGTTCGACAGCTGATCCCTGATCTGCGACTGCAGCTCGTGGTCGTCGTCGAAGTGGTAGTCCACGGTGAGGTCGTTCGTGCCGTTGATCATGATGAACGAACCTTCGCCGCCGTTTGAGTCCATGATCTGCCCGAGCAGATCCCGATCGTTGTAGTCATCGTCGACGGCGATGACGTAGACGTCGAACTCGAGATCGTCGACTGTCTCCTGTGCTTTGTCCATCAGGCCGGCATTGAGCGAACCTTCGAGGGATTCGTCGATGAAGAACGGATCCGTCTCCAGTGCTGCGGCAATCTGCTGTGCGTCTGCGCTCATCGCTTCGTCACTTCTCCCTGATCCTGCGCCTCACCAGTACTCCGCCGATGCCCAGACCCCCTCCGACGAGGAGGCCCAGTCCGATGCCTCCGACGGCCGCACCGGCGGGATAGGCCAACGTGCGCGGGTCCTCAGAGGTGTCTTCGTTGACCACGAGCGGTCTGCCGTCGTCGTCGGTCTTCGACGAATAGACTGTGGTCGCGTCCTCGACCTCCGTACTCTTCAATGCCCGCACGTAGTCGACTGCGGCGGCCGAGGCCGACTCATCGGGGTCGGTCCGCGGACGTGACCTGAGATCCCGGACGGCTCCCGTGCTGCCGATTCCTTCGTCCATGAGCCCGACGACCAGAACGGTGGCCCGCTCGTCTGACAGCTCAGCGGCGATCCGAGCCGCGAGCAGGTCGGCGTCTCCATCAGCGTCGTCGAGTTCCGAGTTGGACAGAAATGCCACGTAGATCGGCACGTCGAGCCCGTCGACCTCTGTGCGGATCGTCTCGAGCTCGGCGTCGTCGACCGAGAAGGCCCGGTAGCCGTCGAGGAAGATCGGGTCGGATTCGAAGGACTTCGCGATCGTCCGATAGCGGCCCCGGTCGTAATCGGCGTCGTACTGTCCTTCGATCCGATCGGAATAGATCGAATCGACGACGATCTCATCGCTGTCCTCGGCCGCGATCCGCGCCTGCTTGGCCGCATCGAACTCCGCCGTCGTCCAGACCGTCGCACCGGTGACCACGACGGCGAAGACGATGACGGCCACGACCCATCTCAACCACAGCCTCATCGCGAACGCTCCTGCCCCGCCCGAACGCTCTGTGCCTCCACCAGTGCGTCCTCGAGGGGTTGGAAGCTGCCGAATCCCGAAGCCGCATAAGCGTCCGAACGTCGGAAATAGGGCACAGCCCGCTTCGATCCGGGACGCTTGGGCACCATGAGACGTTCGGGTTCGTGCCCGGCATTGATCTCCGCTCGGCAGTGCTCGCACAGGTCGACTCTCAGCATCGTTCTGTTCTGTTCGAGGGCGAACCTCTCGATCCCGCCTCTGTGATGGGGGAAGAGAAAGCAGAAGCGAGGGGCTTCCTCGTCTGCCGAACTCGATCCCCGCAGCCGTTTCCGGACCCACTTGTCGGTCGATACGAGAACGAACACTCCGCAGCGGTGGGCGAAGTCAGGGTTGTCCGCCCAATCGGGATGCGATTCGACGAGCGCTCTCAGCGCATCCTGGATGCGCCGACCGCGATCGTACAGCTGCCATGTCTCTTCGCTGGGCTCATGCGGTTCCGGCAGCGGCTCGAGGACCTGATCGGCACGCGACCGCAGCCGGGCCGATCTGACCAGTTCGGGAGCCGTCGTCAGGCTCGTCTTCCAGGAGTACTTCTCTCTGCGCCGCATCAGCCACACGCTCAGCCCGAGCGCAGCGACAGCGGCAGCCCCGAACACCGTGACGTCGGGATTGCCATTGCCCAGGCCCGTTGCCTCGATGTAGTCCTCGCTCCGGTCTCCGGGATCGCGGGTGTCGAAGTCGGGCGGATCCGGCGGCTGAGTTCCCTTCGCCGCGGCAACGAGGACGCCGAGGAGATAGGGAACCGACAACTCGACCGGCAGGAAGTCGTCAGTGGCCGATCTCGTCAGATTCGCGGCATCCGGAGGTACCACCGGTCCGTTGTCGTCGACGAGATAAGCACGCGCGGCCGCTGCCGATGCCCCCTCGCTGAAGAGGACGAGACTCTGCTCCGCATCGCCGTCGGCGTGAACGACATAGGCGAGGTCGGCGGTGAATCTGTCCCAGTCGTCGCCGACGGCCAGCGCGATCTCGGGCACGATCGCGATGAAATGCGGAATTCCCGACTCCGCCGTGTTCTCGGAGGCTCGCTTCACCGAGAGCTTCTGGTTCTTCGTCAGACCTGGGGCGATGATCGGATCGATGAAGACCGGGTCGAGGTCCCAAGCGTCGCGGATCCGGGATCGCAGTCTCCCCAGCGACTCGGTCGTGCTCGTCTTCTCAGTCACCTCACAAGACTAATACGCACTACACCTGTTTCAGCAAACCTCGCAGTTGCAGATCTGCCACACGCCCTCGTTCGCTGTCAATGACCGAGCTGGAATGCGAAGAGCCCCACAGCATGTGCTGTGGGGCTCTGCAGTCTGCGGTCAGTCAGGCTGCCGCAGTCGGATCACTTGAGGGTGACGGTGGCGCCGGCAGCCTCGAGGGTCTCCTTGGCCTTCTCGGCGTCTTCCTTCGAAGCGCCTTCGAGGACGGGCTTGGGGGCTCCGTCGACGAGGTCCTTGGCTTCCTTCAGTCCGAGAGAGGTCAGTCCGCGGACCTCCTTGATGACGGGAACCTTCTTCTCGCCGGCCGATTCGAGGATGACGTCGAATTCGGTCTGCTCTTCAGCGGGTTCCTCTCCGCCTCCGGCGGCAGGGGCAGCGGCGACGGCGGCGGCCGGAGCGGCAGCCTCGACGTCGAATTCCTCTTCGAACTTCTTGACGAACTCGGAGAGTTCGATGAGGGTGAGCTCCTTGAAAGCTTCGATGAGCTCGTCGGTGGTGAGCTTAGCCATGGTGGCTAGTCCTTCCTGTTTTGGTCACGGTCGGTGACCGGGTTTGTTGGGGGTGATGCTCAGGCTTTACGAAGCGGGAGTGTCGTCCTGCTTCTCGCGGAGAGCATCGACAGTGCGCGCGGCCTTGACCAGCGGAGCGGTGAAGAGGTAAGCCGCCTGGTGGAGGCTTGCCTTCATGGCACCGGCTGCCTTTGCAAGCAGCACTTCGCGGGATTCGAGGTCGGCGAGCTGGTTGACCTGCTCGGGGCTGAGTGCGGCTCCATCGAAGTAGCCGCCCTTGACCACGAGCTGGGGGTTCGCCTTGGCAAAGTTACGCAGAGCCTTGGCAGCCTCGGGCGGTTCGCCGTTGACGAACGCGATCGCGGTGGGCCCATTGAGGTGCTCATCGAGACCGGTGACTCCGGCTTCCTTGGCTGCAATCTTGGTCAGCGTGTTCTTTACCACGGCGTAGCTGACGTTCTCACCGAGAGAGACGCGCAGCTCTTTCAGCTGCGCGACGGTGAGACCGCGGTACTCGGTCAGCAACACAGCGTCGGAGTTCTCAAACCGCTGTTTGATCTCCTCGACTGCGGCTGCCTTGTCTGGCCTCGCCATGGTGTTCCTTTCATAAGTCGTCCGGTCCGCCCCGACACACAGAAAAAGCGCTCCACGCAGGAAGGCGTGAAACGCTTGACACCGGATTCCGAGAGGAAACCAGCGGAAGTATCTCGAGCTCACCTGCGTGGGACACTCACTGGGAGTCTTCGTCCGCGGGCACCTGGATCCGATGGCGGATCCGAATGCAACCGCGAAGACCGACGGTCTTGGGTGACTTCAGTCTAACGAAGCCGGTCCCACCACGTCCAATCCCGCCCCGAGATCCCCACCACACCGCTGCCCCGCAGCGAAACGGCGGCCCTGCCTCCCTCGAGCGAGGGTGCAGGGCCGCCGCAGGCCGTTCGCCGGTCAGTACTCGATGACGACGCGACCGTCGATCTTGCCGTGGACCATCTCGTCGAAGATCTCGTTGATATCCTCGAGCGGCCTCTTCGTGAACGTCGGGTGGATCTTCCCGGCGGCATAGAACTCGAGGGCTTCGACCATGTCCTGGCGAGTGCCGACGATCGAACCGCGGATCGTCAGGCCCTTGAGCACGATGTCGAAGATCGGCGCGGGGAAGTCACCCGGAGGCAGACCGTTGAATACGATGGTCCCGCCTCGGCGGGTCATGCCGATCGCCTGCCCGAAGGCCTTCGGATGCACGGCGGTGACGAGAACACCATGCGAGCCGCCGATCTTGTCCTGGATGATCTCGGCCGGATCCTCGGCGAAGGCGTTGACCGTGATCTCCGCTCCGTGCTTCTTCGCCAGCGCCAGCTTGTCATCGGCGACATCGACGGCGACGACGCGCATGCCCATCGCCACCGCGTACTGCACTGCGATGTGGCCGAGTCCGCCGATGCCGGAGATGACGACCCATTGGCCGGGTCGGACCTCGGTGCGCTTGAGTGCCTTGTAGACGGTGACGCCGGCGCACAGCAG
>DWZN01000114.1 GCA_019117545.1 Candidatus Brevibacterium intestinavium
TTCGTCCACTCCCGCACGAGCCTGCTCGACATCGTGCTCATGGCCTTCGTCCTCCTCGCCTTCTACTTCGTCCTCCTTGACCGAGAACAGGTGACGAAGCGCCTCGCGAGCTGGTCGAAACGCACCTCGACAACATCGGAGCCCACCCCCGCCGAGGCGACCGCACGAACCACTCCGACCGCCGAGGCGACATCATCGCCGCAGACGCCATCGCCCGCCGAGGCGACCGCACGAACCGCTCCGACTCCCGAGACGACCGCGTCCCCAGCCGCGTCCGCCGCGGACGCATCCGCACCTGCGCGTGTGCGGGAGCGTCGTCGGCGTCGGGACGAGATGAATTTCGGGCCCCGCCTCGGCGTGCGTCCCTGGGTCATCGCTGCCGGCATCAGTGTGGGCCTGGCCATGGGCGTGAAGTGGTCGGGGCTGTATGCGGCCGCCGCGTTCGGGATCCTCCTCGTGGCCTGGGATGTGCATTCGCGGTATCGGGCCGGCGTCGTCCACCCGTGGCTGGGCATGTTCATCCGCGACAGCATTCCCTCGTTCCTCAAGCTCGTGCCGGTCGCCTTCGTGTCCTACCTCGCCTGCTGGGCCGGATGGATCCGCTCGGACGATGCGTGGGACCGGCAGTGGGCGGCGGAGAACACCGGGTGGTGGCAGTCGCTGCCGGACTGGCTGCAATGGCTGCCGTCACTGGTCCACTACCACTCCACGGCGTATTCGTTCCACGTCGGCCTCGACTCCGAGCACCCCTATATGTCGAACCCGTGGGGATGGATCGTGCAGTGGCGGCCGACGTCGTTCTACTACGAGTCCTACGGCCATGGCGATATGGGATGCGTGGCGGACAAGTGCTCCTCGGCGATCACCTCGGTGGGCAACCCGGTGATCTGGGGCCTGGCGCCGCTGGCGATCCTCGTCTGCCTCGTCGTGTGGATCATCCGCCGCGACGTCCGCCCGGCCGTCATCCTCGCCGGACTGGCCGCGACCTGGCTGCCGTGGTTCGCCTACCAGGAACGGACCATCTTCACCTTCTACACCATCGTCATGGTCCCCTTCGTCGTCCTCGCGCTCACCTACTGCCTGACCCTGCTGTGGGGACGAGCACGAGCATCGGCACCCCCGGGAGCCCACCGTCGACGCTTCGGCCCGCGCGTCTCGGGAGCGCTGGTGGCCCGTCGGCTGACCGTCGGGCTCATCCTCGCCGCCGCCGTCATCGCCTTCGCCTACTTCTGGCCGGTCTACACCGGAGAGGTCATCCCCTTCTCGGACTGGAACGACCGCATGTGGAACATCACCTGGCGCTGATCGGCGGTTCCGGCGCGTGAGACCGCCCGGTCCGTCACGGCTTCGCCATCGAAGGGTCGCCTCGGCGACATGGCGCGTTCACCTCGAGGTAACACCGCGTCGTTAGCGTCGAATCATTGTGAATGACCTTTCGACGACTCCCGAGCACACCGCATCCGAGCACACGCCGGATGCGCCCACCACCGCGCCCGATCAGCAGGCCGCGCACACCCCCACCACCTCCCCCGCCCCACACCGCACGGTCGCGATCATCCCGGCCCGCGGCGGGTCCAAGGGCATCCCCCTGAAGAACCTGCAGAAGGTCGCCGGCGTCTCCCTGCTCGCCCGCGCCATCAACGCCGCGAAGTCCAGCCCCAGCATCGACCGCGTGATCGTCTCGACCGACCACGAGGGCATCGCCGCCGAAGCCCTGCGCACCGGCGCCGAGGTCTCCCACCGTCCCGCAGAGATCGCCGGCGACACCGCCACCAGCGAATCCGCGCTCATCCATACCCTGTCGACCCTCGACGAGGACTACGACATCACGGTCTTCATGCAGTGCACCTCGCCGTTCATCGACTCCGCCTCCGTCGAGAACGCGGTGCGCGCGGTCGAAGACGATGAGGCCGATGTCGTGTTCTCCGCGGTCGAGGACCACTCCTTCCTGTGGCGGATCGACGACGACCGGGCCGTGGCCGTCGGCCATGAGGCCGCCTACCGCCCCCGTCGCCAGGACCGGGCCAAGCACTACAACGAGACCGGCGCCTTCTACGTCATGCGCACCGCCGGCCTGCTGAAACATGAGCACCGCTTCTTCGGCCGCATCGGCATCGAGGAGGTCCCACCCGAACATGCCCGCGAGATCGACGACATGTCCGACCTGTCCCTCGTCCGCGCCATCGCCTCCACCCAGGAGACCGCGCAGGTCATCGACGTCGACGCCCTGGTCACCGACTTCGACGGCGTCCACACCGACGACGGAGCCTATGTCGACGAGGACGGCAACGAGCAGGTCCGCGTCCACCGCGGCGACGGCATGGGCATCTCCCGCCTCGTGAGGGCCGAGGTGCCGGTGATGATCCTGTCCAAGGAGCGCAACCCGGTCGTGACCCGCCGCGCGGAGAAGCTGAACGTCGACGTCGCACAGGGCATCGACAGCAAGGCGCACATCCTCAGCGCCTGGATCGAGTCCAACGGCCTCGACCCGGCCCGCGTGGCCTACGTCGGCAACGACATCAACGATCTCGAGGCCTTCGACGTCGTCGGCTGGCCCATCGCCGTCGCCGACGCCCACCCCAAGGTCCTCGCCGCCGCCCGCGTCGTCCTCGACCGCCCCGGGGGCAGAGGCGCAGTCCGCGAGGTCTGCGATCTCATCCCCATCCCCGCCGAGGCGACCGGTCCCCTCCACGCCCCGACACTGACTCCCGTGTCCGCCGCCGAGGCGACCCCGCCCCGGCATGCGACCGGACACCCGTCCACCTTCCCTGACCGTCAACCGTCCATCCAGCAGCAACAGCCGTTGCTCACCGACCACGCAGCCAAACCGCGTGCCAACCGAAAGCAGGTTTCATGACTGATCGACTCGCCCCCGTGGCCATCGGGAACCACCTCGTCGGCCCGAACCAGCCCGTGTACATGATCGGCGAAATCGGCATCAACCACAACGGAGACGTCGAGATCGCCAAGCAGCTCATGGATGTCGCCGTCACCGCCGGTGCGCAGGCCGTGAAGTTCCAGAAGCGCAACCCCGAGGTTGCCGTGCCCGAACACCAGAAGTCGAAGATCCGCTCGACCCCGTGGGGCGAGATGACCTACATCGACTACAAGCACCGCGTCGAGTTCGGCATCGAGGAATACGCCGAGATCGACCGCTACGCCAAGGAAGTCGGACTGCAGTGGTTCGCCTCCCCATGGGACACCGACTCCGTCGACTTCCTCGAGAACGAGTTCGATGCGCTCACCTATAAGGTGGCCTCGGCCTCGCTGACGGATCTCACACTGCTGCGGGCCATCGCCGCCACCGGCAAGCCCGTCCTCTGCTCCTCGGGCATGTCCGACTGGGAGACCCTCGACCGCGCCGTGGAGGTCTTCGACCGCGACAGGCTCGTGCTCATGCACGCCACCTCGACGTATCCGCTGCCGCCCGAAGAGGTCAACCTCACAGCGATCCCGGCCATGCGACAGCGCTACGGCGTGCCCGTGGGCTACTCCGGCCACGAGCTCGGCCTCGAGATCTCCTTCGCCGCCGCGGCCCTCGGCGCCGTCACCATCGAACGCCACATCACGCTGGATTCCTCGATGTGGGGCTCGGATCAGTCGGCATCGATGGAACCGCGCGAGTTCGCCTCGCTGGTCAAGGGGGTCCGCGTGCTCGAGACCGCCTTCGGCGACGGAGTCAAGCGCGTCATGCCGGGCGAGGAGTCGAAGATCGATTCGCTGCGCAAGGTCACCGTCTGAGCTGAGTTCGGGTTCGGCCCGACTGCAGCCGAGAGTTCGGCCCCATCCCCTCGCCGAGGTGGTGGGGCCGACGTCTGTCCGCGTGTGCCGAGTTCGACCGCGCCTTCCGAAGGGCGGCGCGACGTCGAGCGCGGTTCACCTGCCGAGGTGCCGGAGTCTTCGAGCCAGTCGCCGGGCCCGCCACTGCAGGCCGTGCCGGAGCTTGCCGGCGAGCACTCTCGCCTCCTCACCGGCGGTCCTGTTGCGTTCGGCGGCGAGGACCTCCGCGCTTCG
>DWZN01000115.1 GCA_019117545.1 Candidatus Brevibacterium intestinavium
CGACCCTGGGAGTCGGTCAGACGTCCGTCTTCGAGGATCTGCAGCAGCGAGTTGAAGATGTCCGAATGGGCCTTCTCCACCTCGTCGAAGAGGACGACCGAGAACGGCTTCCGGCGGACCTTCTCCGTCAGCTGACCGCCCTCTTCGTACCCGACGTATCCCGGAGGCGAACCGAACAGACGCGAAACGGTGTGCTTCTCCGAGTACTCCGACATATCGAGGCTGATGAGGGAGTCCTCATCGCCGAAGAGGAACTCGGACAGCGCCTTGGCCAGCTCGGTCTTGCCCACACCGGTGGGTCCGGCGAAGATGAACGAACCGGACGGCCGCTTCGGGTCCTTGAGTCCGGCGCGGGTGCGGCGGATCGCCCGAGAGATCGACTTGACCGCGTCGTCCTGGCCGATGACGCGCTTGTGCAGCTCGTCTTCCATCCGCAGCAGACGCGAGGACTCCTCCTCGGTGAGCTTGAAGATGGGAATGCCGGTCGCGGAGGCGAGCACCTCGGCGATGAGATCCGAATCGACGACCTTGGAGGTGTCGGTGCCGGACTTCCGCCAGGCCTCGGTCTGCTCTTCCTTCTCCTTGGCCAGCTTCATCTCGGAGTCGCGCTCCGAAGCGGCCAGCTCGAAGTCCTGAGCATCGATCGCGGCTTCCTTGCGGTGGCGGGCCTCGAGGATCTTCTCCTCCAGGTCCCGGATCTCCTGAGGCACGGACAGACGCGAGATCCGCAGCTTCGCACCGGCTTCGTCGATGAGGTCGATCGCCTTGTCCGGCAGGTACCGGTCGTTGATGTAGCGATCGGACATATTCACCGCGGCCGCCAGGGCACCATCGGTGACGGTGACCTTGTGGTGGGCCTCGTACTTGTCGCGCAGTCCCTTGAGGATCTCGATCGAATGCGCCAGCGACGGTTCGGGCACCTGGATCGGCTGGAACCGACGTTCGAGGGCGGCATCCTTCTCGATGTGCTTGCGGTACTCGTCGAGAGTGGTCGCGCCGATGGTCTGCAGCTCCCCTCGAGCCAGCATGGGCTTGAGGATCGAGGCGGCATCGATCGCGCCTTCGGCGGCACCGGCACCCACCAGGGTGTGGATCTCGTCGATGAAGAGGATGATGTCACCGCGGGTGCGGATCTCCTTGAGCACCTTCTTCAGTCGTTCCTCGAAATCGCCGCGGTAGCGGGAACCGGCGACCAGCGAGCCGAGGTCGAGAGTGTAGAGCTGCTTGTCGGTGAGGATCTCGGGCACATCACCGTTGACGATGGCCTGCGCCAGTCCCTCGACGACGGCAGTCTTGCCCACACCGGGTTCGCCGATGAGGACCGGGTTGTTCTTCGTGCGGCGGGAGAGGATCTGCATCACGCGCTGCATCTGCTCGTGCCGGCCGATGACCGGGTCGAGCTTGGCCTCACGGGCCTCAGCGGTGAGGTTGGTGCCGAACTGGTCGAGCACGAGCGAACCCGAGGGGGTGCCCTCTTCGCGCCCACCGGCCGAGACGGGCTCCTTGCCCTGGTAGCCCGACAGCAGCTTGATGACCTCTTGGCGAACCCGTCCGAGGTCGGCGCCGAGCTTGACCAGCACCTGAGCGGCTACTCCCTCGCCCTCGCGGATGAGGCCGAGCAGAATGTGCTCGGTGCCGATGTAGCTGTGTCCCAGCTGCAGCGCCTCACGGAGGCTGAGCTCGAGGACCTTCTTCGCCCGCGGTGTGAAGGGAATGTGTCCGCTCGGTGCCTGCTGGCCCTGTCCGATGATCTCCTGGACCTGGTCGCGCACCTGTTCGAGGGAGATGTCCATGCCCTCGAGAGCCTTCGCTGCCAGGCCTTCACCCTCGTGGATCAGGCCGAGCAGAATGTGCTCGGTGCCGATGTAGTTGTGTTTGAGAAGTTTCGCTTCTTCCTGTGCGAGCACCACGACGCGGCGTGCTCGGTCGGTGAACCGCTCGAACATATCCATCCTCCTCGGTCTTCTTATTCTTCTGAGCCTAACGACGATCAGCGCGGTTCTATTGCAGGTTTCGCCATGAGCCGAAACCGTTTGGCTGTCGGCGAAATTCACTTGCCATCGTCGAAGCAGCCGGCCGAAGCGGCCGACCGCGCGAAAGCGCCTGGCCGCGCGAGGGCCGACCGCTCAGACCGTGCAGAAGGATCTCCACTGATCCAGCGGGCAGAGGCTGCCTGCCGGACCGGCTTCTCAGTGCTTCGGTGAGTCAGGATCTGCAGAGGGTCCTCGGTCGGCCCGCGGGTCGATGCCGCCGCCCTCGGGCCCGTTCTCCTCGGTATCGGGGTCGAGGTCATCGGCGTGACGCAGCCGGCGTTCGTGCTCATCGCGCTCGGCGCGCGCGACACGGTCGCGCTCGGCGGCATCGGCGTCCAACCGTTCCGCTTCGGCCTGTCTGCGCTTGGCCTCCGCGGCCTGCACTTCGGCATCGGCGTCGGCCTGCTTGGCTTCGGCCCTGCGCTGCTGCGCCTCGGCCTCGCGAGCATGCAGCTGGTGTTCGGACTCGGCTGTCTCCTGGCGGATCCTGGCAGCTTCTTCGCGCTGATGTTCGCGCTTCTTCGCTGCGGCCTTCCGACTCACTGCGACGATGATGCCGATGATGATGAGAACGGCGACGATCACGACAGCTGTCCAGATGATGGCAGTGGCATTCATGCGCTCTCTCCTTCCTGTCCGTTCGGTTGCCGTTGATCTCGGGGAACCGATCAACAGGGTGGACTCATCGTTCCACTCCGCCACCGTGCTGACAACCACCCTCATCGGCTCCGCATCCGCTCGCTGCAACCTCACGTCCGCACCCGTCGGACACTAGACTTGAGACCCCACCCGATGAGCGCAGAGAGGCAGAGGCATGCCCACAGATCGTGAGGCGACGATCCGAGAACTGGCCCGCGCCCATGGCCTCGAGATCTCCGGAACCGTGAGCGTCAATGAACTCGGACTCGACTTCCAGGTCGCCATCGCCGAGGCGGCCGACGGTCTTTCCTGGGTGCTGCGGATCCCCAGGAGGCCGGATGCCGCGAACCGTGCCGCCGTGGAGGGCCGGTTCCTCAGCGCCATCGCACCCCATCTGAGCGTCGCTGTCCCGGATTGGCAGATCCATACGGCTGAGCTCATCGCCTACCCGCTTCTGCCCGGCGATCCCGGGTTGACCATCGACGAGCGGGGAGGGCCCCGGTGGCACTTCGACGTCGAGTCCCCCGAGTACGCGGCCTCGCTCGGGAACTTCCTCGCCGAACTCCACACCGTCGATCCGGCGCTGGTGCGCGACTCGGGCATCCCCGAGCTCTCCCCCGCCGAGGTGCGGCAGCACAAGCGTGAGGACATCGATCGAGTCGTCTGCGAGTTCGAGGTGGCACCTGAACTGTCCCGCCGGTGGAATCAGTGGCTCGACGACGACAGCTATTGGCCGACTTTCACGACCGTGACCCACGGTGAAGTGTATCCGGCCCATCAGCTCATGGACGGGCCGACCAATCTCAGCATCCTCGACTGGACGACCGCTGCCATCAGCGACCCGGCCAGAGACTTCATGTTCCACCGGGCAAGCGTCTCGGCCGCGGCCTTCGAAGCGACGATCGCCCACTATGTGCAAGCCGGTGGTCGAGTCTGGCCGAGATTCGCCGACCACTGCGCTGAGCTCTATTCGACCTCCCCCGTCGAACTCGGCCTGTTCGCGTTGCAGACAGGAGATCCCGAGCTTTTGTCAGCGGCGAGAGCCCAACTGAATCCATCCGATTGAATCCACGCCAGGCGTCGTATCCGTCCTTCAGGAGATCCGGATGCGAGGCCGTGGACAGAGCACAGGCTCCCTTGCTTCGATCGAGCATTCATTGCCATATTCGCCGGAGACCTGACTCACATCCCTTTTCGCCGTCCATTTCCTGACAATTGTCTGTGCTGGGCTCACGACGGTGATTTAGCTCGGACCAGCCGCCGTCCTATTCGAGAATTCGCCTCTGAGCCGACCGACAAAGACCTGAGGGGCCGGCGATGGAATTCGCCGACCCCTCAGGTCTCATTTCGGTTTTCGGACGGACGGGTCCCTTATTTCTCCGCAGCCTCATAGGCTTCGACGATTTCGAGCGGGATACGACCGCGGTCGCCGAGCTGGTAGCCGTTGTTCTGGGCCCATTCGCGGATCTTCGCGGTGTCCCGCTTGGGACCTGACGAACCGCTGCGGCGGCCGCGGCCTCCGGTATTGGCTACGCGACGCGCTTTGGCGATGTATGGGGCGAAGGTCTCGCGGAGCTTCTCGGCATTCTCGGCCGAGAGTTCGAGTTCGTAGGTTGCCTGGTCCAGGCTGAAGCGAACGGTTTCTGACGCTTCTGTTCCGTCGAAATCATCTGTGAGAACGAGGCGCATTTCCCTTGCCATGTTCACTCTTTTCATAATCAGAGGACTTTGTCGAAGTCATCTTAACATCCGATTCCGGATTATTCTCGACTTCGCTAACGTCGATCTCCGAATAGTATTTATCGACTTGTTCGCGTTCATTGCGATCGGCACGGAAGATGTTCCTAATGACATACCAGAACAATAGTGCCACGCAGATCGATGGGAGCAGCGCTTTGATGATATCGAGCATCGTGATCAGCCCTCCTGAGCCGTGTCCTCGTGCGAAGCCGCCAAAGGCTTGGTGAATGGGAACAGAATGGTTTCCCGGATTCCCAAACCGGTCAATGCCATGAGGAGGCGGTCGAGGCCCATTCCCATTCCGCCGGTCGGCGGCATCCCGTGCTCCATGGCCGTGAGGAAGTCCTCGTCGAGACCCATCGCCTCATCGTCGCCCCTGGCCGCGTCGGCGACCTGGGCTTCGAAGCGCTGACGCTGGATGATCGGGTCGACGAGCTCCGAGTAGCCGGTGGCCAGTTCGAACCCGCGCACGTAGAGGTCCCACTTCTCGACGACACCCGGCTTCGACCGGTGCTCGCGCACCAGAGGTGAGGTGTCGACCGGGAAGTCGGTGACGAAGGTCGGAGCCCACAGACGGTCCTGGTAGAAGTGCTCCCACAGCTCCTCGACGTACTTGCCGTGCGAGCGGAAGACCCCTGACAGGTCCACGTCGTTGTCGGCGGCGATCCTGTCGAGCACATCGAGCCCGGTCTCCGGGGTCACCTCGACACCCGAGAGCTCGGTCAGGGAATCGTACATGCTCACGACAGCCCAATCGCCGCCGAAATCGTATTCCGTGCCGTCCTCGAGGGTGACCACCATCGATCCGGTGGCGTCCTGCGCCGCGTTCTGGATCAGGGTCTTCGTCAGGTCGGCGATCGAGTGGTAGTCGCCGAAGGACTGGTAGGCCTCGAGCATGGCGAATTCCGGCGAATGCGTGGAGTCGGCGCCTTCGTTGCGGAAGTTGCGGTTGATCTCGAACACGTTCTCGATCCCGCCGACGATGGCCCGCTTGAGGAACAGCTCCGGCGCGATGCGCAGGTACATGTCGATGTCGTAGGCGTTCATGTGGGTCTTGAACGGGCGGGCAGAGGCTCCTCCGTGCATGGTCTGCAGCATCGGGGTCTCGATCTCGATGAAGTCCTGCTCGGCGAAGGTCCGGCGCAGCGAGGTCATCACCTTGGCTCGCGTGCGCATCGTCTCCCGTGCCTGTTCGCGGGTGATGAGATCGAGATAGCGCTGACGGACCCGAGTGTCCTCGGCCAGTTCGGTGTGCAGCCCGGGCAGGGGGCGAATCGCCTTCGATGCCAGGGACCAGGAGTCCGCGAGCACGGACAGCTCTCCGCGCTTGGACTTGATCACCCGACCGTGCAGGAACAGGAAATCGCCGAGGTCGACATCGGTCTTGAAGTCATCGAGGCGCTCCTGACCGACCTCTCGCAGCGAGAGCATCCCCTGCAGGCGGGTTCCGTCCCCGGACTGCAGCGTCACGAAGCACAGTTTGCCGGTGGTGCGGACGAAGACGACGCGGCCGATGACGCCGACGACGACGTCGGTCTCCTCCCCCGCCTCGAGCCCGTCATGGGCGGCGTGGACCTCGGAGAGGGTGTGGGTGCGGGGCACCGATACGGGGTAGGCCTCGGTTCCGTCATCGAGGAGACGCTGGCGCTTTTCCTTCCGGATCCGGATCTGCTCGGGATCGAGATGCTCGGGTGAAAGGTCTGCGTTCTCAGGTGTCTTCGAGTCGGTATTCGCCATGGTCCAAGGCTACCGTGGACCGGGCATGCGGGGGAATTCGGACTCAGTCGAGGATCGCCAGGATCTCCTGAGCCTGGGCCTCGGTGATCCGTCCCATCGTCAGTGCCTTCGCGGTGGTCGACCGGGCCAGGGCGATATAGCTGTTGCGCGCCCCGGGATGCGATCGGCTCAGGCTGTATTCGCTCAGTGCGGCCAGATGGGATTCGACGGTGCCGACGTCGCCGCGGCTGACCGGTCCGGTCAGCGCCTTCGTCCCGTTCTGGAGGGTATTGGCCACACTGGCGTCGACGAGGGCGTGCAGAACATGGGAGGGTTCGTCGACCCCCGCCTCGGTGAGCATCTCCATGGCTTCGGACAGGATCGTGATCGAATGGTTCGAGGCGTGGGTGATGGCCGCATGGTAGAGCGGCCGGTCGGCCTCGGCGATCTCGATCGGCTCGGCGCCCAGCTCGACGACGAGCGCTTCGCCCACCGGACGGATCGGTGCGGCAGCGGTGACGGCGATCGTCGCCTGTCGCAGACGCGGCAGATCCACGTCCGTGCCCGTGAAGGTCAGCGACGGGTGCCAGGCGATGGGCAGGGCGCCGAGCCTCGTCCCCGCTTCGAGGACGCTGGTGCCGTACCGGCCCGAGCAGTGGAGGAGGATCTGACCGGCGTGGATGCGTCCGAGGTCGGCCAGCCCGGTCACCAGCGGAGCGATCTCGTCATCGGGCACGGCCAGCAGCACGAGTTCGGCACGTTCGGCCACCTCGTCCGGGTCGAGGATCGGGACCCCGGGCAGCATGTCCTCGGCGCGATCGAGGCTGGCCGCCGAGGTGGCGCTGAGTCCGATGATCGCGTGCCCGGCCTGCCTCCAGGCGGCCCCGATGGTGGCTCCGACCCGACCGCAGCCGATGATTCCGATGCCCAGACGCGGCGCGTCCTCCTGGCTCATCCTTCGTCCTCCTTCACGGTCTCCGCCGTCTTCGCGGCGGCATCGTAGCGTTGGCGTGCGATGCGGGTGCGGTCGGCGTGTTCGGTGAAGAAGCGCTTCGCCGCATCGACGCTTTGATGGGTGACCCACGGGTTGATGGGCCCGGCCGTCGAGTGCACGGCCACCGAGCCGAGGCCGAACGCCCGCATCAGCGGTCCCTGATGGTAGCGCAGCGACTGCACTCGCACATGTGGGACGAAGTCGACGCGGCGGTCGAGCACTCCGAGCCTGAGCACGAGCATCGAACCGGTCAGAGCATAGGCCCGCCGCTTCCACACCAGGGGGTCGAGGAACCGTGAGGAGCGGGGCTGGCCGTGGAAGAGGTCCTCGGCGGCAGCGGCCTGCGGATCGGTCGACCGGCGGTCGTACATGGCCGAGCGGACGAGGGTGTCGGCGCCGATGCCCTCGGGCAGCTGCGGGTCCGGCAGCGCCAGTCCGACCATGAGCAGCGCCTGGTCGATGTCGCCGACCGGCAGCAGCAGGTTCGAATCGCTGCTGCCGCCTGCGCTGGCGATGTTGTATTCGGCCTGCCACCATCCGGCCCAGCGCCACAGCAGCGGCTGGTGCAGGCACACGGCCTGGATCCGGTCGAGCGGGATGACCTTTCGCGAGGTGGAGAACAGACCGTGGTTGACGGCCAGCCCGGATTCGCCGAGGCGGACGACGAAGTTCGCATTGTCGAGGTTCTTCCGGAAGACGGAGAAGGCCGCGAAGACGCCGGGCAGGACACCGACGAGGATCGGGATGAAGGCTTCCTTGACCCCGAGTGCCAGCATCACGATGGCGGTGGCGACGACGATCAGCACCACGAGAACGGAGATGATGGTCTCGGTCTTGAGCAGGGAGGCGATGACGACCCGGTGGACGGGGACCCGGATGATCTCGCCGGCCCGGGAGATGCTCGGGGCGAGACGATAGGGAGCCAGCAGTTCGCTGAGGCTGTCTTCGGCCTCGCCGGAGACGTCATCGGCCATGGCGCCGAGTCGCTTGCTCAGGCGCACGCCGAGGCTGTCGTCGCCGCGTTCGGGAACGGACCGGTCGACGGTGTCCTCGGGTCCGCCGAGGGGCACCGAGGCGTCGCTGCCGGTCGCCGCTGCATCGCTGGCAGGGCTCGCGGACTCGGCCAGGGGCGTCTCGGTCCCTTCGACGATCCTCTCCGTGCCGGTGGTCGGGGCCGTGTGCGCGGGACCCGGCGTACCCTGCTTCTTCGCCCTGACTGCGGCGAGCAGTTCGTCGCGCAGCTCTTCGGCGCGCTTCTTCGACAGGTACTTCAGGGAGATGTTCGATCCGGCGCCGCCGGCGACGTCGAAGACGAGCTCGGCCATGCCGAGGATCCGGGGCAGCAGCTTCTGCTGCAGGTCGATCGACTGCACCCGGTCGAGGCGGGCCTTGCGCAGCTTCTTCGACAGCAGACCCCGCCGGTAGTAGATCGATTCGGCGTCGACTCGGTAGCCGATGACGCGCCAGGCCAACCAGCTGAAGAAGGCGGTGAGGAGGAGGATCAGGATGATCCCGCCGACGACGGCGAGGACGACCAGCGGATGTTCGCGCAGCCAGCCGGCGAATGTCAGGTTGACGCTGCGGCCGGAGGCGAGGTCCTCGACGACCGATTGGAAGAAGTTCTGCAGACCGTAGGCCGCGGCGATGAAGATGCCGACGAGGACGCCGAGGCTTTCGAGGATCGGCGTCAGCGGATGGACTCGATGCCAGGTCTCGGGTGCGGCCGCCTCGGCGGGTGAGAACTCCTGGCTCATGGTCACAGGCCTGCCATATTGGCCCGGCCGAGTCCGGCGAGGCTGTCGCGGAGCCGATCGGCCTCGGCCCTGGGCAGTCCGGGGATCGAGGCATCGGTCGCGGCCGAGGCGGTGTGGAGTCTGACCGTGGCCAGGCCGAACATGCGGTCGATGGGGCCCGCGTCGACGTCGACGAACTGCAGTCGCCCGTAGGGCACGACGGTGGCCCTGTGGAACATGATGCCGCGGCGGATGAGCAGATCGTCGGAGCGTTCGGCGTAGCCGATGGCCCGGGCCTGCCGGACGATGATGATGGTGGCCACGACCCCGTAGACGAGCACGGCCGCCCAGACTGCGTGCAGCCATGGCGCTTCGGCGGTGAAGACGACCGCGAGGACGACGGCGACGATGAGCAGCGGGACCGTGATGATCATGGTGGCCAGGACTTCCTTGAGTCCGTACTTCGGGCTGACGCGGTTGAAGGGCACATCGGCACCGATGGAGAACGCCGGTTCTCGGTTCATGCTGTTTCAGCTCCCGGTGGGTCTTGGGGCGGGATCTCGCAGAATCCCTCAACGATGAGGCCCACGATCATCAGCGCTGCTGCGGCGATCATGGCGATGAGCATGCCCGCGGCGAGGTCGTTGCGGATCCCCGGCGCGGACAGGAAGTAGTAGCCGGCGTTGCCCAGGTACCATCCGGCCAGTCCTGCTCCGGTCAGGGCGCTGGCCTTGGCCATGACGGCGACGCGGGCCGCCTGGATCGGGTCGATCTCCTTGGTCCGGTCGCCGTCGTTCCACTTCTTGATCGGCCAGCCGAGGACCAGCAGGATCGCGGCGAGGACGAGCATGCCGATGACGGCGAACCAGGGCAGACCCGGCAGTGAGAATCCCTGGCTTTCGAGCACCACGTCGACCACGACCGCGAGCACCGTGCCGATCACGGCCCATACGACCAGGGTGGACGAGGAAGTTCTCTGCATAGGTCCCAGTCTCTCAGATCACGATCGGCTATGGTGAGGCGATCCGAGCGACTTCCTGATCGTCGAGTTCGCTCAGGACCTCTCCGATCGGTCGACGGCCCTCCGGGGTGTCGACGTTGACGTCACCGACGAGTTCGATCCACGGAGCCAGCACGAACGCACGTTCGTGAGCGCGCGGATGCGGCAGGATCAGACGCTCGGTGTCGCTGACGAGCTCGTCATCGCCGTGACCGAAGCGGATGAGGTCGATGTCGAGGGTCCGCGGCCCCCAGCGCAGCTCACGGGTGCGCCCGCAGGCGACCTCGATCCCCTGCGCCACGGCCAGCAGTTCGGTCGCGGACAGCGTGGTGGTCACGATGAGTCCGAGGTTGAAAAAATCGTTCTGCTCGACCCCGCCCCAGGGCGCGGTCCGGTACAGCGACGACCGTGCCTCGACGGTGATGTCCGGGTGCCGGTCGAGCGCTTCGACGGCCTGGTCGAGACTGTCGCGCGCATCGCCGAGGTTGGCCCCGAGATTGAGATAGGCCTCGGCGGCCGGTGCCGGGCCGGGTTCGGCGGCGGTGCGGAAGCGCTCGACACCGACGCGGACATCGTTGAAGGCCCGTTGGATCGGCGCCGAGGGTTTGTGGACGACGACCTCGACGTGGTCGCACAGGCGCAGGCAGTGATCGGCGATGCGTTCGGCGAGGGTCTCGATGAGGTCGAAGGTGTTGTCCTCGACGATGCCGGCGACCTCCTCGGCGAGCTCACCGTAGTGGATCGTCTCGTTGAGATCGTCGGTGGCCGCGGCCCGGCTGACCGAGGTGTGCAGCGTGACGTCGATGACGAAGTCCTGGCCCTCGCGCTTCTCGAAGTCGAAGACGCCGTGGTTGCCGCGCACTCGCAGCCCGCGCAGCTCGATGCGGTCCGGGGCCGTGCCGGTCATGCCTGTGCTCCGGTCCTGGCCGGGCTCGGGGCGTGGTCGGCCACGGCCGAGACGACACGGCAGGCGATCGCCGAGGTGGCCGGATCGTGGACGCGGACCGCCCAGGCCCCGGCCTGTGCGGAGAGCGCCGAGATCGTGGCCGTCGCCTGGTCCTTGGCCGTCTGCTCGGCGAGCTTCGGGTCCTCGGGGCTGATCAGGCTCGAGATGAACCGCTTCCGGCTGGCCGCGACGAGCAGGCGGTGGTCGAGGCCGGCGAACTCGTCGAGGGCGGCCAGTATCTGCCAGTTGTGTTCGGCGTTCTTCGAGAATCCCAGCCCCGGGTCGACGATGATGTTCGCCGGGTCGACGCCCACGGCGATGGCCTCGTCGATGCGGGTGCGCAGCTCGGTGATCACCTCGGCGACGACGTCATCGTAGTGGAAGGTCGCCGAGGCCTGGTCGAGATAGCCGCGCCAGTGCATGAGCACGATGGGGGCGGCCGACTCCGCGGCGAGGTCGAGCATGGTGGGATCGGACTGTCCGGCGGAGACATCGTTGATGATGTGGGCACCGGCGGCCAGGGACTCCCGCGCGACTCGGGCGCGCATCGTGTCGACGCTGATCACCGCGCCGGCGGCGGCGAGCTCACGGATGACGGGCACGACGCGGCGCAGCTCTTCGTCCTCATCGACGCGGACGGACCCCGGCCTCGTCGACTCGCCTCCGACATCGATGATGTCGGCGCCGGTGTCGATGAGTTCGAGGCCGTGGGCGATGGCCCTGTCATGGTCGAAATAGCGTCCGCCGTCGGAGAAGGAGTCGGGCGTGACGTTGAGGACGCCCATGATCTTCGTCTGCTCGCGCATCGCTGGTCTGTCGGTCACTGGCACTCACCGCCCGAGGATCAGGCTCATCGCCTCGGCGCGGGAGGCGCTTTCGCGCAGCTGACCGCGCACGGCCGAGGTGATCGTCGAGGCCCCGGGCTTGCGGACCCCGCGCATGGTCATGCACAGGTGTTCGGCCTCGACGACGACGATGACTCCCTGGGGGTCGAGATGCTCGACGATCGCGTCGGCGATCTGCGAGGTCAGGCGCTCCTGGACCTGGGGGCGGCGCGCGTAGATCTCGACGAGCCGCGCGAGTTTCGACAGACCGGTGACCTTGCCCTGGCGGCTCGGGATGTAGCCGATGTGGGCGACGCCGTGGAAGGGCACCAGATGGTGTTCGCACGTCGAGTACAGGTCGATGTCGCGCACGAGCACGAGTTCTTCGTGGCTGATGTCGAAGGTCACGTCGAGGACCTCTGCCGGATCGCGGTGGAGTCCGGCGAAGACCTCTTCATAGGCTCGTGCGACCCGGTTGGGGGTCTCGACGAGTCCCTCTCGGTCGGGGTCCTCCCCCACGGCGATGAGGATCTCGCGCACGGCGGCGGCGATGCGGTCGTGGTCGACCTTGTTCTCACGCCCTGCGGGGGCGGGGCCGAGACCGGCGGAGACCTCTTCGATATCGGCCATCAGATGTCGTTCCCTCTTTCGTCGTCCAATCCGTTCGTGTTCTGTCCGCCCCCATCGCCCATGGTGCTGGGTCCGCCGGGCCCCGAGGCACCGGGATCGTTCGGGTTCTGCGGTCCCGGCGGGTTGTGCGGCACATTCGGTCCGCTCACCCCCGAGGGTCCGGCACCCGGGAGGTCGGTGGTGTCGACCTCGGCGCCGCCGGAGCCCTCACCGGTGTTCCGGTCGCTCTGCGAGATGGGCGGGGTGATGGGGCCGCGTTCGGACACGGGACGGTCGTCATGGGCGAGCCAGACCTCACGGACCGGGCGTTTGGTGACATCGGCGAAGATCGCCGCGAGGGCCGCCTGGTCGAGCGTTTCCCGTTCGAGGAGCTGGTAGGCGAGGTTGTCGAGCACATCGCGGTTGTGCGTCAGTGCCCAGTAGGCGTCGGCATGGGCGGAGTCGATGAGCCCGCGGACCTCGCGGTCGATCGAGGACAGGGTCGAGTCCCCGTATTCGTCACCGCCGCCGTAGCCGCGTCCGGCGAAGGGCTCGGACTGGTCGTCACCGATCTTGACCATGCCCAGCTTCTCGCTCATCCCGTACTGGGTGACCATCTTGCGGGCGATGTTCGTCGCCTTCTCGATGTCGTTGCTGGCTCCGGTCGTCGGATCGTGGAAGACGATCTCCTCGGCCACCCGTCCGCCCATGGCGTAGGCGAGCTGGTCGAGCAGTTCGTTGCGGGTCGTCGAGTACTTGTCCTCGCTGGGCAGGACCATGGTGTAGCCCAGCGCCCGTCCGCGCGGGAGGATCGTCACCTTCGTGACGGGATCGGTCTGGTTCATCGCCGCGGCCACCAGGGCGTGTCCGCCCTCGTGGTAGGCGGTGACGAGGCGCTCCTTGTCGTTCATCAGGCGCGTGCGCTTCTGCGGTCCGGCGATGACGCGGTCGATCGCCTCGTCGAGGATCCGGTTGTCGATGACCTTGGCACCCTCGCGTGCGGTCAGCAGGGCCGCCTCGTTGAGCACATTGGCCAGGTCCGCACCGGAGAACCCGGGAGTGCGTTTGGCGATCTGGGAGAGGTCGACCTCGTCGGCCAGGGGCTTGTCGGCGGCATGGACCTCGAGGATGTGCTCGCGGCCCAGCATGTCCGGAGCCTCGACGGGGATCTGCCGGTCGAAGCGGCCCGGGCGCAGCAGGGCCGGGTCGAGGACGTCGGGGCGGTTGGTCGCGGCGATGAGGATGACGTTGGTCTTGACGTCGAATCCGTCCATCTCGACGAGCAGCTGGTTGAGCGTCTGCTCGCGTTCGTCGTGTCCGCCGCCCATGCCGGCTCCGCGCTGGCGGCCGACGGCGTCGATCTCGTCGATGAAGATGATGCACGGGGCGTTGGACTTCGCCTGGTCGAACAGGTCGCGCACACGTGAGGCGCCGACGCCGACGTACATCTCGACGAAGTCGGAACCGGAGATCGAGTAGAACGGCACTCCGGCCTCACCGGCCACGGCCTTGGCCAGCAGGGTCTTGCCGGTGCCGGGCTGGCCGTAGAGGAGCACGCCCTTGGGGATCTTCGCGCCCACGGCCTTGAACTTCTCGGGTTCGGCGAGGAACTCCTTGATCTCCTCGAGCTCCTCGAGGGCCTCGTCGACGCCGGCGACGTCGGTGAAGGTGACGTCCGGGTTCTCCTTGTTGACGAGCTTGGCCTTCGACTTGCCGAAGTTCATCATCTTCCCGCCCGACATCTGGGAGATGAGGAACCAGAAGACGACGAAGATGATGACGAACGGGATCAGGGTGCCCAGCAGGGACATCAGCCAGCTCTGCTTGGGCACTTCGTCGGTGAAGCCCTTGTCCGGTGCGGCCGAGTCGACGGCCTTGACCACCTGTTCGCCGCGCTGTTCGACGTAGAAGAACTGGACCTTCTTGCCGTAGTCCTTGCCCTCGACCTCGAAGTCGTCCTTGAGAGTGAGGTCGACGCGCTGGTCCTTGTCGACGATCTTCGCCTGTTCGACCTTGTCGTCGTCGAGCAGCTGCAGGCCCTGTTCGGTGTCGATCTGGCTGAATCCGGTCTGGCTGAACAGCAGCGCACCGATGGACACCACGAGCAGTGCCATCACGATCCAGACCAACGGGCCCTTCGTCGCCTTGTTGAGCAGGGGGCGACGTTTGTTCGACTCGGCCATAAGTCCTCTCAGGAATAAGATGTGGGCAACCGTTTCAGGCTACCGAGGCTGCCTGGGAACATCCCCCACAGCCTAGTACTTCGCACCGACATAGCCCGAATGCGCCGGGATCTATTCCGTCACAGGCCTCGGGCCGGTGCTCGGTTCGCCGCCGGCGTAATCGTCGTCAGTCTTCAGCTGTAGACGTGCTGGGCCAAGGTCGCGACGAAGGGCACATTGCGGTACTTCTCCGCATAGTCGAGTCCGTAGCCGATGACGAACTCGTTGGGCACGTCGAAGCCGACGTACTTGACGTCGATGTCGACCTTGACGGCTTCGGGCTTGCACAGCATGGTGCAGATCTCGACGGTGGCCGCACCCCGAGTGCGCAGGTTCTGGACCAGCCAGGACAGGGTCAGACCGGAGTCGATGATGTCTTCGACGATGAGCACGTGGCGATCGGTCAGATCGGTGTCGAGGTCCTTGAGGATGCGCACGACGCCGGAGGACTTGGTTCCGGACCCGTAGGAGGACACGGCCATCCAGTCCATCGTCACCGGCGAGTGCAGGGCCCGGGCGAGATCGGCCATGACCATCACGGCACCCTTGAGGACGCCGACGAGGAGAACGTCTTTGCCCTTGTAGTCTTCATCGATGGCGGTTGCCAATTCAACGAGTCGTGCGGCTATCTGCTCTTCCGAGACGAGTACCTTTTCGATGTCATTGCCGAGATCGTTGATGTCCACGGGTGTCGTTTCTCCTCAGATGGGGTCCTGGAGCTTCCATTATGGGTCACGTTCCCTCGCCGGTGCCACTGCGCCCGGCTCCCAGGACGACCTCCTCGTCGACACTGCCCGGACCGGCCGAGAGCCATCCGGTGATCCCCATGAGCACGGAGATGGCGATCATGAACCACAGCGGCACCGCCCAGCCCCCGCTCCAGCCGAGCAGACCACCGACGGCCAGGGGTCCGATGGCGGCGAGAACATAGCCGGAGGACTGCACGAATGCCGAGGTGGCCGCCGTGACCGAGACCTCCCTGGTTCGGGAGGTGATGAGGGCGAGCGCGGCGGGGAAGGCGAACCCGCCGTATCCGAGCAGGATCGCCCACACCACCGGCGTGGTGGCCGGGGCGAACAGCAGACCCAGGTAGCCGAGGACGGCGCTGACGCCGAAGGAGACGAGGAAGGCGCGTGGGGCGATGCCCCGGACGATGATCTGCGGAGCCAGGAACCCGCCGGGCAGTCCCCCGAAGGTGACGATCGTGAGCATGATGCCGGCGAGGACAGGGTCGAGACCTGCGTCCCGGTAGATCTGGGGCAGCCACCCGAACTGGACGTAGGCATTGGCCGATTGGAGCCCGAAGAACATCGCCATGTACCGCGCCTTCGGTGAGGCCAGCACCGATCGCCGAGGCGGCTGGTCCTTCTGCTGCCCATCCGACCGGGTCTGCGATCGCCCGGGTTCGGGCACGGAGCGGGCCAGGCGCAGAATCGTCCAGGTGATGACGGCCGACAGGGGCAGCACGAGCCAGAATCCGAGCCCGAACCGCCAGCCGCCGAGCTGCCCGGCCAGCGGCGCGGTGAGCAGGGCCGGCAGCATCGATCCCAGACCGAGGGAGACCGTGAAGGTCGTGGCCCCGAGCGTCGGCCGGTCCGGGAAGCGGGTCTTGACGTAGACGGGCAGGATGACGTTGCCGATCGACATCCCGGCCAGGGCGAGGACGGTCAGCAGCGCGAAGGCCACCCAGCCGGTGACGATCGCCCGCAGTCCGATGCCGGCGATGATGAACGCGCAGCTCAGCGCCAGGGTGGAGAAGAGGCCGAGTCTCCTGAGCACGGGCACGGCGATGATGCCGCAGATCGCGAACACGAGGCCGGGAAGGGCCGTGAGCAGACCGGTCTGCCACTCCTCGAGGGAGAATCCGGCCGTGACCTCGGACAGCACGGGCCCGAGCGAGGAGGCGGCCGGGCGGAGCGAGGCGGCGATGAGGACGAGGCTGGCCAGAGCCAATGCATCGAGGCCCCGGGAGCGGCGGAACCCGAGCTCAGGCGAAGTCGTCATGGGCACATCCTTTCAGACGGCGGTCGTCTCCAGGTGCCCGGTCCGGGCCGACTGTGCGCTCGCGTGGGACGGCGACAGGCGGACACAGCCTCCAATGGTATACCGCTGAGAGTTCGTAGTCTGGACCCATGACGATCGTGAGGAATGTGCGCCTCTTCCCGCGCACCGCGGATGCCCGGGCAGTCGATGTCGAGATCTCCGAGGGACGCTTCTCCGCCATCTCCCCCGCCTCGGGCAGAGTGTCCCCCGCCTCAGGCACGGTGACGGATCCTGCCGGGAACGATGGCACGTCGAACCGCGACGGAGTCATCGATGGGGCAGGGCGGATCATGCTGCCCAGCCTCGGCGATGTCCACGCGCACTTGGATTCGAATCGGATGGGCCAGACCTTCCGTCCCCACACCGCCGACGGCACCCTGCACGGCCTGATCATGGACGATCGGGAGAACTGGCGGCACGGTGAGCGCGGCGTCGCCGCTCAGGCCGCCTATGCGATCGGGACGATCATCGCCTCGGGCGGGACCCGCATCCGCTCGCATGCTCAGGTCGACTCCGACTGCGGGCTGGAGCGGTTCCACGGCGTCGAGGAGGCCCTGAGGGCCCATGCCGATGTCCTCGACTTCCAGATCGTGGCGTTCCCGCAGGCGGGCATCGTGCGCGAGGAGGGCGTGCGGCAGCTGCTCGACGCGGCGCTGAGCGAAGGGGCCGATCTCGTCGGCGGCCTCGACCCGCTGCTCTACGACCGGGACCCGGTCTCGCACCTCGATGTCGTGTTCGATCTGGCCGAGAAGCACGGCAAGGGCGTCGACATCCATCTGCACGAGACCGGCACCGCCGGGGTCTTCTCCCTCGAGGAGATCGTCAAGCGCACGAAGGCTCTGTCGATGTCCGGTCAGGTGACGGTCTCGCACGCCTTCGCCCTGAATTCGAACCCCGACGCCGAGGTCCACCGGGTCCTCGACCTCCTCGATGAGGCGGGCATCGGCCTGACCACCATCGCTCCGGCCAAGGCAGTGCTGCCGCAGGCGCCGATCGCCGAACGTCGGCTGGCCCTCGGGCTCGGCGAGGACGGTCAGCGCGACTACTGGAGCCCCTACGGCGACGGTGATCTGCTGCGGCGCACCTGGCAGCTGGCGTTCACGAACGGGTTCCGCCGCGATGAGGACATCGAAGGCTGCCTCGACATCGCCTCCCGCGGAGGTGCGCAGCTCATGGCGGGCGCCCGTCCGGACGGTTCGGCACTGACCGAGGACGCCCGCTTCGGTCTGGCCGTCGGCGCCCCGGCCGATTTCGTCCTGCTCGAGGCCGATACGGTCACCTCGGCGATCATGGACTGCCCGAGCGACCGGGACGTGTTCAGATCCGGTGAGCTCATCGCCTCCGGCGGGCAGCTGCTCGGAGGCGTCCGTCTGAGCTGAGGGTCATCCCCGACGACGGCCGATCGCAAGGGCGAGCGCACCCAGCCCGATGAGCACCGCGCCCGCACCGAGGCCGGCCAGCCCGATGCCGGTCCGGGGGAGGTCCCCCACCGGGCTGGAAGCCTCCGAACCGTCAGCGTCAGAGGAGTCTTCGGCTTCAGACGCGCCGCCGGAGTCGTCAGTTCCATTCGTCCCCGCTGAGGCACCCGTCGAGGTGGCCGCGTCGGAGTCCGGCGAATCGGCGGCGCCCGCGTCGCCGGAGGACTCGTCGTCTGCGCCGTCAGCCGAACCCGTGCCCGCGTCACCGTCGGGCCCCGAAGCGTCGGTGTCCGATTCGGCGGCACCCGCGTCGCTGTCGGCAGCCGTGCCGGACTCGGAATCCCCCGCCGAGTCCGTGTCGGCCTCGGATCCCTCGGCTGCGGCGTCCCCGTCGACGTCTGCAGCCGGCTCCTCGTCATCGTTGTCGACACTGTAGGTGATGAGGTTGCCTTTGTGGTCGCTCGGCCACGCGGCCTCGGGCGTGAAGAACTCGTCCTGAGCATCCTCTTCGACGAACTCATCGCGGACGACCGAGGTGCGCGGGCCCACGATCTTCGCCGCAGTGGCCTCGAGGGCGTCGTCGGCGGAGTCGAAGACGAAGTCGATCCGATCGCGTTCGTCCGCTTTCGGAGTCCAGCTCAGCTCCGAGGTGGGGAAGGCTGTGTTTCCCGCCGGCCATGTCACTCCGGGATGGGTGATCTCATCGGGGTGGACGTGCCGGTAAGCGTCACGGTATCCGCCCTTCTCCAGCTCCAGCGTCGAATCCCAGGGCATGACGACGCCGTGATGGTCGTGCTGTTCCTTGGCGCGCTCGGTCCAGTCGAGGTGTGAGGGCTCGTTGAAGTCGCCTCCGATGAGCACCGAGCGGCCCTGACTGCGGTCGTCCTCGGCGGCCTCGACCGTTCGTGCCACGGCTTCGCTGCGACCGGACTCGCGGTTGATCTCGGAGATCACGTCGGTGTCGGTGATCGGCCCGGACGGGATCTCGTCCCAGCGGTACTCGCTCGTCGGAAGCGGTGGAGGGGTCCCTCCGCCGTAGCCTCGAGGCAGGTAGTTAGCGTAATAGCGGTACTCGAGATGCCCGGAGTACACCGCAACTTCCTGCCCTCCGAGGTCGACGACGGCTCTGGCGAATCCGTCTGCCGAGGAGGAGTCCGTGATCGGGAAGCGGGAGACGATTCCCGCGTCGACGGTGGCCTTGCTGGACGTCTCGAGGCCCCGGCGATTGAGTTCCCGGCTGACCGACTTCGCTGCCAATCCGGCCTCGGAGAGCATGATGACGTCGGCTCCGGTCTCCTCGATGACGTCCGCGACGCGATCGATGCCCTCGGGGACCTGCGTGCCCTGATGCCAGATATTCAGCTGCAGCACAGTGAATTCGTCGATCGACTCCGAGGACGGTTGCGCCGCGGCAGGAAGGGGGCTCACGGCGTCTCCGAGTGCCAGAGCCAGTGCTGTTCCAGCACAGAGCAGTGAGCTTCGTCGGGACGAAACAGACCTCAGGGACAAGACGAACCTTTCTGGTAGTAAGGGGCTGACCAGGGACACCATAGTGCTCGCCGCCGTTTCCGGACATGCGTCTCAGCTTCCGGGACCTGACATCCGCCGTCTGTTCATTCGCAGGCCGCCTTGCCGTCCAACTGTTCTTCGTTCTCGTCACAGCCGAAGGCGGCGTGTAGTCAGCGGGCCTTGGCGGCCGCCTGGAACACCACCCGGTCGCGGCCGATGACGACCTCGGTGTCGCCCGGCAGCGACAGCCGACCGCGACTGCGACTGCGGATGAGACCGGCGAGTTCGGCGACTCTGGGCGCGCCCAGATTCTGTGCGGGCACACCGAGGGAGAGCACCCAGTCGCGCAGCACCCTGCTCAGGATCGCGTCCTCGAGCTCGGCGAAATCGTCGACCGGCACTGAGGCGAGCCCCCGGAGGTGAGCGCTGACCTGCCCGGCGCGGGCGTCGAGGAAGTCGGCATCGGCCCGACACAGATCAGCGGTGCGAGCGAGATTCGCCGCGACCGGCTGACCGAGTTCGGTCTCGAGGCCGGCGAGCAGTCGGCGCGTGCGCACCCGGGCGTAGGCGGTGTCGTCGTTCATCGGATCGTGCCAGACCTCGATGTCCTGTGCCCGACAGGCCGCCTCGGTCTGCTCCCGGTCGAGGCCGAGCAGGGGCCGCAGCAGCCTGCCGGTGCGCATGCTCATACCGGCCAGGGACCGGGTGCCCGAACCGCGCATGAGGCCGAGCAGAACGGTCTCGGCCTGGTCGCTGCGGGTGTGGGCGGTCAGGATCCAGTCGGCTCCCGCCCTCGTCCGCGCGGTCTCGAGGGCGGTGTAGCGGGCATTTCGGGCCGCGGCTTCGAGCCCCTCGTCGGATTCGCTGATGTCGACGGGGACGACCTCGGCGGGCATGCCCCAGGAGTCGGCGGTGGCGGCGACTCGGTGGGCCACCTCGGCGGTCTCCGCCTGGAGTCCGTGGTCGACGGAGACGGCCCTGGCCCGGATCTCACCGCGACGGTGGAGGAAGGCGCAGGCGTGGAGCAGCGCCATCGAATCCGCTCCCCCGGACACGGCGACGATCAGCCCGGGCACGGCGGAGTCCGGCGCCCCGCCCGCGGCGTTCGCCCCGCCCGCGGCACCGGCAGGGGATTCGGGTGCGGCGGCGAGGCAGTCCCTCACGGCCCTGCGGACGGCTGCGCTGGCGGGGTCGAGGGTCGGGCGCCGCCTCGGCGGGGTGTGGTCAACCATGGACGCGATCGAGCCAGAGCTCGGGTTCGTGGATCTCTGCGGTGCTCGGCAGGTTGGCCGGTTCGTCGTAGACGCGGGAGAAGCCCTTCTGCCCGACCTCGCGGCGGACGGCGCGGACGAACTTCGCTCCGTCACGATACTGGGCGAGTTTGAGGTCCATCCCCAGCAGGTTCGACAGGAAGCCGCCCTGACCGGCGTCCCGGCGGGCCTCGAACTTCCTGCGCAGCCGGCGCACGCTCGGGATCACCCCGGCGCCGACCTCGTCCATGACGACATCGGCATGTCCTTCGAGCAGGGACAGGATCGCGGTCGCCTCGTCCAGTGCCGCCCGCATCTCCTCGTCGCGGATGAGGTCGACGAGGCTGGCCTCGCCCTTGAGGATGCGCCCGACCGTGGCGAAGAGATCGACGATGCCACCGACCCCGGGCATTCTGACGCGGGTCGATACGACGCCCGAGAGCAGTGAGCGCATGTGCTCGCGCAGCCACGGCGCGGTGGCGAACTGCACCTGGTGGGTGGCTTCGTGGAGGGCCACCCACATGCGGAAATCGCGCGCGTCGACGTTCATGGCCTCCTCGGCGATGAGCACCGCCGGAGCCACGAACATCAGACGCCCGGCCTCCTCGGCGAAGGGGTCGAACTGGCCGAGCACCCGGGTCGACAGCAGCGACAGCACCCCGGCGACCTCGACCGCGGCGCCCTTGGCGGTGGCCGGTGTCACGGGTGCCGGCAGGGCCGCCTCGTCGACCATGCCGTTGACGGACTGGGCGTTGGCCTTGACCCAGCCGACCTGGTCGAGCACGAGCACGGTCCCGGCGGCCAGGCGGGCCCGCACGTCATCGGCGTGGGCGGGTGCGAGTAGGAAGGAATCGAGCACGAGGTCCTGCGCGGTCAGGGCGTTGTCCTTCATCCCGGCCACGAGCGCTTCGAGCTCGCCGAGGTCGGGGACCTTCGCGGCGGAGACGAGCTCACGGGCGGTGCGGGCGGCGAATCTCTCATCGACGATCATCGGCAGCCGCAATTCGCGAGTGCGGTGACGATGTCGTCCACGGTCTTCCTGGCTTCCAATATCTTGTCCTTGTCCACGTTGTCGATCTGGATGGAGAACACGAGGTAGCGTCCGTCCGCGTCGAGCACGCCTCCGGCCAGGGAGGTCACGGTCGACAGTGTTCCGGTCTTCGCATGCACCACTCCCGTGGCGTTGCGCTCCTCGACGAACCTTTCCGTCAAGGTACCCGTCAGGCCGCCGACCGGGAAGTGGCTGATGAGGCCGGCGAGCGAGTCATCGGCGTCGACGGAGGCCTGGAGGACGGTTGTGAGGTCGTGCGGGGCGATCCGATTGTCATAGGACAGTCCCGAGGTGTCGACGAGTTCGGTGCGGCCGAGATCGATCGAGTCCTCGAGGACCGAGAGCACCGCCCGAGGCCCGTTCTCGAGGCTGCCGTCCTCCCCCTGGGCGATCGCGACCTCGTTGCCGAGCATCTCGGCGACGACATTGTCGCTGTGCACCAGCGCGTACTCGACGATCTCGGAGATCGTCGCCGATTCCACTCGCGCGACCTCCTCGGTGTTGTCGGTCGAGGCGCCGTCGGTTGCGGTGCCGTCGGCGGAGTCCCCGGAAGAGGCGGCTTCGTCGTCTTCCGCCCGTGTGACGGTGATTCCGGTCTTCTTCAGCTCCTTCTCGAACGCGGTGAGCGCATCGGCGGCGGGGTGCTCGCTGCGAGCCCGCCACTGCTCGTCCTTCGATCCGATGTAGCCGGTGTCGACCATCAGCGGCTGGATCGGGGTGATCACGCCCTTGGCGATATCGGATCTCTCCCAGCCGGAGTCGAAGTCCTCACCGGTGTACCGGCTCGTGTCCAGGGCCAGACTCACCTCGGTGACGTTGTCGTCCTCGAGTGCCTGGGCGGTGTCCTCGGCCAGGGTGCGCAGTCCGCCGTGGCCGTTGACCGAGCCGGGATCGGAGTCGCCGGACGAAAGCAGCACGTCCCCTCCCCCGTTCAGGGTCACGGTCTTCGTCTGCGGATCGAAGCTCGTCGTCGTCGCCAGCCGCTGCTGCCCGCCGATGGACTTCAGCGCCGCGGCCGCGGTGAGCACCTTCGTCACCGAGGCGGGCGTGCGCGGTTTCGTTTCGCTCTTGGCGTAGAGGACATCATCGCTCAGACCGTCGCGGACTTCGAGGCCGAAGCCCTTGACGTCGGATTCCTTGAGGATGGCGTCGATCTTCTCCGGGATCTTCGTCGGCACAGGAGCGGAGTCATCCACCGCCGAGGAGGGCGCGGGCACCTCTGTGCCCCGGGCCTGCGGGGTCGGCACGGCCTCGACCTCGATCGGCGGATCCGTGGTGAGGAATCCGGGGAGTTCGGGCACGAGGTCATAGGCGTCGACGACCGCATAGCCGGCGAGGACGAGGGCCAGGGCTCCGGCGGTGATGCCGCCACCGATCCTCCTTCGGCGACGTCGCTTCGCCGCGGTCCGATCTGAGCGCTCGGATCCGGACTCCGGCGGGTTCGGTGTCGCCGACTCATCGGGGCTGTCGTTCAAACGCGCTCTCATTCCTCGACGACCGGGGTGCGGTCGTCGTCGGTGGACGGTGACGGGGACTTGTACCATCTATTCTAGTTACGCACCCCTAACGTGAAGGAGCACTATGGAACTGTTGGCCACGATCGAGATCCCGCGCGGGTCTCGCAACAAGTACGAGGTCGATCATGAGACCGGCCGAGTCAAGCTCGATCGCTACCTCTACACCTCGATGCAGTACCCCGCCGATTACGGCTTCATCGAGCACACCCTCGGAAACGACGGTGACCCGCTCGACGTGCTCGTGCTCCTTCCCGAGCCGCTGTTCCCCGGTGTGCTCATCGACATCCGCCCCATCGGCATGTTCAAGATGGATGACGAGGCCGGCGGTGACGACAAGGTGCTCGCCGTACCCGCCGGAGACCCCCGCTGGGACGACGTCCAGGGCATCGCGGACGTCAACAAGTTCACGCTCGACTCGATCGAGCACTTCTTCAGCCGCTACAAGGACCTCGAACCCGGCAAGTACGTGAATGGTTCGAGTTGGGCAGACCGCGATGTCGCGGAGGCCGAGATCAGCGCCTCCATCGAACGCTTCAAGGCAGAGGGCCACTGACCAGCTTCCCGCTCTTCATCTGATCCTCGACCGCCCGGACGATCCTGTCCGGGCGGTCTTTCGGTTCCCTGACCGTGATTTCCGTCACGATTCATTAGGTGAGCCTAAGCGGAAGTGTGAGCCAGGTTATGCGATTGTCGAGACATGAAACTCGATCATGTGTCATACGCCAGTGAACCTGACGGCTACCAGGCGACGGCCGAGCGGATCTCGGACAAGCTGGGAGTGGTTCCCTACGACGGCGGTGTGCATCCTCGATTCGGCACCAGAAATCTCATCTTCCCCCTAGCGAACGGCCACTACCTCGAAGTCGTAGAAGCCTTGGAGCACCCGGCCGCTCTCTCGACCCCTTTCGGCCAAGCGGTTCGGGCCCGGTCCGAACTCGGAGGCGGCTGGATGGGCTGGTGCGTCTCGGTCGATGACCTCGCCGAAGTCGAGACCCGCCTCGAACGCAAGGCCGTCGACGGCAACCGCACACCGGAGTCCGGTCTGGAACTCAGATGGCTGCAGATCGGAGTCAAGGGGCTCATCGCCGATCCCCAGCTGCCGTTCTTCATCAAGTGGTCCGCCGATTCCTCCCAGCATCCCTCGACCTACAAGACCAACGGCGACGTGTTCATCGACACTCTGCAGATCGCCGGCGATCGCGACCGTCTGCGTGACTGGCTGGGAACTCAGGTGGCCAAGCCGATCCCGGAGATCCACATCGACTGGTCCGCACCCCACGGGACGCCGGGCATCATGTCGGTGAGCTTCGAAACGAAGAACGGCCCCGTCGTCATCTGAGACTCGCACTCACTGCTGCGCTGGAAGCTCAACGCAGCGCCGAGACAACGGCACAGCGCACAGAGATCAGTCGAAACAACGGTGGAGCGTCGGGGCCACGATGCACGCATAGTGGTCTCGGCGCTCCACCGTTGTTTCGGCGCGGCTGCCTCGTGAGGTCAGTCGCCGGACGGCTCGTCGACAGCCGTCTCCCCGCTTTCGGCATCCGCGGCCTTCTTCCTGCGCAGATGAGCCGCGGTGGCCATGGCCCCGCCTGCGGCGAGCAGGCCGGCACCGCCGCCGAGGAGCGGCAAGGTGCTGTCCGTTCCGGTCCACGGCAGCTCACCGCCGTCGGAGCCGCCGGAAGCACCGCTGCCGCCGGAAGCATCGCTTCCGCCCGAGCTCGCATCGCCGCCAGCGCCCGACGCTGCGCCCGCGGCTGCAGCCTCCTTCGCCCCGTCCTGGGAACCGGCCGTCGAGCCGGTTGCATCGGCGTCGGCTTCCTTCCCGCTCGATTCCGCGTCCGCGCTCGCCCCGGTGCCATCGGCCGAATTGTCGTCGTCGGAACCGTTGCCGTCGGCGCCGTCAGCGTCGGCGTCCTTCGGCGGATCAGTCGGGTCCGGCTCCGATCCCCCATCGCCCTTGATCACCTGGACGACCGTCGGGCGCGGCAGTGCAGCCACTCCGCTCTCGACGTCGGTGTCGTCCACATAGTCGGGGAACTGCGAATGCTGATCGGACCATTCGCCGTCCTCGCCCGGATGTTGGACGGCGACGAACGCCGAATCGTACTCATCGTGCACCAGCGGTCCGCAGACCTCGGCCTCGCGCGGCACGGACAGGAACTGTTCGACCCGTCCGCGCTGCTCGCCCTCGATCGTGACCTTGAACAGACCATCGCAGTACCCGATGCCGTCGGGAGCGCCGTCGGTGGAGATCCACAGATTGCCGGCGGTGTCGAAGGCGACGTTGTCCGGGCACGAGATCGGTGAGACCTGGTCGGCGGGGAACCCTGAGAAGTACGTGGCGTCGCCTTGCTTCGGATCACCGCAGACGATGAGCAGCGTCCAGTCGAATTCGGTTCCTGTGTGGTCACCGGAGCGTTCGGTGATCTCGACGATGTGCCCATCGCGGTTCTCGGTGCGCGGGTTCGCCTCGTCGGCGACGGCCTTCCCATCAGGGCCGCGATCGGAATTGTTCGTGCAGGCGACGTAGATCCGGCCGTTGACCGGGTTCGGTTCGACGTCCTCGCACCGGTCCATCTTGGTGGGTCCGACCTTGTCCGCAGCCAGTCGGGTGTGGATGAGGACCTCCTCGACGGAGAATCCCGACACCTGCGACTGCCCGTCCTTGATCAGCGGCAGCCACTGGCCGGTGCCATCGAACTCGCCGTCGGAGGGCACGTCCCCGCTGCCGTCGATCTCCGACTTCGGGGAGTTGCCGGTGAACTTCGCGACGAAGAGGTCGCCTTCGGTCAGCAGGGTCCTGTTGTGCTCGCGGTCGCCCTCGACATAGGTGCCGGCGGACACGAACTTGTAGAGGTAGTCGAACTTCTCATCATCACCCATATAGGCCACGGCACGGCCCGAGTCGGAGATCGTGATGTTCGCACCCTCGTGCTTGAACCGGCCCATGTTCGTGTGCTTGACCGGAGTCGAGTCCGGATCCCAGGGATCGACCTCGACGATCCAGCCGAACCGGTTCGCCTCGTTGGCATACCCGGGCGCGTTCGTGTCGAACCGGTCGAGATCGTTCTCCCAGCCATTGGCCGATTCCTCATTGCTCAGTCCGTAGCGTTTGTCCGCCGCCGAGGTGCCCTGTGCCTTGAAATAGGAGTTGAAGTTCTCCTCCCCGGACACCACAGTCCCCCACGGGGTGAGCCCGCCGGAGCAGTTGCCGAGCGTGCCCTGCACCCTGTCGCCGTTCGGATAGTCCTTCGTCCTCAGCAGGTCGGCCCCGGCCGCGGGTCCGGTGAATGCGTATTCGGTGTCGATGAGGAAGCGACGGTTATTCGCTCCATTGACGTCGACCTTCCACGTGGACTGCTCATCGGTGCGGGCGAGCTCGACCACGGTCAGTCCGTGTGCCTCGCGGCTGATCGCCCGCTGGTCTGCCTCGCTCATGTCGTCGGGATACATGATGGCGTCGTTCGTGTACTCCTGGTTGGCGAACAGCACGGCCCGGTTCGAGTCATTGTTGTCGATCTGGATCGAGAGGTAGTCGTTGTTGTACCCGAACTGCCGGCGTTGGGACTCCGGGCTCTGGTTGTCCGGGTCGAAGCGGGGCGCATCGGGGAACAGCGGGTCTCCCCACCGCACGATCGGGCGCCAGGAATAGCCTTCGGGGACGATGAACTCGTCGACGTCGTGGTGGACCGGATCGATGGCGGTGAAGTCGAGGCTTCCTGCGGTGGCGGCCGCGGCACTGCCAGCGGTCGGGCTCGGGGCGGTGGTCACCGCGATGGCCAGGGCTCCGGCGGCAGAGGCTCCGAGGACGGCACGGCGGCTGAGCTTGGCATCGACGATATCGCGGAAGTACCCGTTCGAGGAGGTGTTGCACGTGGCCTTGAGGCAGGCGTTATCACATTTCAGGGCACAGGTGACTGGGCTGCGTTTGCCTCGCACATGGTTGGCCATCGGCAGGAAGCTTCTCATCGGTGTTCTCCTCGGTTCGGGGTTTGGAACTGCCTCCCGACGCCCGTGACCTGGGAAGATCGGCACCGGAGGGCTCACTCGACCGAGCCTCCCACCATCAGCTGGCTCGTTTTCAACCCACCGATGAACGGAGAGTGAACCCCACCCGATCCGTCCGGATCCCGGTTCAGCCGAAGTCGACGAGGGCGAGCACTCCCGGGGCCAGGAATCCCACTGCGTCGATGATGAAGTGAGCCCACACCAGCGGCATCACACGCCCCCTGCGCAGGAAGTACCAGCCGAAGATGATGCCCATGGCCACGTTGCCGATGAACGGGCCGATGCCCTGGTAGAGGTGATAGCTGGCGCGGAAGATCGCCAAGGAGATGATGATCGTCCAGGGCCCGTGCCCGAGCAGCCGCAGCCGCTGGGCACCGAAGCCGAAGATGAGGATCTCTTCGAGGATTCCGTTCTTCGCGGCCGAGAGGATGAGCACCGGTATGGTCCACCAATGGTCGCCGAGGTTGGTCGGCTGAACCTCGGCGGTGATCCCCAGTGCCCTGCCGCCGGCATAGATGCCGAGGGTGCCGATGCCGATGATGACGAAGATGAGCAGCCCGTGGCCGAGGTCTCTGACCCGGTGCCCGTCGGTCCCCAGGCGCGTGCTCAGGCGGCGCGAATCGTGGTCGCGTGTGAGCAGGTAGAGGGCCAGCGCGACCGGCACGAGTGTGAAGGCGATGTCGAGGAGCTGATAGACGAGGTCGAAACCGGGCCGAGGGGACAGGGAGGTGTTGAGCTTGGCCTGAGCCTCGCTGATCGGTCCGCGGGTGGCGATATCGGCCAGGCGCACGATCGCATAGACGGACGCCTGTCCCAGCGACAGTGCGGCCACGAGTCCGAGCTCGAACCACAGGCGCTTTCTCTCCTGTGGTTCGAGCTCGGTCGTCATGGACTCAACTGTAACCGGGTCGGCTCAGTGTTTGGGTTCGCTTCCTCCGTCGTTGTTGCGCGGAATGGAGCTGCGCAGGGTGAAGTCCGTCGTCGAATCGCCGGAGGCACCTCCCGGATTCGGCTCGCCCTGTCCCGATGCTCCGCCCTGTGTCGAGTCCTCCGAGGGCCCGGAGCCTTCCGGTGCTGGATCCTCTGACTGAGACGAACCGTCTAAGGGCCTCGAGGCCTCCGACGTGGTCGAGTGCTCGGACTGCGACGGGCCTTCCGCCGCCGTGCCGGCCGCGGAAGCCGTCGACGCTGTCGCGGCCTCGGACTCTGTACCGCCGGCACCAGCCGGGACTCGCTCGGGTACCCGGCCGTCGGCGCGCGCCTCGGCGGCGTCGAGGACCTCGCCACGAGCCATGTTCTTCACGTACTTCTTCTCGGCCCGACGTTCCTTGACGCCTTCGAGCAGCAGGTAGAGCACGGGCACGAGGATGAGCGTGAGCAGGGTCGAGCTGACGAGTCCGCCGATGACGACGATCGCCAGCGGTTTGGAGATGAACACTCCCCCACCGGTCAGTCCCAGAGCCATCGGCAGCAGCGCGAAGATCGTCGCCGCCGCCGTCATGAGGATCGGGCGATAACGGAGCCTGGCGCCGTGGACGATGGCCGTGCGCAGATCCACCCCGCGCAGCCGGAAGTGGTTGATCAGGTCGATGAGCACGATCGCGTTCGTGACCACGATGCCGATGAGCATCAGCAGACCGATCATCGATGTCAGACCCAGCGGGGTGTCGGTCAGCAGCGACAGGGCGATCGAACCGGTGGCCGCGAACGGGATCGAGACCAGGAGGATCAGCGGCTGCAGCAGCGACTTGAAGGTGGCGACCATGATGACGAACACGATGAGGATCGCGGCGAGCATCGCCAGTCCCAGCTGTGTGAAGGCCTCGTTCTGCTCTTGTGTGGCACCGCCGGTGTCGACGCTGACCGAGTCGGGCAGGTCCACCTCGTCGAGGGCGGACTGCACATCGGCCGAAACCGCACCGAGGTCATCGCCCTCAGGGGTCACCGACACGGTCGTCGATCGCTGCGAATCCGTGTGGCGGATCGTCGGGGCGGTTTTGACCTCCTCGACATCGGCGACGTCATCGAGCTCGATGAACCGCGGTTCCGAGGTCACTGCGGGTGCGCCGGCCATGGCGCCCGGGTCTCCGGCAGCACCGGCATCGCCGGCACCAGCAGCGCCTCCTGCACCGCCGGCATCGCCCGCACTGCCGCCGCCACCGGTGGCATCTCCCCCGCCACCGGCATCTCCGGCACCGCCGGCGCCTCCTGCGGCGCCTGCGTCTCCGGCACCGCCGGCTGCGCCGGCTCCACCGGTGGCAGGCGTCGTCTCCTCCGGCTTGCCGGGGATCTTCAGCTCGCGCAGCTTCTCCACGGTGTCGGCGTTGCGGTCGAAGAGCAGCACCGAATGGGAGACATCGTCGATGACGACCTCGCCGATCTGCTGACCGTGCATGGCCCGCTGCACATACTGGCCGATGGAGGCCTCGGTGAGGTTCTCCTCCGCAGCCTTCTCATGATCGACTTTGACTTCGATGACGGGCTGGACCGCCTCGATGTCGCTGGTCACCGACTGCGTGCCGGAGACGCCATCGAGTCTGTCCGTGACCTTCGACGTCGCGTCCTCGAGTTCCTCCGGGTCCGACGCCGAGAGCGTGATGTCGATCGTCTGCGAACCGGGCGTCGAACTCTGGCTGAGCACCTCGACGTCACCGACGCCCTCGAGGTCGTCGAACTGCTTCTGCAGATCCGCGGAGATCGACTCCGCCGAGACGCCGGACTTCGAGTTGACGATATAGGTGCCGGTCAGTGAGGAATCATCGGTGAATCCGAAGGTCGTCCCGCCCAGCGACAGCTGGTAGGAATCGACGTCACCGTCATCGGCGAGGATCTCCTCGACCTTCTCGGCCTGGTCCGAGGCCTCATCGAGGTCCGTGCCGGGGTCGAACGTCTGGGAGACCTGCAGTGAGTCCTGACCGGTGTCGCCGAACAGCTCCGTCTTCAGCTGCGGGATCATCGCCCCTGTGCCGGCCAATACGAGAACGGCCACGAGGATCATCACGATCGGGTGCCTGGTCGAGAACGAGATGGCCGGCATGTAGGTCTTCTGCAGACGGGTCACCGGTGAGCGCATGCCGGCGAGCTCTTCGACGGCTTCGGTGCCGTCCTCGGACTCGCCGTAGCGCGGGCTGCCACCGGCCACCCCGGCGGCTTGACCCGCGTGCGCCCTGGCTTGGCCCGTGTGAGCGTCCTCGGCTGCGGCGCCGTCCGAGGTCGTGGTGTCCTCGGCCTCGGCGCCGGCGGCGACGATGTCGCGCTTCTTCTCCGCTTTCTTCGCCGCCTTCTTCTCCGACCGCCAGGTCGAGAGCATGGATTTGCGGCTGCGGCGGATCTCGGCCCTCTCCGCCCGGCTGAGCTTCACTCTGGCCTCACGCTGACGCAGGAACCAGTAGGCGAGGACGGGAACGATCGTCAGGGCCACGAACAGCGATGACAGCAGCGCGATCGTCGCGGTCAGGGCGAAGGGCCGGAACATCTCCCCGGTCTGGCCGGTGACGAAGGCCAGCGGCAGGAACACAGCCACCGTCGTCAGTGTCGAGGCGGTGATGGCACCGGCCACCTCGGAGACGGCGGCGAGGATGTTCGAGAACTTGTCACCGCCCGAGGCGTGCC
This sequence comes from Candidatus Brevibacterium intestinavium, assembly GCA_019117545.1. Classification (GTDB taxonomy): domain Bacteria; phylum Actinomycetota; class Actinomycetes; order Actinomycetales; family Brevibacteriaceae; genus Brevibacterium; species Brevibacterium intestinavium. Next base: position 30,868 of record DWZN01000115.1, read on the forward strand.
GTCGTCGGATCGCCTCGATGACGACGATCGAGTCGTCGACGACGCGTCCGACGGAGATCGTCAGCGCCCCGAGGGTGAGCATATTCAGCGTCTCCCCGCCCATCCACAGGCCGATCAGCGCGATGAGGAGGGACAGCGGGATCGAGATCGCGGTGATGATCGTCGCCCGCACGGAGAGCAGGAAGACGAGGATGACCAGAACCGCGAAGAGCAGACCCAGGCCGCCCTCGTTGAGCAGATCGTGGATGGACTGCTCGATGAACGGTGCCTGGTCGAAGGCGGAGACGAACTCCGTGTTCTCGCCCATCGTCTTCTCGAGTTCGGGCAGCTTGTCGGCCACCGCGTGAGAGACGTCGACGGTGTTGGCGTCGGACTCCTTCATCACCGACACCGACAGCGACGGCTGGCCGTTGGTGCGGGAGATCGATTCGACGGGTTCGTCGACGAGTTCGACATCGGCGACGTCGGAGATCTTGATCGGGTCGTCCTCGCCGCTGATGACGAGGTCCTTGATCGCGTCGACGGACCGGATGCGGGTGCCGACCTCGACCGGGGCCGTGCCGTCGGCGCCCTCGAGTTCGCCCGCCGAGGTGGGGACGCCGTTGGACTGGAGGATCCCGGCCACCTCGTCGAGGTTCGCGCCCTCGTCCTCGAGGTCGTCGCGGCGGATGGAGATCTCGACCTGCTTGGTCTTCGTCCCGGCGATCTGGACTTGGGAGACGCCGTCGATGCGCTTGAGCTCGGGCTCGACGATGTCCTCGAGGTCCGCGGCCAGATGGTCCTCATCGGCGTCGGAGGTCACAGACAGCGCGAGCACCGGAATGTCGTCGGTGCCCATCATCATCACATTGGGTTCGACCCCGTCGGGCAGACTCGGCTGCACCTGCGACACGGCCCGCTGCAGGGCCCTGATCACATCGTCGGAGTCGTCGCCGTACTTCGTGCTCACCGTGATCTGCGCACTGCCGGCCGAGGACGTCGAGGTCATGTCCTCGACCTCGGGCAGGGCGGTCAGCGCTCCTTCGAGGGGGTCGGTGACCTCGGACTCGACGGCCTCGGGGGTGGCGCCGTCATAGGACGCGGTGACCGTGGCCTGCGGGTTCTCGAGTGAGGGGAACAGCTCTTGTTTGAGAGCCCCGGCTCCGATCACGCCGAAGATGATGGCGACGACGGAGATGAGCGCGATCAGCGCCCGGTTCTTCAGGCTCAGTCGGGTCAGGAAACTCACGGAGGGGACTTTCTGGTCGAAGATAGGGCGACGACGAGACACGCCGACCTCCCCCATCCTAGTGAGTGTCCGATCAGAGTCACATGAGGAAAACCTGACTGCTCAGTTCCCGGTATCCGCCTCGCCGTCCTGGCGCTGTCGGGTCTCGCGGCCGAAGAACCAGAGTCCGGCGGCGATGACGCCGAGGGCGCCGGTGAGCAGGAACGCCCAGGAGTAGTCGAAGCGGTCGACGACGGCACCGGCGATGATGGGGCCGACGATCGCGCCGCCGTCGAGGGCCATCTGATATTTCGCGAGCACTCGGCCGCCCTTGCGTTCGCGTCCGATGACATCGGCGACGGTCGCCTGCTGGGCGGGGTTGGCCAGTCCGGATCCGATGCCGGCGACGACGGAGAAGACGAAGAACAGCCAGATCGCATCGGTGAAGGCAAGCGCCGCGGTGGTCACGCCGAGGACGAACAGTCCCCACTGGATGAAGGGTTTGCGGCCGATGGTGTCGGCGAACCGTCCGACGACGGTCACGGCCGAGGCGTTGCCGATGGCGAACATGGTCAGGGCCAGCCCGGCCACAGCGGTGTCGGCGCCGAGGGCCTGGATGGCGAACAGCGGGTAGATCGCCACTCGGATGCCCATCGCCGACCAGCCCTGGACGAAGGCCGAGATCAGCGCCGATCGGTAGGCGGAGTCCTTCCACGCTTGGCGGAAGGTCATGACCTCCTGCTGCTGTTCGCTCTTCGTCGCCTCCAGGCGTGCGCGCCCGGACTTCGTCGAGGATCCGAAGCTGGCCGTCGAGGCGAGGAAGATGCGAACGACGATCGCGGCCACCAGCAGGCCGACGGCGTAGATGATGAAGGGGATGCGCATTCCCCACCCGGCCATGGCACCGCCGAGCACGGGGCCGGCGATATTGCCGATGAGGAAGGCGGTGGCATAGGTCGACGAGGCCTTGGCGCGGGCGTCGACGGGGGCGAGGCGGACGATGAGCGCCATCGCCGAGACGCTGAACATCGTCGATCCGATGCCGCCGAGGCCGCGGAAGACGAGCAGCTGCCAGTAGTTCTGGGCGAAGGCCACGGCCGCGGTGGAGGCGGCGACGATGAGCAGCCCGGTGATGTAGATCCGGCGCTCACCGAAGGCATCGACGAGGCGGCCGGACGAGGGCGAGAAGACGAATCGGAAGAACGCGAAGGAGGACACGACGATGGTCGCGGCGGTGACGCCGAAGTCGAAGCTCGCGGCGAACTGCGGGAGGACGGGAGCGATGATGCCGTAACCGAGTGCGACGATGAAGGCCGCCGCGACGAGGACGTAGATCTCCTTGGGCAGCCGCCTCGTCTGAGTCTGGCTGTCGTTGTTCACCGTCACAGGGTATCGAGGAACTGCTCGGGCCGAGGCAGGGGGCGAGTGCTCGAGGCCAGTTTCCGTCGGTACCGTTCGGGCACGGCCCCGATGTAGAACCAGCCCATGAGCAGTTCGGTCTCATCCAGTCGGTGGAGACGGCGGACCGGGGGCGTGTTCGTCAGGGTGCCCGATCGCCACATCACCGCCCAACCGGCTTGCCACAGGGCGAGTTCGAGCAGGTGTCCGGCTCCGGCGGCGGTGGCGTGCTGCTCCCACTCGGGGACTTTCTCATGCTGGGTCGGTGAGGACACGAGCGCGAGCAGGAGCTCTGCCCGCAGGGGCTTCTCGTTGACTTCGCCGGGTCTGCGGACCTTCCCGGCGGCCTCGTCGAGGGCGGCACCGAGGCGGTGTCGGTCGTCTCCGCGGAGGATGAGGAAGCGCCAGGGCCGCAGCCCCTTGTGGTCGGCGACCGAGGACACGGCGCGGATGATCTCAAGCAGATCGGAGTCA
>DWZN01000116.1 GCA_019117545.1 Candidatus Brevibacterium intestinavium
CGCCGGGTCGCCCCCTGGCACGGCCGCATCCTCGTCCTCGACCGCGACGACGCTGCGGAGTCGACCGGGCACGGCTCTCCGCTGCCGAACCTCATCCACGGCGGACCCGGTCGGGCCGGCGGCGGTGAGGAGATGGGCGGTCTGCGCGGCATCACACACTTCATGCAGCGCACCGCGATCCAGGCCTCCCCGGACATGCTCACCGCGATCGGCGGGGAATGGGTGAACGGATCTGGGCGCCGCCTCGGCGAGCATCCGTTCACGAAGTCGCTGAACGATCTGCGGATCGGGGATGCGCTCGAATCCGAGTGGCGGACGGTCACGCTCGACGATATCGAGCACTTCGCGAGCTTCACCGGCGACACCTTCTATGCGCACATGGACGAGGAGGCAGCGGCGGCGAATCCGTTCTTCCCGGGACGCGTGGCCCACGGCTACCTCATCGTGTCCTTCGCGGCGGGGCTGTTCGTCCAGCCGGACCCGGGCCCGGTGCTCGCGAACTACGGCCTCGACGCACTGACGTTCATCACGCCTGTCTCGCCCGGTGACAGGCTCAAGGTCACGCTCACGGCCAAGCGCATCACCCCGCGCGAGACCGACGAGTACGGCGAGGTCCGCTGGGACGCTCAGGTCGTCAACCAGGACGACGAGCCGGTTGCGAACTACGATGTGCTCACCCTCGTGGCCAAGGAGCACTGAGGGCTGGGGCGCCGATCACGGCCTCCCGGCGTGGGGCGGGCGCACTGGTCGGTCGGGCGCTGACGGCTCAGGGTCTCCCGGCGTGGGGGACGCGGACCTTCAGTGACGAGGGACGTATCGTCACGGCGGTCGGGGTCTGGCCGATCTCGTCGCCATCGGCGACGATGGCGACCGGAGCCGCACCGGCCGGGGTGTCGATGTGGATCTCGCGAGCATGGCCGAAGTGGATGTGCGGGTGACGGTCGTGCCTGCCCGACATGAACGCGACGAGCTCGACGGCGAGCCTGGGCAGGAACGCGTCCCTGAGCAGGACGACGTCGATGAGCCCGTCGTCGAGCTTCGCCTCAGGGGAGAGCTTGAGCCCGCCGCCGTAGCGGCCCGAGTTCGCGAAGCCAGCGGTCAGGCCCCGGAAATCGACGCGCCTGCCGTCGACGGTCAGCTGCAGCTCGATGCTCTTCGGCGGCAGGATCGCCCGCAGGACCCCGTACAGGTACACCCACCGTCCCCTGATGTACTTGGCCGAGTTCGCGTGGCGCTGGACGGTCGAATCGAGACCGAGGCAGACATTGCTGAGACTGAGGTTCCCGTCGAAGTCGAGGACATCGATGATCCGATCGCGGCCGGCGGCGATGTTCGCCACGGCCCCCTCGGTGTCCTTGGGGATGCCGAGCTTGCCGATGAGGTCGTTGCCGCGGCCGCCGGCGATGATGCCCAGAGAGGTGTCCGTATCGACGAGGCCGGCCGCAACCGAACGCGCCATCCCGTCACCTCCGAGTGCGCCCACGACCCGTGCGCCATCTGCGGCGAAGCCGGCGGCGAGCTCCTTTGCGTGCTCCTCGCTCGCGCTTCTCACGAGCCGCGCCTCGAGACCGTGTGCGGCAAAGGCCTCGACCAGCGGATCGATGCGTTTGAGCACGGCGCCTCTGCGGGCGGTGGGATTGAGGATCACGGGCACGACCGAGCGATCGGCGGTCGGGTCTGCGGGCCCCGTGACGCCGGAGTCCGTGTGTTCGGGGTCGCCGCTCACAGCGTGGCCGGCCCATTCATGAGCTTCCCGGGATTCATGATGCCTGCGGGGTCGACCTCGGCCTTGGCAGCCCGCAGCATGCGCAGCCACCTCTGACCGGTCTCGGCCGGCAGCCACGGCCCGTGGTCGGTGCCGACGGCATGGTGGTGGGTGATCGTGCCGCCGCCTGCGACGATGGCGTCGCCGGCCGCGGACTTCAGCGCCTTCCACTGGGCGATCTCCGCGCCGACCTGCTGTTTGGCGAAGACCGTGTAGTACAGCGAGCAGCCCGAGGCGTAGAGGTGCGAGACGTGGCAGAGCACGAACGCGGGCGTGCCGCGCTCGGCCATCTCCTTCTCGATGTCGGCGCTGATCGCCTCATGGAGGTCCTCCACCTTCGACCAGGGAGCCGAGGTCTCCAGTGTTTCGGCGATCATTCCTTCACGCAGCAGCTGATCGCGCAGGTACGGAGTCGAGAAGCGGTGCTTCTCCCACGAGGTCTCCGGAACGGCGCCGAGGTTGACGCCCTTGTGCCTGCGCACGATCGAACGGCCCTGGGAGCGACGCGCACGCACCTCGGCTGCGCTTCCGTCGTAGCGGACGACGAGCAGACATGGGGTCGTGATCCCGCGGGCGCGCAGGTAGGTCAGAACGCCCTTGCGCTGCAGTCCGCTGCCGAGCTGGGCGAGCCCGAAGGCGGTCTCGTTGACATCGGACAGGCGCGCGATCGCCAGCTGCAGTCCCGACTGCTCCATCTCCCGCAGTGCCGCGGTGCCCGAGGCGAAGTCGGGGAAGAACCAGGAGTCGGCCCGAACGGCCTTCGGCACGCGACGGATCCGCACGGTCGCCTCGGTGATGATGCCCAGCGTTCCCTCGGAGCCGACGAACAGCTGGCGCGGGTTCGGCCCGGCCGCGGTCGCCGGGGTGGTGGGCAGCTCGATGGGACCGCTCGGGGTCGAGCAGCGCAGGCCGTGGACGTTCTCATCGATGCGTCCGTAACCGGTCGACTGCTGACCGGCCGAACGGGTGGCGACCCACCCGCCGACGGTGCTGAATTCGAAGGACTGCGGGTAGTGGCCGAGCGTGAAGCCGCGAGACTGCAGGCGCTCCTCGAGTTCGGGTCCGAAGACCCCGGCCTGAACGGTCGCCGTCAGCGACTCCTCGTCGATGTCGAGGATCTGGTCGAGACGAGCCATGCTGATGCTCACGACCGCGGAGAATCCGCCGCGCACGGCATCGATGCCGCCGACGACGCTGGTGCCGCCGCCGACGGGAACGACCGCGACGGACTCCTCGGCGCACACGGCCAGGAGGGCGTCCACCTCGGCGCCCGCGGCGGGATAGACCACGGCATCGGGAGCGGAGCTCAGCCGACCGGTGCGCAGGCGGATGAGGTCGGGCAGGCTCCGCCCGGCCGCATGGGAGACGCGGGTGGCATGATCGTCTCGGACGAAGTCCTCGCCCACTGTCTCGGCGAGACGGGCGCGCATCTCATCGGTGAGACGCGATTCAGGCAGCGAGACCTCCTCGAGCGCGACATGCGGTCTGTCGACTCCGGCCGGCCAGCCGCAGTGCTTGCTCAGGATCACCTTCGCACCGGGCTTGACCGGGCCGTCGTGGCCGTCCTCACCCCAGCCCCACCAGCGCATGCGCGGTTGAGTGTCCATTTCCGTCATCCTTCGTGTCGTGATTGTGCGATGAGCTCCGGAGCGAGCCGGACCACCGCCTCATGGAGGACGGCGCGATCGGCGTCGACGAGTCCCCAGCGGGTCCGCCGGTCGATGACGTCCTCGACCGTGAGGGCGAGCTCGTGCTCGACGGCGAAGCGGACTTCCGCGCCCGTCAGTGGGATTCCCTGCCGCACGGGTTCGTTGAGTGAGGGATCGGCGTCGCCGTAGGCTGCCACCTTCGCGGCATCGGTGCCGTAGCGGGCGACCAGATGTTCGGGCAGGCCGGGGGCGGGTGTGCCCTTGCCGACGAGCCCGAGTTCGCTTGTCCGGCACGGTCCGGCCGGCAGGCCGCATGTCCGGACGACGTCATCGACGGCGTCTTCGGCCATGCGTCGGTAGGCGGTGAGCTTGCCGCCGACGATGGTCAGTGCCCCGGTCCGCGAATCGCGCAGCAGGGCGTGCTTGCGGGAGAGATCGGCGCTGCC
>DWZN01000117.1 GCA_019117545.1 Candidatus Brevibacterium intestinavium
CTCATCCTTCGGCTCCTCGGTGGAGGCGACGGCGGTCTGATCGTCCGAGTCCTTCGGAAACAGCGTCGCCGCTCCCCAGCCGATGCCCACACCGAGGACGATCACGATCACGGCGAAGAGTGCGATCAGTCCCCAGCGCCTCTTCGGCGCCGCGGCTGGCTGCCCGTAACCGGCCACACCCTGCGGGTAGGGCTGGGCCTGCGGATGAGGCTGCTGAGGCGGCTGGCCCTGTGCGTGGGGCTGCCCGCTCTGCGGGTAGGGAGGCTGGGGCGGCTGGCCGTGCGGGTGGGGCTGTTGGCCAGGTGGGTACGGCGGTTGGCCCGGCTGTTGCGGCTGCCCTGGCTGCTGGCCCCAACCGGTATTCGACTGCGGCCCGGGCTGCGCGGCCCATTGGCTGCCGGACTGGTCGTTGACGTCCCACTCGTTGTCATCTACGCGCCCGGGAGGATTCGCACTCATCCGCAACTCCAGATCGATCACGCAATATTTCAGCGAAAGTCTCGAAGAAAACTTCTCTTGCATTATCAGCTTAATATAAGTTGTGTACTACAACTGGCCTGATGCGCCCCGGAGAACCTCGGACTCTGCACCGTTTGACGGGGACTGTCGGGCCACGGCATTTGAGGACAGGGCATGAACGACGCATCCGACGAGACGAATCCGAAGGCGCCAGAGGACCCGCAGGCCCGCGGTCCCGAACAGCCGGACGGCACCGGAACCGAGCAGCCGAACAGCACCGGGGCCGAGCCACGGGACGAAGCCGCACCCGAAGCGGCAACCGAGACGCCGACCGAAGCCGCACCCGAAGCGGAATCCGAATCGGTGACCGAAGCACCGACCGAACGACTGGAGGCGACCGGCACGGACGACGCCGATGTCGCTGACGACTCTTACGTCGCTGACGACGCCGACGCTTCGGACGAGCCGAGCGAAGAGACCTCCCGATGGGCACCTCCGACAGAAGACGGGTCCGCCGATCCCGTGGACCACGCCTCTCCGGCCGATGTCTATCCACCGGATGCGAGTGCCGACCCACAGGGTTCAGGCCCCCATTCGCCGGCAGCCGGTGGTTATGTTCCCAGCGCTGACCCCTACGTACAGGATGCGGGCCACCACCCGCAGGGTTCGGGTCCGTACCCGCAGCCAGGCGCCTACGGACAGGCCTCATACCCCTACCCGCCGGCAGCGGGTGCCTACGGGCAGGGCTCGGGTCCCCACCCGCAGGGGTCGGGCCCCTACCAGCAGGCGGGTCCCTACGGGCAGTCCGGCCCCTACGCCGCTGCCGGACCCTCCGGCCCCTACCCTCCTGGCGCCGGCGCTTATGCTCCGGGCTCGGGACCCATGCCCTATCCGGCCGCTCCCGGTCAGCCCGGTCACGGTCCGAGGTCGAAGTTCACCTCGGCGCTGGCGAAGGGAGCCACCTGGAAAACGGCTCTGATCCCACCGGGAATCGCCCTCCTGGGCGGGATCGTCGCCTCCATCATCCTCACGATGCTGGTGTCGTCGATGTCGGACTTCACCTCGCTGACCGAGGACACCGGCTTCAACCTCGACGGCATCAGCTATGCCATGCCGTTCATCCTCCTGGCACTGTCGCTGTTCGGATCGGCGGTGCTGCGGCTGTCCATCCAAGCCCCCGATGCCTTCGACGCCCAGCTGAGCATCTTCATGGTCGGGGCACCGCTGGTGGTGACGATCATCATCGTCGGTCTGCTGTGGTGGCTGACGAAGCGCAGTGAGCGCAGTTCCCCGGCCCCCAACCGCGTCGCCACCTGGGTCCGCATCGGCATCTCGACACTGTCGATGACCCTCGTGCTCTTCTTCCTGCAGCTCATCTTCGCCGCCCGCTTCTCCACATTCGAGGACGAGGGCACCTTCACCTTCTCGCTCTCGGCGATCACGGCCAGGTCCTTCTTCCTGCCCCTGCTCGTCATCCTCGTCACGAGCATCGCCGGCCGTGTCGCCGGGCACTTCAAGGGCACCGAAGCGATCGGCGCCCCGTTCCTGCGCTGGGCCGTTCCCCCGCTGCTGGTGACGTGGATCCACCTCATCGTCAGCGTCGGTGTGTTCTCGATCGTGGCGCTGTTCGTCCTCCCGTTCTCGATCGACATGCCCGGTCAGCTGGTGCCTCTGACGTTCATCAACATGGGACTCATCCTCACCTCCCTGAGCCACTTCGGGGGGATCAGCGCCTCGGCGCAGGGAGACCTCGGGTTCTATTCGGACAGCTTCTCCGAGAACCTCACCCTCTTCAGCCAGACCGCTCCGGGCCAGCTGTGGCTGGGTCTGCTCGTGGTCGTGGCAGCGGTGCTGATCTCGACCTTCGTCGCCACGGTCACCCGTCGCCCATCGTGGACCGTGCTCGAACAGGACAAACTGCAGTGGTCGAGCGCCTGGAAGCTGCCCCTGGCCTTCTGCCTGGTGTGGGGGCTTCTATCGCTTCTGGCCATTCCGATGCGGATGTCGATGTCCGGATCGGCCGAGGCGGCCATGATCTTCGGCGGAGCAGGTGCCGCCCGCCTGGGGATCGGTCCACTGGCCTGGACCTTCCTCGTCTTCGCCGTGTGGGGCGGGATCATCGAGGTGCTGTCCCGGACGCTCGGGCCCAGGCTCGTGCTCACCTTTCCGGCCGTCGCGCGGATCGCCGCCGGCCGGACCGTGCACCCGCACTGGGGCCCGTACCTGGGAATGAGCGAACCGCGCTTCGCCTTCGTCCACCCCGATCTGGCCCGGGCCACCACCCAATCGGCTCCGCCCATCGCCCCTGCCCCCGGCCAGGTCGGACCGCAGGCGCAGCCGGGAGACCCCGGGCAATCCGGCCAGCCCGGCCAACAGGGCCAGCCCGGTTATTCGGTTCAGCCGGGATCGCAGGGCCAACCCGGTGCTCAGCCGCAGCATCCGGCATCGGGGTCGAACCCTCCCGCTGCCGGTCAGCCGGGACCTGCCGGTCAGCCGGGATCCCAGCAGCCGTCCGGACTTCCGGGCGCGCAGGCGTACTCGGCCCCGGTCGGACCGCAGGCGCACCCGACCGACCAGCAGTCGCATCCGACCCCGACCGACCAGCAGGCCCATGCCTTCTCGCAGGGCACACCCGGTCCACATCAGTACGCCTCGGCGCCGGGCACTGACGCGACGCAGCCCTACGGCGGTCCCGTCAAGCCCTTCGACCGGAGGAAGGCGACGCTCGTGACGGTCGTCGCCGGTGGGGCGGTCCTCCTCCTCGTGGCCGCGCTCATCGTCGTCAACCAGGTCAATGGACGCATGTTCGGCCCCGAGGCGACCGTGGAGAAGTACTTCGCGGAACTCTCCGACGGCGATGCCGAGGGAGCGCTCAAGGTCGCCGACGTCGATGTTCCGCAGGAGGCGCGCGCCCTGCTGACCAATGACGTCCTCAGCGGCTCCAAGGCCCTGCCCGATGACGTCACCGTCGACGAGGCCGAGGTCTCCGGCGATACGGCCACGGTTGCGGTCACCTATGACGTCGGCGGCGCCAAGGGCAACAGCACCCTGACGCTGCACAAGGCCGGCAAGAAGGCGCTGTTCTTCGACGACTGGGCGCTCCAGACCCCCGAGTTGCTCACCCTCTCCGTCGACACTCCCGGGCTGAGCACGGTCAAGGTCAACGGGATCGACGTCGACACCGATGGTTCGTCCTTGGCGCTGCCGGCCTTCCCCGGCCTCTACACGATCGGGTTGGCCGAGAAGACGGATCTCATCAGTGCCGACCCGGTCGAGGTGCGCGCTTTCCTCGGTGACGACGCGGACATGGAGGGCGAGGACACTCCCCAGCTGACCGCCCAGCCCTCGGACGCCTTCCGCACCGAGGTCGACAACCAGGTCAAGACCCTCATCGACAGCTGCGCGAAGAAGACCACGGCCGAGCCCGACGGCTGCCCGTTCGGTTCCTCCCTGGCCGACAGCTACGATGCCACCGGTCTCAAGTGGTCGATCTCGTCCTATCCGACGGTGACCGTCGCCGACGAGGCGGTGGGCTCCGATCCCTATGCGGACTCCGAGTCCGCGACCGGACCGAATGGGGGCCCGGCGTGGCCGATCTCCTCGGACACCACCGGCGAAGCGCTCGTGACCGGCAGCTACGAGAGCTTCGATGACACCGAGTCCTTCGACGACACCGTGTCCATCTCGCTCAGCGGCACGGCCGAGATCGTCGACGGCAAGGTCGTCATCAACGTCGAAGACGATCCCTGGGACTGGTGAGTCTCAGTCTGAGAACACCGCCGAGGCGGGGCTCGCGATGCGTTCGATGAGGTCGATCCCCTCATCGATGCAGCGGGCCCGCTCCTCGGCGGGGACCATCGCCCCGCCGGTGAGCCAGACGAGGTGCGTGGCCGCATTCGACCACGGAACCGACGCCCGCCTGGGGTTCGCTGCCTCGGCCGACCGATCATCGGACTCGGCAGCACCCAGTCGCCACGGGATCGTCAGTCCTGCGGTCGCCGAGGGTTCGACAGCGATGCCCTCGGTCGCGTGCAGCACCCCGACCCCCGCCCGGATGACCTCATCCGGCACCGAGGCGAAGCCCGAGATCAGCGGTCCGATGGCCGGCCCGATGAAGCGTGACGGCCGGGCGACGGCCAGCCCGTCGGCGGCGGTCCGACCGGTGAGTCCGATGTCCTGGACGGCGATGCCGCTGTGCCGGCCGGAGCGGACGCCGAGGAACATCGCCGGTGCCTGACTCGGTTCGACGAACACGCAGTGGACGTTGTCGCCGAACACGCGTCTGAGCCCGTAGGTCACACCGCCGGGTCCCCCGCCGATCCCGCACGGGAGGTAGACGACGAGCTGATTCTGCGCATCGACGCTGACTCCGGCCTCATCGAACTGGCGTTTGAGCCGCAGGGCGGCGACCGAGTACCCGACGAAGAGGCTGACCGAGTCCTCGTCGTCGACGAAGTGCGTGCGCTCGGCTCCCATCGCCGAGGCACGGCCGGCCTCCACGGCCGCGACGAAGTCACCGGTGTGTTCGATGACGTCGACCCCG
>DWZN01000118.1 GCA_019117545.1 Candidatus Brevibacterium intestinavium
ACGACAAGCACCACGCCACCTACGTCAAGGGCGCGAACACTGCGGCCGAACAGCTGGCCGAAGCCCGTGAGAGCGGCAACCTCGCGAATGTGCCGAAGCTGACCCGCGATCTCGCCTTCAACCTCGGCGGACACGTCAACCACTCGATCTTCTGGAACAACATGTCCCCGGACGGTGGAGACAAGCCGGTCGGTGAACTCGCCGCAGCCATCGACGACCAGTTCGGTTCGTTCGACAAGTTCCGTGAGCACTTCACGACCGCCGCGACGACGATCCAGGGCTCCGGATGGGCCGTGCTCGTCTACGACCAGCTCGGCGGAAACCTCTTCATCGAGCAGCTGAAGGACCAGCAGTCCGACATCCAGCTCGGCGGCACCCCGGTTCTGCAGCTCGACATGTGGGAGCACGCCTTCTACCTCGACTACCAGAACGTCAAGCCCGACTACGTCAAGGCCTGGTGGAACATCGTCAACTGGGCCGACGCCGGAGCACGCTTCGACCGTGCCGTGGCGCAGACCAAGGGCCTCCTCCTCGGCTGATCGGTCCTTCCCGCGCTGAATCCGACGGCGCCCAGATCCCTCGCATACGGGATCCGGGCGCCGTCATTCTGTCTGGGGCGCGTCGGCAGAGCACGGGTACGGCGGGGCGCGCGTCGGTAGAGTGGGAGGATGAACGCCTTCCTGCGATCGTGGCGGGCCGATGACGCCGACGCCCTGGCCGAGGTCTATGCGAGCGCCGATGCGGACCTGACCGGCAACATCTCCGATGACCGCAGCCTCGACGGTGCCAGAGCCTGGATCGAACAGATCCACCGTGCCGAGACGGCAGGGACGGCAAGCGCCTACGTCCTCGTCGCCGAGCCAGAGCGGCGCATCGTCGGCAATGTCATGGCCTCCGGGATCGAACGTCGGCACTCGAGCGCGTGGACCTCCTACTGGACCGTCGCCGCCGCACGGGGCGCCGGACTGACATCGGCGGCCCTGCGGAGCTTCGTGGACCATCTGCACGATGGCCTCGGCATCCATCGGCTCGAGTTGGGCTACCGCACGAACAACCCCGCCTCGGCGAAGGTGGCGAAGAACGCCGGCTTCCTCGTCGAAGGCCGTGAACGGGAGAAGCTGCTCTACGACGGCATCCGCTTCGACACCGAGGTCTGCGCCCGGCTCAGCACAGACCCGCGCATCCCGGGCCCGCGCCTTCGGATGGACTGAGGAAGGTGCCTCAGCTGAATTGAGGTCGAGGTGTCAAGTGGTCTGCTGCAGGAGAGGATGCGCGGTGGCGAGCGGGCAGTCGCTAGACTGTCCTGCGGAGAACGTCGAGCAAGGAGACAGAGCACATGAGCATTCGCGCAGCCGTCATCGGAGCCAAGGGACGCATGGGATCCCACGCCGTCGAGGCGATCAACGAGGCCGAAGGAATCGACCTCGTCGCCACCCTCGGCAGCAGCGATTCGCTCGAGACCCTGCTCGATGCCGACATCGACGTCGCCGTCGAACTCACCGTCCCGAAGTCGACCGAGGACAATGTCACCTTCCTCGTCGAGCACGACATCGACACGGTCGTGGGCACCACCGGCTGGGACAATGACCGTCTGGCCCGCCTCGAGGCCACACTCGCCGAACACCCGAAGACTGCGGTGCTCATCGCCCCGAACTTCTCGATCGGGGCGGTCCTGGCCATGCGCTTCGCGGAACTCGCCGCCCCCTACTTCGACTCCGCCGAGGTCGTCGAGACCCACCACACTCGCAAACTCGACGCACCATCGGGAACGGCCAACCACACCGCCCAGCGGATCGCGGCCGCCCGCAGCTCCGCCGGTCTGCCGCCGGTGCCCGACTCCACGGAATCCGATCCGCTCGGCGCCAGGGGAGCGGTCATCGACGGCATTCACGTCCACGCCATCCGCCAGCAGGGCATGAATGCCCACGAAGAGATCCATTTCGGCTCCGACGGCGAAGCCCTGACCATCCGCACCGACTCGCACTCCACCTCGGCGTTCATGCCGGGAATCGTCACCGCGGTGCGCTCGATCGCCGACTACACGGGACTCATCCACGGTCTCGAGAACATGCTCGACCTCTGATGTCGAAGGCCAAGATCGGGGCGATCATCGTCTCCGTCGTCCTCGTCTTCTACTTCGTCCTCATGGGGCAGCGGGCGTGGATCCTGGTGCGCGAACCCGACCCCATCCCGCGCATCATGGGCATCGCCCTGTTCGTTCTGCCCGTCATCGGCGCGTGGACGCTCATCGTCGAACTCATCTTCGGAGCCCGGACGGAGAAGCTCGCCCGCATCCTCGGCGCCGAGGGCGGGCTGCCCGTCGACGATCTGCCCCGCACCCCCGGCGGCAGGATCATCCGCGAGGCCGCTGACAGGGAATTCGTGAAGTACAAGGCCGAGGCCGAGGCCGCGCCCGAGGACTGGCGGTCCTGGTTCCGGCTCTCCTGCGCCTATGACGCCAGCGGAGATCGCAAACGGGCACGAGCGACGATGCGCAAGGCGATCAGCCTCTTCCGCGAGGGGCAGAAGCAGGGCGCCT
>DWZN01000119.1 GCA_019117545.1 Candidatus Brevibacterium intestinavium
ACCTCGGTTCCAGTCCGAGTCCCCGCCCGAGGTGAGTGGTCGGGCGGACTCGACAACCCGACCACGCTGTACTGTGGGACATGGCCGCCGCGGTGGCCCGGCACCCACGCAGTGCTTCGCCGCTCGAGGGGTGCCTCGCCGCGGACTGCTCCGATTGCCATGGACTCTGGAGGTCTGATTTGCCGATCACGTCGACGATCCTCGAGGTGGCACTCGACCGCCCCGATCAGCTCGCCCTCGTCGGCACCGAGGACCGGCTCAGCTACGGAGAGCTGGTCGAGGACTCCCGTGTCTCCTTCGCCGTCGTCGACTCCCTCCACCGGGCGCAGCCCGAACCGCCGACGCCGGCCGTCGAGACCCGGGGAATCCCGATCACGGCCGTGAGCACCGCCTCGGCGTTCTTCACCGCCCGCCTCATCGCCGGACTCGCAGGCTTCCGCGCCGTGTCCGCGACCATCGACCCGCGCTGGCCGCTGGACCATCAGATCGGAGTCATCCGCACGACGGGGATCGGCCTCGTCATCAGCGATTCGCCCGCGCTGGCCGAGGCGCTGTCCGACACCGGATGGACCGGCACCGTGATCAGCCCGGCGGCCTTCGCCGCACGGGAGGACCGGGTCCGCCGTCAGGGCGCACAGGCCCCGGCGCCCGCTGCCCGGCCGGCGAGCGAACCCTTCCTCATGCTCTTCTCCTCGGGCACGACGAGCAACCCCAAGGCCTTCATCAAGACCCGGCAGCAGTACCGGGACAATGTCGCCGTCTCGTCCGCCCACCTCGAGCCGCTGCCGGGCGTGGCGACCCTGGCCCCCGGGCCGGTCTCCTACAGCCTCACCCTCTACGCCATCATCGAGAGCCTGGCCACCGGCGGCAGCGTCCACGTCGCCGACGCCTTCGACCCCTTCACGATCGGCTCCCGGATCGCGGCCGAGTCGATCACTCGGATCGTCGCCGTCCCCGCCGTCGTCAAGGCCCTCGCCGAGGCGGCCGACCGCAGCCGGGAGAGGTTCCGCGGACTCGAGCTCGTCGTCACCGGCGGGGCCAATCTGCCCGCGAGCATCCGCTCGGCGCTCGCCGCCGTCCTTCCCGACACCCGCCTCATCAGCTACTACGGTGCCGCCGAGATCGGCTTCATCGGCGACAGCCGCGACGGCGACGGGACCTGGATCCACGTCTACCCGACGATCGGTGCGCAGATCCGTGATGAGTCCGGCGCCGAGGTGGCCGAAGGTGAGCTCGGAACCCTGTGGATCGATGCCGCCGCCTGCTCGGACGGCTACGTCGCCGGCACCACCGACGCCGTGCTGCGCGGACCCGACGGCTGGGCGAGCGTCGATGATCAGGGACGCATCGTGAACGGACTCCTTCAGCTCGCCGGTCGGGCCGGGGACATCGCGGTCACCGGCGGGCACAAGGTCTCGCTGCCCGAGGTCGAACGGGCCTTCGACAGCGTTCCCCACCTCGGCGAGGTCGTCGCGATCGCGCTCGAGGACGCGAACCTCGGCAGCGTGATCGCACTCGTCATCGAAGGCGGCGCCGAGGCGGAGCCGGCCGCGGACGGCTCGCCCGGACTCCCCGCGGGCAAGGCGGCACTGCTCGAACACGCGAGGGCTCGGCTGGCCCCGCAGTTCGTTCCCCGACGCATCTATGTGCTCGAGCGGCTGCCGCGGACAGTGGGCGGGAAGATCCGCCGCTCCGAAACCGTTGACATCATTATGAGCGGACAAGGACACCGACTGTGAGAGACGAACAGAGCGTGGTCATCACCGGGATGGGGGCCATCACCCCGAACGGACTCGATCCCGAGACCCTGTGGGAGGCCGTGCGGTCCGGGCGCAGCGGCATCGATGTGCTCTCGGGCGAGGAATTCGCGGATCTGGCCGTGCGCATCGGCGGTCAGGTGCGAGGCTTCGACGCCGAATCCGTCCTGCCGCGGGCGCTCGCCCGCCGTCTCAGCCCGGTCCAGCACTGGGCCATCGCCGTCGCCGACCAGGCTCTCGTCCAGGCCGGAATCGGGACCCGCGAGCCCGGGACCCGCGATTCCGGAGCCGATGCGCTGCCGTGGGAGCGCGACCGCGTCGGCGTCATCGCCGCCACCGGGTCCGGACCGGTCGACGCCATGCAGTCAGCGACCCGATCCCTGCTCACCGACGGGCCGCGCTCGGTGCCGCTGACCCTGTCCATCCACGGTGCCCCCGATTCCGCGGCCGCCCTGCTCAGCCAGCGCTGGGACTTCCGCGGTCCCGCCCAAGGAGTGTCGGCGACCTGCGCGTCCGGGGCGATCGGCCTCGGCGAGGGTCTGCGCCGGATCCGCCACGGCTACGCCGATGCCGTGCTCGTCGTCGGGATGGAGGACTGCGTCAACGCGGTCAACCTCGCCTCGAACGCGAACATGCGCGCGCTCGCCGCCGGTTTCGAAGACGATCCGAGCGCCGCGAGCCGCCCCTTCGACCGGTCTCGCTCCGGATTCGTCATGAGCCAGGGCGCCGCGGCGCTCCTGCTCGAATCCGAGGCCGGAGCCGCCGCCCGCGGTGCCGAGCCGCTGGTCGAACTGGCGGGCTTCGGCGCCGCCAGCGACGCCCACCATCCGACGAACCCGCATCCGGACGGCCGTGGGGCGGCAGCGGCGGTGCGCGAAGCGCTCGCCGATGCGGGCCTCGGACCGGCCGACATCGATCACATCAACGCCCACGCGACGGGCACCCCTGCCGGTGACGCCGCCGAGCTCGCGGCCTTCGACGCCTGCCTGGGGACAGCGGCCCGGACGATCCCGATCAGTGCGACGAAGTCGGCCACCGGGCACCTCCTCGGCGCTTCGGGCGTGGTCGAGGCGATCATCGCGAGCCTGACGATGCGGGATCAGACGCTGCCGCCGACGATCAACCTCGGCGATCCGGAGTTCGACGGCTGGGACATCGTCACCGATCACGCCCGCAGGCTCGCCGGCACTGCCCCGGCACCGGAGCGGGCCGGCACTGCCCGCGAAACCGGGCACGAGCGGCCGATCGACACCGTGCTGTCGACGTCCTTCGGCTTCGGCGGGCACAACGGCGCCCTCGTTCTGCGACGGCCGAGCCGCTGATGCGCGGCCGAGGCGCTGAGCCCACGCACCCCTGCGATCTCGACATCGCGATCTCAACCCTGCAGTGAAGGAGAGTCATGACCGACCGTGAGACCCGGCTGAACGAGCTGGCTGAGAAGTACCTTCCCACCGAGATGTGTGATCGCTTCCGGACCCGCGCCGATGTCTATGACCGTGAGAACCGATTCTTCGACGAGGACCTCGAAGAGCTCAAGGCGCTGGGGTATCTCACACTGTTCGTCCCCGAATCCCACGGCGGGCCGGGCCTGAGCCTGTTCGAGGTCTCACGACTGCAGCAGCGTCTGGCCTCCGCGGCCCCGGCCACGGCCCTGGCGATCAATATGCATCTCATGTGCACGGGTGTCGTCAAGGCCATGAATGACCGGGGCGACGACTCGCTCAACTGGGTCTTCGACGAGGTCATGGCCGGTGAGATCTTCGCCTTCGGCATCTCGGAGCCGTCCAATGACTGGGTGCTGCAGGGCTCGAACACCGAGGCCGTGCCCACCGCCGACGGGGGATTCGAACTCACCGGGGTCAAGATCTTCACCTCCCTGTCCCCGGTGTGGACCCGGCTGATCGTCCACGGTGCCGTGCAGTCCGATGACGACGGCATCGCCGGCCCGGATGCCGATGAACCGGCCGAGGGCGAACTCGTCTACGGGTTCATCGACCGCGACGCCCCGGGCATCACCGTCTCCGATGAGTGGGACGTGCTGGGCATGCGCGCTTCGCAGTCACGGGCGACCGTCCTCGACGGCGTGGTGATGCGGCCCGAGCGGGTCTCGCGCGTCATCCCCGCCGGCAAGCACCCCGATCTGCTCACCTTCGCCATCACCAGCAACTTCCAGCTGCTCATCGCCGCCGTCTACGCGGGCCTCGCCGCCCGTGCCCTCGAGCTCGGAGCCGCCGGACTGCACAAACGGAAGTCCGCGAAGTCCGGCACCAGCTTCGCCGAGGTGCCCGAGGCGAGGGCGCGGCTGGCCGACGCCCACCTCGACTTCATGCCCGTGACCGCGATGATCGATGCGTACTCGCGCGACTTCGATGAGCTCGTCGACCACGGTGCCGGGTGGCCCCTGCGGTTGGTGGGAGCGAGGATCAAGGCCGCCGAGGCGGCTCGCCGCAATGCGGAGACCGCGCTCATGTGCACCAGCGGCAGCGGTTTCGGCAACAAGCACGAGCTCTCGCGGCTCTATCGCGATGCCGCGGCCGGTCTGTTCCACCCGCCGAGCGCCGACGCCGCCCGCCCGATGTACGCGGCCGCCCTCCTCGACGGGTGAGGCGCCGCCCGGCGGGTGCAGCACGGCGTCATTCAAGCCGCCGCGCAGCTCGACGGGCGGGTCGCAGCGTCGCTCAAGGCTCCGCGCAGATGTCGAGTCGCGCACCTTTCGACAGATGCTCCACCGCTTGAACGACGGCCGCCTGTGGCTTCGACATCGCCGCCGGCACGCCCGCAGTTCGCCGGGTCGTCAGTTCGACGAGGTCTTGAACGTGCCGACCAGCCTGCTTCGGGGCGGCTCGCTCACACTTCCGGCAGCAGCGAGACGGGGTTCTCGATGCAGTCGGCGACGAAGGTGAGGAACTCGCTCGGCTCGGCGCCGTCGCAGGCGCGATGGTCGAAGACGAAGCTCAAGTACATGACCTTGCGGACGGTGAGCTCGCCGTCGACGACCCATGGGCGCTCCTTGATCCGTCCCAGGCCGAGCATCGCGACCTCGGGCAGGTTGATGATCGGCGCGGATCCGTCGACGCCGAAGACTCCGTAGTTGTTCAGCGTGAACGTGCCTCCCGCCAGCTCTGCCGGATCGAACCGGCCGGTGTCGGCCCTGCCCACGGTCTCGACCACGGAGTCGCGCAGTTGGCGCAGACTCATCCGGTCGGCTCCATGGATCACGGGAACCATGAGACCTCGCGGCGTCTGCGCGGCCAGGCCGAGGTTGATGTCACCGTGGGTGACGATCTCACCGGCGGCCGTGTCGATCGAGGAGTTGAGGATCGGGAACTTCTTCAGCCCGGCGATGACGAACCGGGCGACGAGGGACAGCAGCGAATACTTCTCGCCGGTGCGCTCCTCGAGGGCGCGCTTCGTGGCCAGCAGCTCGGTGGCGTCGACGTCGAGCCAGATGGTGGCCTCGGGGATCTCCTGCCGCGATTTCGACAGGCGCTCGGAGACGACCTTCCGCAGCCCCGTGATCGGGGTGCGCGTGTCGCGATCCGCTGACGTCCCCGCGGGGACGCGCCGGTCCACGGTCGCCTCGGATTCGATCGCGGCGAGCACATCGGCCCTGGTGACGACCCCGCCAGCTCCGCTGCCGGGCAGATGCTTGGCGCTGATCCCGTGGTCCTTCGCGAGTTTGCGCACGAGCGGTGACGACACGGGGGAGACCTGCCGGCCGGAAGTCGGGGCGGGCACGGTTGCGGTCGGTGCGGGCTCCTCGGCCGCCGAAGCCGGCGCGCCCGCTGTCCCGTTCGCCGGCTCCCCGACCGCCGCGGCGGCCGTCTTCTGACCGAACGAGCGCTCCTTCGACGACCGCGTCTTCGGCTCCGAGGCGCCGTAGCCGATGAGGTTCGCACCGCCGGATTCGGGCTCGTCGCCGGACGCCATCGCGCCCGACTGAGCGGGCCCTGCCGCAGCGCCAGCAGGCGCTTCCGCAACACCAGCGTCCGCCTGTCCTGCACCCCCAGCTCCGGCTTCGGCGACGGAGAGCAGGGCCTGACCAGCGGTGACGGTGTCACCGGCGGCGGCATGGAGGCTGACGATGCGCCCGGCGTAGGGGCAGGGCAGTTCGACGACGGACTTCGCGGACTCGACCTCGACGACCATCTGATCGACGTGGACCGTATCGCCGACGGCGACCTTCCACGAGATCAGCTCGGCCTCGGTGAGCCCTTCGCCGAGGTCGGGGAGGATGAACTCGCGCGTGCCGGCACCGCGTCCGCCGGTCCCGCGCGTGCCGGTGCCCAGATCCGCACTCATCACAGCTCCCAATCCCAGGACTCGAGCGCATCGAGCACGCGTTCGACGGTGGGCAAGTAGTACTCCTCGAGCTTCGGGGACGGATAGGGCACGTCGAACCCGGTGATCCGCAGGATCGGGGCCGACAGGTGAGTGAAGTTGCGTTCGGTCAGGCGGGCGACCACCTCGGCGCCGTAGCCGCCGAACCGGGCGGCCTCGTGGATGATCGCCGCTCGCGAGGTCTTGCGCACCGAGGCGGACACCGTCTCATCATCGAAGGGTGAGAGGGTGCGCAGGTCGATGACCTCGACGGACAGCCCGTGCTCGGCACCGGCCTCGGCCGAATCCAACGCCGTGCGCACGGTCGGACCGTACGCGAGCAGGGTGACGTCGGTGCCCTCCCGGATGACCTGCGCACGATTCATCGGCGCCGTGGCCACCGGCAGGCTTACGGTCTCCTTCATCCAGTAGCGCGACTTCGGCTCCATGAACACCACTGGGTCATCGGAGGCGATCGACTCGCGCAGCAGCGAATACGCATCGGCCGGATTCGACGGGGTGACGACCGTCAGACCCGGAGTCGAGGTCCAGTAGGCCTCGGACGAATCCGAGTGGTGCTCGACGCCGCCGATATCGCCGGCATAGGGGATCCGGATCGTGATCGGCAGGCTGACGTGGCCTTTCGTCCGGTTGCGCATCTTCGCCACATGCGACACGATCTGCTCGAACGCGGGGTAGGCGTAGGCGTCGAACTGCATCTCGACGACCGGGCGCATCCCGTTCATCGCCATGCCGATGGCGGTGCCGACGATCCCGGACTCGGCCAGCGGCGAATCCCAGACCCGATTCGACCCGAATTCGGCCCGCAGCCCTTCGGTGACGCGGAAGACCCCGCCGAGGCGGCCGACGTCCTCACCGAAGACGAGCACGTTCTCGTCGTCGGCCAAGCTGTCGCGCAGTGCCCGGTTGAGCGCCTTCGTCATCGTCACCGATTCCGCGGCCGGGCTCGTCTGCTGAGTCTCCTGAGTCGCCGAGGCGGTGTCCGACGGGGTGCTCGTGTCGGTTCCGATGCTCATGCCTGACCTGCCGCTGCCAGTTCGGCCTCGAGGACCAGCTGCTGCTCGGCCAGATCGGGACGCGGCTGGGCGTACACATGGGCGAAGAGTTCGCGCGGGTCGATCTCGGCCTCGCGGTTCATGGCCTCGCGCACGGACTCGGCCAGGGCCTCTGCGGCCGCGTTGACCTCCTCGGCGCCGGCATCGTCGAGCGCCCCGGTCGAACGCAGGTACTTCTCGACCCTGTCGATGGGATCGAACTGCTTCCAGTGCTCGACCTCCTCGGCGTCGCGGTACTTCGTCGGGTCGTCGGAGTTCGTATGCGATTCCATCCGGTAGGTCAGGCACTCGATGAGCGTCGGACCGTCCCCGTTCCGGCCGCGTTCGAGGGCGGCGGTGACGGCGGCGAACACGGCCGCGATGTCATTGCCGTCGACCCGCAGGCCCGGCATTCCGTAGCCGGCGGCCCTGTCGGCGAGCATGGTCGCATTCGTCTGCTCCCGCAGCGGGGTCGAGATCGCGTACTGGTTGTTCTGGATCACGAAGACCGTCGGCGTCTGCCACACGGAGGCGAAGTTGAACGCCTCGTGGGTGTCGCCCTCGCTGCTGGCACCGTCGCCGAGGAAGGTCAGAGTCGCCGCGTCCGCTGCCTTCAGCTTCATCGCCATGGCGAATCCCGTGGCGTGCAGCGTCTGCGTGGCAAGAGGCGTCGCTGCCGGTGAGGTGTGGTATTCGTGCGGGTCGAAGCCGCAGTGCCAATCGCCGCGGAAGGCCGCGAGGATCTCGGCCACGGGCACACCGCGGGTCAGCAGCGCCGCTGAATCACGGTAGGTGGGGAAGAGCCAATCGCTGGGCGACAGCGCGGTCGTGGCCCCCACCTCGGCGGCCTCCTGACCGGCGGCCGAGGGATAAGTCGCGAGCCGCCCCTGCCGGGTCAGGTGCGTGACCTGGGCTTCGAACCGTCGGACCAGGACCATCTGCCGGTAGAGACCGGTCAGGGTGCGGTCGCTGGGCATCCGCAGTCCTGCCGTCGGAGTGTCGGTGAGCCGGCCATCCGCGCCGATGAAGCTGATCGGCTGCAGCTGGGGCAGTGAGCGGCCTGTGGTGGGAACGTCGATGGTCATGACCCCATGGTGACGTGAGGCAGATCACGATTCCATGGGTTCGAGACAGGTGCGGACGGGTGGCCAAACGTGCCGTCAAGTGCGGACGAACAGGCCGGTTCCGGCAGGTCCGGTGGACGTTTGGCCGGGCTGTGGGGCGGTGTCCTCGACCGGTCTCAGATCTCGCCCCAACGGTATCCGCGGGAGGTGAAAGCCTCGGCGACGGCGTCCTTCCTGCCCTCGACAGCGCCCCGGTAGGCCTGATGGCCGCCCTCGGTGAGGATCGTGAGCTTGCCGTCGGCGAAGTACGCGGTGGAGAAGGAGGCGCGGGAGATGCGCAGCGGGTGGTCGTTCTCGTCTCCGATGACGATCTCGTCGTCGGAGACGAGGACCGGGGTGTTCGAACCGGCGATGACGGCGGCGGCGATGAGTCCGAGCACCGCGCCGATGATCGGTCGGATGGCGACGACCCAGGGCTGGTCGAACCGGCTGAGTTTCTCGATCGGATCGCCGAAGGGGATGGGGAACCGCGCGGCCAGCGAGCCCAGCGTGGGCAGGAGGAATCCGAGGGCGACGCCGATGCCCACGCACACGAAGCCGATGACGATGATGTCCGTGCGGCCGAGCTTGAAGACGGCGGGGCCCGAGGGGGTGACCGGGCTGCTGTTGTCCGTGCTCATTGCGATCCTCACTCTGCGAAGCTGGGATACAATCGTACCAAACTGGTACATGAGTGTTCCACTGATTGTGTTTTCGCTGATGAAGGGATGGTTCGCACGTGACCGAAGGTGCCGGAATGCGGAGGCTGGGGCGGGAGGGCCTGCTGAAGGAGTCGCTGTCGGCCCTGGCGGAGAACTCGCAGGCCTCGATGCTCGAGATCGCGAGCGCGATCGGCGTCGGGCGGACGACGCTCTATCGGCATTTCGGGGATCGGGAGGCTCTCGTCGCCGAGGTGGCCCGCCTCGGCGCGCGCATGTTCGGTCGGGCCGTCCTGGACGCCCGCCCGGAGGCGGGAACCGGCCTCGAGGCGGTCGAGCGGATGTGCGAGCGGCTGTTCGCCCTCCCCGAGGTCCTGACGCTGATGTTCGCCGACGATCCGATCGTCACCGATGACGCCTTCGCCGAGGCGGCCCCCGACGGCAGCGATGACGACGTCCTCGAGTGGGTCATCGCCCGAGGTCAGGCCGATGGTTCGATCACGGAGGAGGTTCCGGTGACCTGGGCTGCGATGTACGTCTTCCTCACCATCGGATCGGGTCACCTCTTCGGCCTCTCGGAGGACTCGGCTGAGCCCGAGAGGCGCCGACGCGCACTCGAGCTGACGATCCGCGCGGTGCGGAAGACGCTCGCCGCCGACTGAGGCCGCCGACTCCGCCGCGGACGGAGGTTGAGGCCGCGACCACCGACTGAGGCCGCGGGTGCGGATTGGGTCGAGGTGGACCGGATCGCTTGCACCCTCCCGAATCTCAGGTTAGGCTCACCTATGGGATATAGGGAACACCGATCTTGCTTAAGGCAGTTGACACACCTGCTTGAAGTTGTCGGCCTGCTTCTCTGTTTCTCGCTGTTTCATACGTCAAGAGACCCTCGGAGCTGACAATATGCCGCGGACTTCCAGGCCCCTGCAGGTGCTGCCGATCATCCTGCGAGAGGTGGAAGTCGCCGGCATCGCGGACATCACCCCGAACATGCGACGCCTGACACTGGCAGGCGATCAATTGAACGCCGGTGAGGTCGACGGGATGCCACGGCCTGCGTTCCGCTCCGAGGGTTTCGACGATCACGTGAAACTCGTCATCCCGCCGCCCGACGGCACAGCCCTCGACATCGGTGAGCAGCAGGAGTTCCGCTTCCAATGGAACCGGGAGGCGCTCAACCGCGCCCGCGACTACACCGTTCGCAGCGTCGATGCCGAATCGCGCTCCTTCACCGTCGACGTCGTCCGCCACGAGACCGGCCTCGCCTCGGACTGGGCCTTCGGCGTCGCGATCGGCGATCGCATCAGCTTCGCCGGGCCGAAGACCTGCGCGGGTCTGGCCGAAGGCATCGACTTCCACCTCCTCGTCGCCGACGAGACCGCCCTGCCGGCCGTCGGGCGGTGGCTCGAGGAAGCGCCGGCGGGCACCCGCGGCCACATCATCGTCGAGGTCCCCACCTCCGATGACATCCAGGACATCCCCACCGAGGCCGACGTCGAGATCGACTGGCTCGTCCGCGGCTCCATCGCCCCGGGCGAGTCGGGGCTGATGTACGAGGCCGTGAGGAGCCTCAGCCTGCCGGCCGGCCGCACCTTCGCCTGGTGCGCGGGCGAGACGCTGACCATCGCGCCCATCCGCCGCTGCCTGCGCCGGGACCTCGGCCTGCCCAAGGAGGACGTCGAGGTCGTCGGCTACTGGCGGAAGATGCCGACCACTCCCGCCGAGACCCGTGCGGCCGAGGACTCCGCCGGTGCGGGTACACCGGTCGAGGCCTCCGTCGCCGCATCCCCGCCCTCGGACGCCGCCGGTCCCGCGTCCGAGGATTCTGCCGCTCCCGCCGCGGGTGCTCCCGCCGCGGGCGCGAGTGAGGACCGGCCCGAACCGGAGGGCACTCTCGACGTCCTCCACCAGGTCCATGAGATGACCGAACTGCTGCCCCCGATCATCACCCGGACCGCCGTGACGCTCGGCATCAACGACCTCGTCGCCGGTGGGGTGTCCACCGCCGAGGCGATCGCCGCCGAACTCGGCATCGCAGCCGATCGCGCCCAAGCGGTGCTGACGGCCATGTGCTCCCTCGGGCTCCTCACCCGGGAGGAGCAGGACTACCGCAACACCCCCACGGGAGCGGTGCTCACCGGCGAAGGCGCCGCCGACGGGCTCGATCTGAGCAGCCCGGCACTGCTCGACCTCTTCTCGCTCGTCGACCTCATCGACGTCCTCAAGGGCGGATTCGCCGCCCGCACCTCACGAGCCTCGACGGCGGAGGCCGACACCTGGCATGACCAGCGCGCCGCGGACGCCGAGCTCGACACCGCCCACCGCGGACGCAGCCTCGACCACCTCCAGTACGTCCTCGACCCCATCCTCGACCTCGAACCCGTGACCACGGCCGCGAGCCTCGCCCTGGCCGGCGACGTCGACGTCGAGGCGGCCGCCGCCCTGACGCGACGAGCCCCGGATTCGGGGCGGACGATCCACACCCCGGCAGCGCAGGCCCTGACCGGTGGCGAGGACTGGCCGAGCGTCGACTGCACGCTCGTGATCGCCGGACTGACAGGACGATCCCGCGACGCTGTCCGCTCGCTGCTCGATCGGATGCTCGCCGCGAGTCGGACCCTGGTCATCGTCGAGCCCTTCACCGACGACGCCGAGGCCGATGACCATCAGGCCGAAGAGCTCATCACGACCCTGGCCACCACCGGCAACCCGACGCTGACCAGCGGTGAGCTCACCGCGACTCTGCGCGGACTCGGGGCCGCCGAGGTCGAGGTGAGAGACATCGGGTGGGGCTTCGGCCGCTTCCGCTCGGCCGTCATCGCCACCAGCTCCTGACCCCTCGAACACCCCTCGAGGCCTCAACCCGCCAGATTCGAACAAGGAAGATCCATGTCACTGACACGTCTGAGCACAGCCGTCATCGCCGGAACCGCCGGCCTCGCTCTCCTCGCCGGTTGCCAAGGAGGGACCGGGGAAGCGGCATCGAGCAGCTCTTCCGAGACCCGCACCGTCACCGATGCCACCGGTGCCGAGGTCGAGGTGCCCGAGAACCCGGAGGCCGTGGCCACCCTGCACTACGCCGCGACCGAAACGCTCATGGACCTCGATGCGCCGCCCGTCGCCCAGGGGGCGTACCAGGAACCGGCCGTGCCCGAGGAATGGGTCGACGAGCTCGGCGACATCCCCGTCGCCGCCCAGCAGGAGCCCGATCTGGAGAAGCTCGCCGAGGCGGAGCCCGACCTCATCCTGTCGCCGAACGTCTACGACTCGGAGATGATCGAGCAGCTCGAGGAGATCGCCCCCGTCTACCAATTCACTCTGCGCGGCGGTGAGCGCGGGGATTGGAAGCAGCGCGTCGGGGAGGTCGCCGATGCGGTGAACAAGGCCGATGAGCTCGACGAACTCGACGATGAGTTCGAAGCCCGACAGAAGGAACTCGCCGACCAGTACTCCGATGTCACCGAGGGCACCACGATCGGGGTCGCGTCCTCGTTCGAGGAGAACTCGGCCTATCTGTGGGGCAGCGAGAACATGCTCGGCACGATTCTGACCCCGCTCGGCTTCGACTGGTCGGCCGATGAGGACGCCATGGTGGAGAAGTACGGCAATGCCGACCAGGAGGGCAACAAGTCCGGCAAGGCCGAGCCCGAAGCTCAGATCTCCCTCGAAGTGCTCGACAAGAGCCTGTCCGATGCCGATGTCATCTTCGTCGACTCGGACCTGCGCGGTGACTACGACAAGCTCACCGAGGCGCTGCTGGACTCAGCGGTGTTCAAGGACCTCCCCGCCGTCAAGGCCGGACACGTCTACCCCATCGGCAAGGCCACGATCGCCGGTTACGCGGACGCGGAATACGGCCTCGATCTGGCCGAGCAGGCGATCAAGGAGTACCAGAAGGACTGAAGCCGGTCCGGCTCAGCCGGCCGGGGACCCGGGGTCAGCAGGCACCGGGCTCGCTCAGCCGGCACCGGGCCGGTGACCCTCCGCCTCGTCGAGGATGAGCAGGGAGCGGGAGGACACGACTCCCGGCACCTCGTGGATCCGCTGCAGGATCACCTGCGACAGGGCCGTGTTGTCCGGGGCATTCACCGTCACCAGCGCATCGATGTCGCCGCTGACGGCCTGCACCTTCTCGACGAAAGGCAGTGCGGCCAGATCCTCGCGGACCTGAGGCCAGGGCCGCTCGTCGATCTTGACCACGACGACCGCGGTCACGCTCATGCCGAGGGCCTCGCGGTCGACCTCGGCGGTGAATTTCCGGATCGCCCCGGACTCGACGAGGGCGGTGAAGCGCTTGTGCGCGGCCGAACGCGAGATGTGGACGCGTTCGGCCAGCTGGCGCACGCTCAGGCGGGAATCCTCGACGAGGGCGGCGATGATGCTGCGATCGATGTCGTCGAGATCGAATGCCACGGGCGCTCCTTCACCGTTGATATCGGCGTCCTGTCCGCCCCGGAGCGGTCGGCACCGGGCGGATCGGTCGGTCTTCCACCATTCTAGAGCCCCGCCTCGGCGCGGGGAGCATGCTCAGCATTGGACAAATTCTGTCGATCGTTCGTACAGTAGCGACGATGTCTGTGGTACATACCACGTACCATTGGTGACTGGAGACATGGCCGGATTCGGACGGACCCGGTTAACGGAGACAAATCAGCCACCTGTAGATTATGAGACGGAAGTCTCATTGCAGGTGGAACTGCTTCACGAAACTAAGGAGTCATCCTTGAAGATCGCGGTGTTGGTCAAAGAGGTCCCGGATACCTACGGCGACCGGAAGCTGAACTTGGAAACCGGGCTCGCCGATCGCGGTGCCTCGGAAGCTGTTCTCGATGAGATCGGTGAGCGTGCCCTCGAGGTCGCGCTGGCCCATAAGGATGCCGACAGCGGGGCCGAGGTGACCGTCATCTCGATGGCGCCCGACACCGCGACGGCCACGATCCGCAAGGGGCTGGCCATGGGTGCCGACGATGCCGTGCACATCGCCGATGAGTCTTTGGCCGGTGCCGATCTGGGTCTGACCGCCGAGGTGCTGGCCGCGGCTCTCCGCCGGTCTGAATTCGATCTCGTCGTGGCCGGCAACGTCTCCACCGACGGCAATGGCGGCATGATCCCGGCGATGCTCGCCGAACATCTCGACTACCCCCATGTGACGGGTCTGTCGACGGTGGAGATCGCCGACGGCAAGGTCTCGGGCACCCGTCCGATCGAGGGCGGTCAGCAGCAGGTGTCGGCCGAGCTGCCGGCGGTCATCTCGATCACCGAGGCGCTGCCCGAGGCCCGCTTCCCGAACTTCAAGGGCATCATGGCCGCGAAGAAGAAGCCCTTCGAGGTCATCACCCTGTCCGATCTCGGCATCGACGCCGAGGATCAGTCCGTGGCCCGTTCGATCATGGTCACCGTCGCCGAGAAGCCGCCGCGCGAAGCCGGCGAGAAGGTCGTCGACGAAGGCAATGGCGGAGTCGAACTCGCCGAATACCTCACCAAGAACCGTCTGGCCTAAGGAGAGTCGTCATGTCAGATTTCCCCCAGGACTCCATTCTCGTCGTCCTCACCGCCGATGCCGAAGGCCAGCTGGAGAAGCCGGCCGCCGAACTGCTCGGCGGCGCGGCTGAGGTCGGTTCGCCCGTCGCGCTCGTGCTCGCCGCTTCCGGCGGTGCCGATGCCGCGGGTCAGGCTGCCGCCGAGCTCGGTGCCACAGCGTCCCTGACCGCCGAGGTCGCCGAGGCCACTCTCGGCACCTCGGCCGTCGATGCCGTGGCCGCTGCCGCCGAACTGACCGCTCCCGATGCCGTGCTCGTGCCCAATACCCTCGACGGCCGGGACATCGCCGGTCGCTTCGCGGTCCGCAGCGGTTCGGCGGTGTCCGTCGACGCCATCGGTCTCGAGCGCGATTCCGAGGGCATTGTGGTCAATCACTCCGTTTACGGAGGCGGGTACACCGCTTCCTCGGCTCCGACCTTCGGTGCGCCTGTCGTCACGGTGCGCCTCGGGTCGATCGAGGCCCGGGCGGAGGCTCAGTCGGCGAATGTGCAGGCCCTCGAGGTCACCGATTCCGGTAAGCCTGCGGCGTCGATCGATTCGTTCGAGGCCATCGTCGAGACCTCCTCGCGGCCCGAGCTGCGTGGTGCGCAGAAGGTCGTCTCCGGTGGTCGCGGCGTCGGTTCGGAGGAGTCCTTCGAACTCGTCGGCGAGTTCGCCGATGTCCTCGGGGCCGCTCTCGGTGCTTCGCGTGCGGCAGTCGATGCCGGTTACATCGCCCAGTCGCATCAGGTCGGTCAGACCGGTGTCTCCGTGTCTCCGCAGCTGTATGTGGCACTGGGCATTTCCGGTGCGATCCAGCACAAGGCCGGCATGCAGACGTCGAAGACCATCGTCGCGGTCAACAAGGACGGCGAGGCCCCGATCTTCGATATCGCTGACTTCGGCGTCGTGGGCGACCTGTTCAAGGTCGTTCCGCAGGCGATCGAGTCCCTGAACGAGAACAAGTCCTGATATGGCCACCTATTCCGGTTCACTGCGCTCGGGTCTGCCCCGGGTCGAAGGTGGTGACCCCTGGCCGCCGGCCGGCACCATCGGCGAGGCCTTGGACGAAGGCGCATCGCCGCTTGCGGAGGAACTGGAAACCGGTTCCTCCGCCGAGGTCGTCGACGAGGAGCCGACAGAGGCCGTGGCTGATGCTGAGGCTTCCGACGTGGTCGAGGACTCGACCGACTCCGCTGAGTTCGCCGATGAGGATTCCGACGCCGAGGCTGGCGACGCCGAGGCTGACGGCGCTGAGTCCGTCGACGCCGAGGTTCCGCTGCGTCGTGGTCTGCCGCGCGTGGTCGGCGGTGAGCCCTGGCCTCCGGAGGGCTTCGCTCCTGCCGGAGTGAAGGCCACCGGCGGTTCTGCGGCGCCTGCCGCGGACTCTGCGTCCGAGGCCGCCTCGCCCGAGGCCGGAGTCGAGGCCGCGGGTGAGGACTCGTCCTCGGTCGCTCCGGTCGCCGCAGCGGCGACCGCCGGGGCGGGAGCCGCCGTCGGTGCCGCCGCTGCGAGCTCTGATGACGACGAATCGGCGGAGTCTGATGCCGCTGACGAGCCCGCTGCCGCCGAGTCCGCTGCCGCTTCTGCGGCTGCGAGCGAGGTGCCGCTGCGTCGAGGTCTGCCGCGTGTGGCCGGCGGAGACCCCTGGCCTCCGGAGGGCTACGCTCCTGCCGGGGTCAAGGCCGCGGGAGCGTCTGCGGCTCCGGTGGCCGCCGCGGCTGCTCCAGGCAGCGAGGGCTCCGAGTCCTCCTCTGCCGACCAGACTGACACTGCGTCCGATGCCTCGGCTGCTCCGGCAGTCGCCGCAGGAGCCGGCGCTGCCGGGACCGCGGCCGCTGCGAGCGGATCGGGCTCCGGTGAACTCTCCGATGTCCCGCTGCGTCGCGGACTTCCGCGCACCGCCGGGGGAGACCCCTGGCCACCGGAAGGCTTCGCACCGGCGGGTGCGGCCAAGCCGGCAGCAGGCACGGCCGAGCCTGTTGCAGAGGCGACCGCGCCCGCGGCAGCACAGGCCGAGACGACACCGTCCGAAGCCGCCTCGACTCAGGCGGCATCGACCGAAGCCGGCAAGCCTGCAGACGAAGCGAAGCCCACCGGCACCGATTCGGGCCAGAAGAAGCCACAGCGCCGACGCGCGGGAATCGGCGGTGTCGGCGCTGGAGCGGCGGCAGGTGCCGCTGCGGCCGGAACCGGAGCGGCAGCAGGTGCGGAGAAGAAGTTCGACGCGGCGGAGAGGAAACCCGCCCAACGCAAGCCCATGGGCAAACCTGCCGCGAAGACCGCGGACCAGCCCGCCCAGCGCAAACCGATGGCCAAGCCGGCGGCGAAGACCGCCGACAGTCCGACGGCGAAACCCGCACCGGCGGCGAAGTCCGCCTCGTCGGGTTCGGCCGGGGCCGCCTCGGCGAAGCCGGCAGCGAAGAAGGAACCGGTCATGATCGGTTCGAAGTCGCTGGGACAGTGGTCCAAGCTCGTCGGTCTGGGACTGGGCGGACTCATCGTCGCGGCCGGGATCATCGTCCTCGCCGCACGCGGTGTGACGACCCTGCCGGGTGTGCCGGAGTTCCTCGAACGCTATCCGGGCGAATACGACATCCCCGAGTTCGTCGACCCGGGCTTCCCGGGCTGGGTGAGGTGGACGCACTTCCTCAACATCTTCTTCATGGTGCTCATCATCCGATCGGGTCTGCAGGTGCGACACCAGCAGAAGCCGCCGGCGTTCTACACCCCGAAGAAGGGCGGGAAGAAGGTCAGCATCAACCTCTGGCTGCACACCAGCCTCGACGTGCTGTGGCTGGCCAATGGTGTGATCTTCGTCGTCCTGCTCTTCATCTCCGGTCACTGGGCGCGCATCGTGCCCACCAGCTGGGAGGTGTTCCCGAACGCGCTGTCGGCGATGCTGCAGTACATGACCCTCGAGTGGCCGATGGAAGACGCCTGGGTCAACTACAACTCGCTGCAGCAGCTGATGTACTTCATCATCGTGTTCATCGCCGCCCCCGTGGCTGCGATCACGGGAGTGCGGATGAGCGAGTGGTGGCCGAAGGACGCCGCCAAGCTCAACAAGATCTACCCGGCGCCCTTGGCTCGGGCGCTGCACTTCCCGACGATGCTGTTCTTCGTGTTCTTCATCCTCGTTCACGTCTTCCTCGTGTTCGCCACGGGAATGCGACAGAACCTCGGCTATATGTTCGCCGGGACGAACGTGGTCGGCTGGGCCGGCCTGATCTGGTTCATCGTGGCCATGGTCGTGGTCGTCGCCGGCTGGTTCGCGGCCAGACCGCTGCTGATGGCACCGATCGCGAACCTGTTCGGACGCGTGTCGAGCAGGTAGGCGACACCGTCTCGATCGGATAAGTGACTCTGCGCGGTCGCGAACCTCCGAGCCGTGTCTCCCAGGGGCGGATCCACTTCGAAATCCTCAACGATATCGAAGTGGATCCGCCCCTGCGTGACGTTGAGGCCCCGCCGTGATGCCGACTGGCCCCGCCGTGATGCCGACTGGCCCTGCTGGGATGGCGATGCACGGCGATGGCAACCACCGGGTGAGTCTCGATCAGGCGATCGAGACCATGCGGCAGACTGGAGCCGATATGAAGTCGAAGTACAAGGAGACCTCGCGCGGCGGACTCGCCGTCAACGACCCACGGCGGTGACATCAAGGAACTCAAGCAGTTCGACGACCAGTACACGCAGCGCCTGTTCCTGCGCATCGACTTCCGCGTCTCCGACGAGCCCGGCAACGGCATCAAGGGCCTGCGGAAGGACTTCGAATCGCTGGCTGCGGAGTTCGACGCGAAGTGGCAGCTGTGGCCGCAGGGGCAGAAGCGGCGAGTGCTGATCATGGTCTCGAAGTTCGAGCACTGCCTCAACGATCTGCTGTTCAGGGCCCAGATCGGGGAGCTGCCGATCGAGATCGCCGCGGTGGTGTCGAACCATCCCGATCACCGTGAGCTCGTCGAATGGCACCACATCCCGTTCTTCCGGATCCCGGTGACCAAGGAGGCGAAGCCGGAGGCGGAGGCGAAGCTGCTCGAACTCATCGACCGGTTCGAAGTCGACCTCGTCGTCCTGGCCCGCTATATGCAGATCCTCTCCGACGAACTGGCCCGCGAACTCACCGGCAGAGCGATCAACATCCACCATTCCTTCCTCCCGTCGTTCAAGGGAGCCAAGCCCTACCACCAGGCCTGGGAGCGGGGAGTGAAGACCGTCGGGGCGACCGCTCACTTCGTCAACAGCGAACTCGACGAGGGCCCGATCATCGCCCAGCAGCTCGTCGAGGTCGACCACGCCTTCACGCCCGAGGACCTCGTCGCCGCCGGTCGCGACGCCGAATGCAAAGCCCTGTCGAATGCCGTGAAATGGCGCTGCGACGGGCGCGTGTTCCTCTCGGGCAAGAGGACCGTCGTGCTGCGCTGAGGCCGGCTGTCCTGCTCAGGTGCCCGGAGCGAGCCGGGGCCGGCTGCGCCGCTCGGGCCCCGGGGCGGGGCCGGCTGCGCCGCCTGGGCCCCGGGCGGCGTAGCTGCCTGCTTCCACAGCTGCGACACAGCGTGGACATAGTCCGTTCATCGGCTGTCTGCCTAGATTGAGGTCGACCGCGCAGCCGATGAGAAGGGGCCCGAACACGTGCGATTCGAAGCAGGCGAGACCGACGGCGGCGAAGGAAGTGGGGAGCCGGAGGACAGACCGAACGACCGGACCGAGGGCGGGCAGAGGGCTGCGGCCGATCGACTGCGCTCGCCGAGCAGCCTTCACGCCTTCAACCGCTACGAGCTCAAATACCTCGTGCCGTCCGATCAGATCGGCGATATCCGTGCCGAGCTCGACGAGCGCATGGAGCGCGACGCCTATGCCGGCCCGCGCGGCTACGGCGTCTGGAGCGTCTACTACGACACGTCCCGTCTGCGCTTCTACTTCGAGAAGATCGAGGGGCTGAAGTTCCGCCGCAAACTGCGCATCCGCCGCTACGGCGAGACAGGCGAGGCCGCGGATGAGAACAGTCCCGTGTCCGTCGAAATCAAGCAGCGGGTCAATCGAGTCACGCAGAAGCGCCGCGTCATCCTCCCCTACGAGCGGGCCCTGGCGCTGTGCGACCGACGCGAACGCATCGACGTCGCAGCCGCTGACCAGCCTTTCGTCGACGAGGTGCTCGACCTCATCATCCGGCTCGATCTGCGGCCGATCGCGATGACCGGATATCGACGCGAGCCCTATGTGGGTCAAGACACCGACCTCGGTCTTCGAGTGACCCTCGACCATCGTGTGCGAGGGCGCGACCGTGACTTCGACCTGCGGGCCGAGACCGAGAACCGGTACATCATCAGGCCCGACTTCGCCGTCATGGAGGTCAAGGTCAACGAACGCGCGCCCTATTGGGTCACCGATATGGCCGCCAGGTACGGACTCCAGATCCAGCGGATCTCGAAGTACTGCCAAAGCGTCGAAGCCCACGGACTCGCACCGCGATCGGTCTTCCACGTCCCCGAGGATCAGCAGACCCTGCCCGCCTGATCGGCCGCTCGCGGTCTCCTCGGCGCCGGACGTTCGCGGTCTCCGCGGCGCCGGTCACTCGCGGTCCTCGGAGGCGGTCGCTCTCACGTCGCCGCCGACCGACCACATCCCCCAAATCACAGCAGAGAAGAAAAGGAACCACCGACAGATGAATTTGGACTTCAGCTTCACCGACCTCTCCGGCACGTTCAGTGTCATGGACGTGCTGCTCTCACTCCTGCTCGCCTTCGCGTGCAGCCTCGTCGTCGCCTGGGTCTACCGGGCAACCCACCAGAACGTCAGCTACAGCCAGAGCTACGTGCAGACTCTCATCATCCTCGGCATGCTCATCGCACTCATCATGCTCATCGTGGGCTCGAACATCGCCCGGGCGTTCGCCCTGGTGGGTGCCCTTTCCGTGGTGAGATTCCGGAATGCGATCAAGGAGACCCGAGACGTCGGCTTCATCTTCCTCGTCATGGGCATCGGCATGGCCTGCGGCACCCGCTTCTACACCCTCGCCGTCATCGCCACGATCTTCATCTGCGCGGTCATCTACATGATGTACCGATTCAACTTCTTCGCCCTCAACGTCCAGCGTCAGGTCGTCAAGGTCCAGGTTCCCGCGGACGGGGACGACTTCACTCCGCGCATCGACGACATCCTCATCTCCTCGACCGACGAATACGAACTCATCAGCACCGAGAGCATCCGCGGCGGATCACTCATCGAGTACAGCTACACCGCGAAGCTGCAGAAGGGCGTCAAGCCCAATGAACTGATCAACGAACTGCGCGCAGTCAACGTCGGACAGAAGGCGACGGTGCTGACCGGCTACGACCAGACGGACATGTGAGATGACCGAGCAGCACCGAGACCCGGGTCCCGAGGAGCAGCCGAGCGGCTATCGGCCCTCGAATGATGATCAGGCCCCGGAGGAGCAGCCCTCGGAGGAGGCGAAGGCGAAGCGGAGAATCCCGTTCCGACATCGGATCCCGGTGAGACTGCGGCACTACTGGAAGAGCGTCGCGGCCGTCGCCGCAGGGTTCATCGCAGTCGTCCTCGTCTTCGGCGGCTACACGGTCAAGCCCTACATCACCTCTCAACTCGTGTCCGAGGACACGGTCACCGACGACATCGCCGGCCAGGGAGACCTCTTCGACGGAAAGAGCCACAGCATCGAGATCTCCTACGACGAAGCCGAGTACGAGGACATGATGGCCACGTTCCAGGACGAAGGAGACAAGGACTACATCAAGGCGGACCTGACGATCGACGGCACCCTCATCGAGGACGTCGGAATGCGGCTCAAAGGCAATTCGACGCTGAGATCGCTGCAGGACGGCGGTGACGCCGCAGGTGGTGAAGGCATGCCGGGCGGCGGAGGAGGCATGGTCCAGCTCTCGGCGGACAGTCCCCAGGAGCTGCCGTGGCTGATCAGCTTCGATGAGTACGAGGAGGGACGCGCATATCAGGGGCATATCGAGATCGCGCTCCGCCCGGCGGCCTCGGGCTCGGACACCGCACTCAACGAGGCGCTGGCTCTGAGCCTGACGGCCGAATCGGGACAGACCACTCAGGACTATTCGTTCACCTCGGTCAGCGTCAACGGCGGTGACTCGGCCGCGCGACTCGTCCTCGACGCCCCCGACGCCCAATGGGCTGACGCCTACGGAAACGGTGTGCTCTACAAAGGCCGTGCGGACGGTTCGTTCGACTACCTCGGCGAGGATCCCACGGACTACGAGGACTCATTCAAGCAGATCAACGCCGAAGGATCCTACGACCTGCAGCCGGTGATGAATCTGCTCGACTTCGTCAACAACTCCGACGACGAGGAATTCGCCGAGGAACTCGATGACCATGTCGATGTCGAATCGTTTGCCGAATACCTCGCCACTCAGGAGCTGCTGTCCAACGCCGATGCCATGGACGGGCCGGGGAACAACTACTACCTCTGGTACGACACGGATGAGGAGAAGTTCACCGTGCTGTCCTGGGACCTCAATATGGCGCTGTCCGGAATGGGAGGCGGCGCCGTCCCAGGGGGACAAGCCGATGAGGAAAGCGCCGACGGGGCCGCCGGAGATGCCGACTCCGCCCGGACCGCGCCGGCCGGTGAAGACGCGAATGCGAACATGCCCGCAGGAGGCCCCGCCGACGGACAGCAGGGTGGTCTCGGCGGACAGCAGCAGGGCGGTCCCGGAGGACAGGACGATGGCCCTGGTGGGACACCCGGTGGAGGACCTTCCGGTGACGAGGGCGGAGGCGGAGGATCACGTGGCAGCGGCGTGCTCAAGGAGCGCTTCCTGGACAACGATGATTTCCACCAGCTCTATGAGGACGCCTACGCCGAGCTCTATTCGGAACTCGTCGAGGACGGTTCGGCGAATTCGCTGATCGAGAAGATTGCTGAGAATGCGGCGGCAGCCGGCGACGAGGACACCCAGGCGGCGGTGTCCTCGCTCGAGCAGTCCCTGTCTCAGATCAGCGCCGAGGCTCCGGAGGAGTCGAGAACGATGTCCGGGGGCGGCGCGCCCGGTTGGTGACCGGTGCGTTCGATGGACGGCCCCGCCGGTCCCGCCGCTTCCGCGGAGGTGCGCGTGGGCGGGACCGGCCGCCTCGGCGAGGGTCATGCAGGCCCTCCGATTCCTCGGGAGGGCCTCCGCGATTCCTCGGGTCGGGAATTCAGGGATCACATTGAATCGATAAATGTGATCACATTTTGCTCGAATCCGTGTAGCATGCAGTAGCAACGAGGAACACTCGAGGCTTCGCCCCAACGCACGACTGTCACAACACACGACATTGACCTCGACCACGAACACGGAGCTGTGCTCATGGACCTGACCGCCCGACTGCAGGAGATCGCCAACGCGATGTGGATGCCGGTCATCGGCCTTGCCATCGTCATGGGCCTCTACTTCACGATCCGCACGAAAGTTCTCCAGATCCGCCTGTTCCCGCAGATGCTGCGCGAGCTCAAGGGAGACGGCGATACGGAACCGGGCGGACTCACCCCCTTCCAGGCGCTGGCGCTGACGATCGGCAACCGCGTCGGCGTCGGCAATATCGCCGGCGTCGCCACCGCAATCGGCTGGGGCGGGCCCGGTGCCCTCTTCTGGATGGGCGTGATGGCCTTCTGCGGCGGAGCCACGGCCTTCGTCGAATCCACCCTCGCCCAGATCTTTAAAGAGCGCATCAACAATGAGCTCAAGGGCGGCGTGCCCTACTACCTGCACAAGGTCTTTCAGAAGCGGTGGATCGGCATGATCGCAGCCGTCACCGCGCTGCTGCTCTACACCATCCTCGCTCCGGGGATCCAATCCAACAGCATCGCGGTGAGCTTCGAGTACGCCTTCGGCATCCCCGGCTGGGTCACCGGCCTCGTCGTCACGGCGGCGCTGGGCATCATCATCTGGGGCGGGCGCGAACGCATCGTCCGAGTCGTCAATGTCATCGTCCCGATCATGGCCGTCGGCTACATCGGCGGCGCCATCATCGTGCTCATCGTCAACTTCACCGCACTGCCCGGCGCGATCGGCCTCATCATCTCCTCGGCCTTCGGCGCCGACCAGGTCTTCGCCGGCATCGTCGGCGCCGCGATCTCCTGGGGCGTGCGCCGCGCCCTGTTCTCCAATGTCGCAGGCGTCGGCGAAGGCACCTATGCCGCCGGCGCCGCCGAGGTCTCCCACCCGGCCAAACAGGGACTCGTCCAGACCTTCTCGATCTACATCGACACACTCACCGTCTGCATGCTCACCGGGCTGATGATGGTCGTGACCGGTCAGTACAACGTCATCACCGAGGACGGCCGCGAAATCCTCGTCCACCTCCCCGGAGTCGAACCGGGCACGAACTTCACCCAGGCCGCCGTCGACACCGTGGCCACGGGATTCGGTTCGCCCTTCATCGCGATCTCCGTGGCGATGTTCGCGATCACGACGATCGTCGCCTTCTACTTCATCGCCGATACGAACCTGTCCTTCATCGTCGGGGAAGGGAAGAGGATCTACATCCGCATCCTCGAATGCGCGCTGCTGGCCGTGTGCTTCATCAGCTGCGTCACCGAGGCCGGCGCGGTCTGGGCGCTCGGCGACATGGGCTATGCGACGCTGGGCGTGATCAACTTCATCGCCCTCATCCTCCTGTCGCAGATCGCGATGAAGACGCTGAAGGACTACGACTCCCAGCGCAGGCAGGGCCTCAACCCCGAATTCGATCCGGTCGGTCTCGGCATCAAGCACGCGGACTTCTGGGAGGAGCTGCGCGCAGGCGAGGCCCGCGTCCGTTCCGCAGGGGCCGCCGGGCGCTCCACAGGGGCCGACGAGCGCCCCACAGATCCGTCCGATTCACAGGAAGGTCAGCAATGACGATCATCGCCGCGTTCCCCTACGGAAAGAAGGACCGCTCCGCACTGCATCTGGCCGGGCTGCTCGCTCGGTCGAGCGGACAGCCGGTCCGCATCGTCAGCATCGTCCCCGAGCAGGCGAAGTCGATGATCCCCAACGGCAGCGAACTCCAATTCGCCGCGTGGTCGAAGGAGCGCGGACGCAGGGCCATCGCCGAGGCGGAGCACGCCGCCGCCGAGATCTGCCCCGATGTGTCCACCACCGCCGTGGCCGTGGCCCACCGTTCGCGGGCCAAGGGCCTCATCGCCGAGGCAGAGCGCTCCGCGGCCTCGATGATCGTCCTCGGCTCGGGCACCGAGGGCACCCGGGGACGGATCCGCGTCAGCGCGACCTCCGATCGGCTTCTCCATTCCGCACCCCTTCCCGTGGCACTGGCTCCACGCGGCTTCACCGCCGAGGCGGGGGC
>DWZN01000120.1 GCA_019117545.1 Candidatus Brevibacterium intestinavium
CAAGGGCATCATCAACGCGCTGATCAAGGTCCTCGACCGCGGCGACATCCGCCTGTTCGCCAATGTCGAATACGGCGCCGACATCAACCTCGGCGAACTCACCGACCGCTATGACGCGGTGATCTTCTCCACCGGCTGCTTCGTCGATGCGCCCCTGGAACTGCCCGGAATCGACCTTCCCGGCTCCTACGGGGCCGCGGACTTCGTCAACTGGTACGACGCCCACCCCGACGTGCCGCAGACCTGGCCTCTGGAGGCGGAGAAGGTCGCGGTGCTCGGCAACGGCAATGTCGCCCTCGACGTGGCCCGGGTGCTGGCCAAGCAGGCCGATGACCTGCACACCACGGAGATCCCCGACCATGTGTACGAGGGGCTGAAGTCATCGCAGGTCACCGACGTCTACATCTTCGGCAGGCGCGGACCCGCGCAGGCGAAGTTCACTCCGCTCGAGCTGCGTGAACTCGGGCAGGTCGCCGATGTCGACATCATCGTCTACCCCGAGGACTTCGAATTCGACGAAGGCTCCACCGAGGCCATCGAGTCGAGCAACCAGGTCAAGCAGGTGACGAAGACGCTGACGGACTTCGCGATGCGGGAGCCCACCGGGGCCAAGCGCCGCCTGCACCTGCACTTCCTCCACGCACCGGTGGCCATCCTCGGCGAGGACCAGGTGACCGGACTGCGCACCGAGCGGCAGGAGCTCGACGGGACCGGCGGCGTCAACGGCACCGGGGAATTCCACGACTGGGACATCGACGCCGTCTATCGGGCGGTCGGCTATGCGGGCACGCAGCTGCCGCAGCTGCCTTTCGACGAACGCAAGCGTGTGATCCCCAACCATGAGGGCCGTGTCGTCGACGCGGACTCACAGGATCGGGCCGCCGAGGCCGATGTCGTGCAGGGCATCTACGCAACCGGGTGGATCAAGCGCGGACCTGTGGGGCTGATCGGCCACACCAAGGGCGATGCGCTGGAGACGATCGGCCACATTCTCGACGACCGCGCCGCCGGGGTGCTCACGGAGCCGGTCTACCCGGACGAATCGGCGATCGTCGACCTTCTCGAGGCCAAGGGCGTGGACTACGTCGATTGGGAGGGCTACCACCGGGTCGAGGCCGCAGAGAAGGCGGCCGGCGAAGCCGAAGGGCGCGAACGGATCAAGCTCGCCACCCGTGAGGCGATGCTGGCAGAAGCTCGCGGACGCGTCACCGCCGAGACCGTGGGCCAGCCCGCCTCCGGGCACTGATCACGCCGAACGCTAGTCCGGTCCGGGGACTCGTCTGGACCGGGTGACCTCGGGTGCTGAGCGGATCTCGCATCCCGCCTCGGTATTGCCTGCACTCCATGACCCACTGCGCACCCGCAGTCGCTGGTCACCCCGTCGCATCGGGGTGACGAGTCGCTGACGGGCCGTGATGGCTCCAGCGCGTAGAGTCGAACCTCGAGAGACACGCACCAGATCACGCACCGTCGGCAGGCAGGAGACTGAGTGAAGAACGAATCGCTGCTCAAAACGATCGTCGAA
The DNA here is from genome assembly GCA_019117545.1 of Candidatus Brevibacterium intestinavium. Lineage (GTDB taxonomy): Bacteria > Actinomycetota > Actinomycetes > Actinomycetales > Brevibacteriaceae > Brevibacterium > Brevibacterium intestinavium. The sequence goes on from DWZN01000120.1 coordinate 1,526, forward strand.
CGTGCCTACGTCGAACGACTCGACGCCTGGCAGACGGCGGCCGTGCGGATCAAACACTGGCTGAAGGAACAGCAGAAGGGCCTGCTCAAGGACAAGGACATCTCCCGCCTCGACGTCGACGGGCATCGAATCAAGGATGCGGCGCGAACTCTGGCGAAGCTGACCGAGAAGACGGAGGAGGACCCGCAGCTGGCGGTGCACGGGACCGCGGACGTCGAGGACCAGATCCGCGACATCGTCGGCGTCAAGGTGCTGTGCAAATCACCGCGGGATCAGCGGATGATGTTCGATGCGCTGCGCGATCCCGAACAGCTCGGGTCCTTCGAACTCATCGAAGAGAGGGACTACACGGACCCTCCGAAGGCCAGCGGCTATCGGGCCTGCCACGTCATCCTCCGCATCCCCTCGGACCAGGGAGCCCCGGTCTTCGCCGAGATCCAGGTCAAGACCCGACTCCAGGACGCCTGGGGCGAACTGACCCACGAGGACATGTACAAACCCGGTGCGGCGATGAAGCCGAGCAAACTGCACGGGGAGTTCGCCCGCGCCATGGCGAATATGCTCGCCACGGTCGACGACATGGCCGATACGCTGGCCGTCGAGCTCACCGCGCTGACCGATCGCGAACCCGAACCCGGACTCGACGAGCTGCGCGAGCAGAGGATCGGCATCGAGGTCAGGGTCCGTGCCACCGGACCGAAATACGCTCTCGCCGTCGACGGGTCCGGACGGCAGGGACTCATCCCCGCCTTCGCGATCCGACGTCTGAGCCAGACGAAGGGGACCATCAAGGTCAATGACTACATCCACCTCGACGACCGACTGCGAGTCAGCGTCGAGGAGGATTCGAAGGGGCTGTACTACATTCCCCTCGAACTGCCCCGACACTGACCCGGTCACTGCCCCGACCCTCAGTCAGCGTCTCGGTTCCGGACTCAGCCGGACACTCCCACCGCTGACTCCGGGGCCTCGGCGCCGGTCGGGAGGCCGGCGGCCACCACCTGGTCGCGAGCGGCGACGAGATTGGCCAGGGAGGCGCGCACCTCGGCATAGCCGCGGGTCTTCAGACCGCAGTCCGGGTTGATCCACAGCCGGTGGGGCGGAACGTGCTTGAGCGCGGCCTCGATGAGTTCGACGAGTTCGGGCACCGTGGGCACCCGCGGGGAATGGATGTCATAGACGCCGGGACCGATTCCGCGTTCGAATCCGAAATCGGCGATGTCGTTCAGCACCTCCATCCGGGACCGGGCCGCCTCGATGCTGGTGACATCGGCGTCGAGAGCGTTGATCGCATCGATGATCTCCCCGAACTCCGAGTAGCACAGGTGAGTGTGGATCTGAGTGCGGGGACTGACCTGCGCATTGACCAGCCGGAACGAGCGCACCGACCAGTCGAGGTACTCGGCGCGGTCGGATTCGCGCAGCGGCAGCAGTTCGCGCAGAGCCGGTTCGTCGACCTGGATGACGCCGATGCCGGCCGCCTCGAGGTCGGCGACCTCATCGGCCAGGGCCAAGGCGATCTGATCGGCCGATTCGCGCAGCGGCACATCGTCCCGGACGAACGACCACGCGAGGATGGTCACCGGTCCGGTGAGCATGCCCTTGACCGTCTTCTGCGTCTGCTGCGCGGTGTAGGCCGACCAGTCGACGGTGATCGGATTCGGTCGCGACACATCGCCGAAGAGGATCGGGGGACGGGTGCACCGCGAGCCATAGGACTGCACCCAGCCGTGTTCGGTGGTGGCGAAGCCGTCGAGGTTCTCGGCGAAGTACTGAACCATGTCATTGCGTTCGGGTTCGCCGTGGACGATGACATCGAGCCCCAGGTCCTCCTGCAGCTCGATCACACGATCGATCTCGGTCCGCATCGCCTGCGCATAGGCGGCGTCGTCGAGGCGGCCGGCCCGGTGGTCGGCTCGTGCGCGACGGACCTCGGCCGTCTGCGGGAACGAACCGATGGTCGTCGTCGGCAGATCCGGGATGCCCAGTGCGTCCTGGGCCTGTCGCCTGTGCGCGAAGTCGGTGCGGAACCCGTCCCGACCTGCAGCGGCGGTGGTGCGCTCCCTCACCTCGGGGCTGTGGACCCGGGCGGATTCGGCCCGAGTGCGGCGGGCCCGGTCGGCGCGGTTGAACGCTTCGATGCGAGCATCCGGTCCGGCGGTGACGGCCGTGGCCAGAGCCTCGACCTCGGTGACCTTCTCCTCGGCGAAGGACAGCCAGGAGGCGACATCGACCGGCAGAGAGGTCTCCTGCTCCACGGTGTAGGGCACATGCAGCAGCGACGTCGAGGTCGACACGCTCAGCGACTCGCGCCCCAGCCCCTGCAGCACCTCGAGACTGGTCCGCAGATCATCGGCCCAGATGTTGCGGCCGTCGACGACACCGGCGACGAGGCGGACCTGCTGGGGAACGGCGGAGGCCAGGCGGCTCGCGTAGTCGGGGTCGGAGGCTCGGGTCGAGGCCGCGAGGTCGACGCCGAGGGCGTCGATGCCGGACCCGGCCAGCCCGTCCAAGCCCTCGCGGAGGCTGCCGTACGGGGTGGTGACGAACAGCTGCGGGCGGGTGCGGGCCGAGGCCAGGGTCGAATACGTCCGGCGGGCCGCCTCGGCGAGTTCGTGATCGCTCGTTCCGGCGATGTCGGCGACCAGAGCCGGCTCGTCGAACTGAACCCAATCGACACCGGCGGCGGCCAGGACGCCGATGATGTCGAGGTAGACATCGGTGAGCTCCGCGAGCCGGTCGAGGGGACGCGTGGGCGTGCCCGGTGCGGGTTTGGTCAGGGCGAGCAGGGTCAGCGGTCCCACGAGCACGGGACGGACGAGGTGACCTGCGGTCTTGGCCTCGCTGACCAGCGACAGCAGATGCTGGGGATGTGCGGTGAACGTCGTGTCGTCGGAGAGCTCGGGTACGAGGTAGTGGTAGTTCGTGTCGAACCACTTCGTCATCTCCAGCGGGGAGCGCTGCGCGGTGCCGCGGGCGAGAGCGAAGTACTCGTCGAGGTCGAAATCGGTGCCGGTCGTGGCCGAGGGGATGAGACCGACCGTGAGCGCGGTGTCGAGGACGTGGTCGTAATGGCTGTAGGAGGCCGGGATCGCATAGTCCTCGCGCAGCCCCAGCTGCGCCAAGCGGTGATATGTGCCGATGCGCAGCGTGTGCACGGAGCGGGCGAAGTCCTCGGCGTCGATGCGGCCGGCCCAGAAGCTCTCCAAGGCCTTCTTCTGTTCGCGGCGGGCCCCGATGCGGGGGTAGCCGGTGATGGTCGCGGTCGGAAATGGTGCAGTCATGAACGCGTTTCCTTCTCTGTCGTTGTTTCGGTCTCGGACGATGGCGGCCAGCGCCGAGGAGGCGGTGGCGGTGGGAATGAGGACACGGACACCCCTCGGTCGTCGAGCGCGGTGAGCAGGTCCTCGGTCGTGTTCTGGTCGTTGAAGGTGTAGAAGTGCAGCCCGTCGGCATCCTGGTCGAGGATCGCCGCCGTGTGCTCTGCCGTGATATCGAGCCCTATCCGCCGCGCCGAGGCGGGGTCGCTGACTCCGTCGAAGCGCGCGAGCAGGTGGTCCGGGACCGGCAGCCCCGAGAGGCGGGACATCGTGTGCAGCCGGCGGGCATCGGTGATGGGGAGGATGCCGGGGATGATCGGGATGGTGATGCCCGCGTGCTCGGCGCGACGTCTCAGCCTGGAGTAGGCGGTGGGGTCGAAGAAGAGCTGGGTGATCGCGAAATCGGCGCCGTTGCGCTGTTTGGCCGCGAGCACGTCGAGGTCCTCCTCGGGCCCCGTCGACTCCGGGTGGCCGGAGGGATAGGCCGCGACCCCGATGCCGAGCCGGCCGGCGGCCAGGCAGGCGACATTGTCCGATTCGACGCGGCGCAGGAGACTGACCAGGGCATCGGCGTGCGGCAGGTGCTCGGGCGGGACGCTGGTCTCACCGTCGGGGAAGTCCCCGCGAATGGCGAGGAAGCCGCGGACGCCGACCTGCAGGAGATGATCGATCCAGGCCAACAGCTCCGACTCGGTGCCGGCGGTGCAGGCGAGGTGGGCCAACGGCCTGAGCGAAGTCGTGGACGTGACCTCGGCGATGAAGTCAGCCGTGCCTCGGAGCCAATCGCTCTTGGCCGAGGAGGTCACGGCCAGATAGTCGGGGCTGAGAGAATCGAGGAACCTCAGCAGCTGGGGCATGCGCTCGGCCTGAGTCGCTGAACGGGGAGGGATGACCTCGAACGACAGCGCTCGCCGCAGCCGGCGCCGGGCGGTGGGCAGGGTCTCGGGCGCGGTCTCGGGCGCCGATGCCGAGAGCCTGGGCACCGATGCGGTGGCCCTGGGGGCGGTGTGGGTCGATGACATGCCTTCATGCTGACAGCGGACCCGAGGATGCTCGGTGCCCGATGACGATCGGCGTCACAGCCCGTCATGAACGGGTCAAAGGACGTTCGCCGACGTCAGATGGGGACATGTTCCGTCATATTGACCGGGCGGGGCGGTCGATGGGGACTGGACGAGGGGAGGGCCGCCGGTCTCAGCGGTAGTTGGTGAATTGGAGGTCGACGTCGAGGTCCTTGCCCTTGAGCAGGGCGATGACGCTCTGCAGATCGTCGCGCTTCTTCGAGCTCACTCGCAGCTCATCGCCCTGGATCTGCGCCTTGACGCCCTTGGGCCCCTCGTCGCGGATGATCTTCGAGATCTTCTTCGCATTGTCCTTGTCGATGCCTTCCTTGAGGGAGGCATCGATGCGGTGCTCCTTGCCGGAGGGATAGGGCTCGCCGTCCTCGAGCGACTTCAGCGAGATTCCGCGCTTGACCAGCTTCGACTGGAACACGTCGAGGATGGCCTTGACCCGGTCTTCGCTGTTGGCCTTCATCTGAATCGCCTCGCCGCTCCAGGCGATCGAGGGATCGGTGCCGCGGAAGTCGTAGCGGGAGTGGATCTCCTTCGCAGCCTGGTTGAGGGCGTTGTCGGCCTCCTGACGATCGACCTTGCTGACGATGTCGAATGAGGATTCGCTGGCCATGGATGCTCCTTCGTGTTCGGTGATGCGTGCCCGGATGCAACGAGCGTGACTCCTGACTCCGAGTCTAGTCGAGGGGCCTCAGATGTGACCCGCGTCAATCGAGTTGGTGATTCGGGCTCATGCCTTGTATTCTTTTCAGGTGCTCATCGAGCGCTGACTGCGGCAGATTGCCCGAGCGGCCAAAGGGAGCTGACTGTAAATCAGCCGGCATTGCCTTCGAAGGTTCGAATCCTTCATCTGCCACGCAGAACGGAAAGACCCCGTGATCGTCTCCCGATCACGGGGTCTTTCGCATGGCCGCGGCCCGTCAGAAGGTCTAAAGTGGTCGCAACGACTCTGTTTCGGGGCGAGGCGATGAACGAAGAGGCGAAAGACGAGCAGCGGCCGCGGCGACTGAATTCGCTCGAAGACCGCAACGCTGTCGTCGAGTCCGCCGTCGACAGGGCGGTCAAGCGCGGCGACTTCGATGATCTGCCGGGTCTGGGCAGACCGCTGAAAGGCCTGGGCAATTCCGAGGATCCCGACTGGTGGATCAAGCAGAAGATGGATCAGGAGAACATCAGCGGCGTCGCCCCGGCCGCCTTCCAGCTGCGCAAGGAGAACGCTGTCCTCGAGGACACGCTCGACGTCTTCGACCGTGAGGCCGACGTCCGCGACTACCTGGCCGGATTCAACGAACGTGTGCGTGCGGCGGTGATGGACCTGCGTGAGGGCCCGCCGATCTTCACCCCGCCGCGTGATGTCGACCGAGAGGTCGCGGCCTGGCGCCGCCGCAGAACACCGTCCGAACCACGGCGCGAGGACGACGCGGTGCCCGAGAGGCAGAGGCGCGGAGACGATGGCCCGCCTCGGCGGTGGTGGCGGCTCTGGCGGCGCTGAGCAAACGTGATCCGGCGACCTCGACGGGGTCAGTCTGCGAGATTCAGCCGTTCGAGGGCCAGGTGGGCGAGGATCGCGGCCTGATCGGCGAGGACGGAGTCGTCGAAGATGACGAAGGGGGAGTGGTTGTCGCCCTGTCGATCGGCGGGGACATCGGTGCGACCCGCGCCGAGCATGAGGTAGGTTCCCGGCACCTGACGGAGCACGAACGAGAAGTCCTCGCTGGGCATGATCGGCTGCGGCAGCACCTTCACCCGCTCGCCTCCGAGCAGTCCCTCGAGCCGCTCGAGCGCCCACGCGGTTTCGGCAGCGTCGTTGACGGTCACCGGGTACTGGACTTCGAAAGTGACCTCGGCGGTGCATCCGTGCGCTGCCGCGATGCCCTCGGCCAGCTGTTCCGACCGCTGCCGGACCGTTTCGAGCGAGGATTCGGACAGGGTGCGCACGGTCGCTGCCAGACTCGCCGAGGCGGGGATGACGTTGATGGCATCGCCGGCTCGCAGCTGGGTGACGCTCATGACGATGGGATCGAAGGCGTCGATCCGTCGGCTGACCATGTTCTGCAGTGCGGTGACGAGCTCTGCCAGGGCCGGGACCGGGTCGACGGCCGACTGCGGCTGGGAGCCGTGGCCGCCGCGGCCGCGGATCGTGACCTCGAGGACGTTCGAACCGGCCTGGAGAGTTCCCGAGCGGGTGCAGACGACTCCCCGCGGGCTCGTATTCACATGTGCGCCGAAGGCCGCGACCGCTCGGCGGCCCGCCGCTTCGAGCACGCCCTCTTCGATCATGACCGATGCCCCGTTGCAGCCCTCTTCGCCGGGTTGGAACATGAACACGACATCGCCGCGCAGTTCGTCCCGGTGGGCGTGCAGCAAGCGCGCAGCGCCGACGAGCCCGGCCGTGTGCAGGTCGTGCCCGCAGGCGTGCATCCTCCCGTTCGTCGAGGCGAAGGGCTCCTCGGTCTCCTCGGTGATCGGCAGACCGTCCATGTCCCCGCGCAGCAGCACCGCCGGTGCCTCTGCAGGTCTGTCCGGGTGGTGTCCGCGCAGAACGGCGACCACCGACGTCGTCTCCGTGCCCGTGCTGATCTCGAGGTCGAGACCGTCAAGGGCGTCGAGGACGGCGGCCTGTGTGCGGGGGAGGTCGAGTCCGATCTCGGGATGGGCGTGCAGGGTGCGGCGCAGCCGCTGCAGCTGAGGCAGCAGGCCGTCGGCCTCGGCGATGAGGGAGTTCATGAGCGGAGTCCTTCCGTGCGGTGGTTCAGAGCAGGCTGACGAGGACGCTGGCGATGACGATCGATCCGGCGCTGACCGAGGTGAAGCCGCCGACGAGCATCGGCGGGAGCATGGCGCTGAGCAGGGCCTCCTTCTCGTCCTCGTCGCGGGCGACCGAACGTGCGACCTCATTGGTCAGCAGATAGTCGGCGGGGAAGCCGTACATCGCGGTCAGCGCCACCGACATGCCCAGTCCGGACTTCCACCGCAGCAGTTTCGTGGCGATGAAGCCGCCGCCGATGATGCCTGCGCCGCCGACGATGAGGATCATGACGGTGGGCAGGAAGGCATTGATGACATCCTGCACGGACGCCGTGACCAGCGGTGCCATGACGATGGCGATGACGCCGGCCATGGCGATGCCGAAGGAGTTCGACCGTTCCATCGCCTTGTCCGGGGAGAGTCCGACTGCGGCGGCGAGGATGCCGAGGATGAGTGCGAGGATCGAGGAGGGGATGTGCGTGGGTACGGCGAGCAGGGTCGCTGCCGAACCGCCGACGAGGATGAGGAAGAGCATGAACAGCTGGTTGTCCACGAGGAACCCGGGCAGAGTGATGGGCTTCTTCTGCTGGGCCTCCTCCTCTTCCGCGTGGTGGGCTCGGGCGAGTTCCTGCAGTTCGCCGCTGTCGCGCAGCTTCGCGGCGTAGCGGCGCAGCAGGAAGTTCGTCATCGGCATCGACGGCAGTGACTGCAGCATGAGCACAAGAGCGGGAAGGACGATGATCGACGAGGCGGCTCCATGGGCGGTCAGGCCCTCCGTCGTCAGGCTCGTGGCGACGATGCCGCCGGCGAGTGGTCCGGAACCGGCGACGAAGGTCTCGAAGCCGAACAGCGGGGCGACGACGGCGAGGATGAGCAGGACGGCCACCAGCATTCCGGAGGTCGCGATGATCACCGAGCGCCACTGCTTGAGCATCACCCGCAGAGGGATGAGCGTGCCCATGTGGAACAGGAGGGGCGCGACGAGGATCGTGTAGATCTGGACGAGCATCGAATCGTCGATGACGGTCTCGGGTACGATCCCGATCTTCGCGAACACGAAGATGCTGAGCATGGCCACCAGCAGACTGGGTATGCGGGCCTTCGACCAGATCGAGATGAGTTCGCCGAATGCGATGAATGCGAGAACGACGGCGGCAGCGCAGATGGCTTCCATGAGGGGGCCCTTCGAGTCGGGGAGGTGGCCGTGCTGACAAGGTAGTACGAGATCCGGCGTCTGTGGGGGTTTTCGTCCGACTTCCCGATAGTCGAGAACAACTCGTGCCTCGGCGTGCGACAGCTGCTGTGTCAGGGCATAGTCTGGGCCTATGAGTTTTCTGCAGTTCCTGCACGAGCGTGGATTGACCGAGCGTCCGGGATCCGCGAATCGACCGTTGGTGATCGCCCACCGCGGCTATTCGGCCGTGGTCCCGGAGAACAGTCTGGCGGCCGTCGACGCGGCCCGGGCGCTCGACGTGGACTTCATCGAGGTCGACACCTCGACGAGCGCCGATGGTGTGCCCGTCATCCTCCACGATCCCGATCTCGATCGGACCACGAATCGGAAGGGGCCGGTGGTCGAGCTCACCGCCGAGGAGCTGTCGTTCGTCGATGCGGGTTCGTGGATGGGCCCCGGGTTCACCGGGGTGCGGATCCCGACTCTGGCGGCGGTGATGCGCGACATCGAGCATCGCGGCGGCGAACTGATCCTCGAGCTCAAGGGGGAGTGGTCGGCGGGTGCGGTCGCCCGGGTCTCCGAGCTCGTGGTAGAGACCGGCATCGCCGACAGAATGGTCGTGCAGTCGTTCAGCGTCGTCACGCTCGAGACCTGCCGGGACATGCTGCCGATGGTCACCCGGTTCCTGCTGCGCATGGTGCCCAAACCCGAAGACATCGAGATCGCCCGCGAAGTCGGAGCCGTCGCGATCAACCCGTCGTACAAGGGGTTCTCGCTGCGCAGATCCGTCGTGGCCGAGATCCGCGACAACGACCTCGGGGTGTTCGTGTGGACGGTCGACGGGATGAACGAATGGCGGGAGCTCCTCGACGCCGGCGTGGACGGAATCATCACGAATCATCCCGGTCGTCTGCAGGGGTTCCTGGCAGGACGGTTCGACCCGGTGGCATAGCCGCCTCGGTGCTGGGCCGCGGTTCTGTGAGAGAGGTCACGAGGTGCCGATTTGCCCTCCTCGCTGAAACCCGTGTAAATTCTTACCTGTTGCCCCGATAGCTCAGTCGGCAGAGCATCTCCATGGTAAGGAGAAGGTCAAGGGTTCGATTCCCTTTCGGGGCTCTTGTGCCGCCTAGAATGCGGTGCTGGGGCGGGGTAGCTCAGCTGGTTAGAGCGCACGACTCATAATCGTGAGGTCGGGGGATCGAGTCCCCCTCCCGCTACCACTCAACTCCCTCACCAGGACGGACAGTCCGGTGAGGGAGTTCTTTCGTTCCCGGCGCTTCCATGCTTCCGGCCAGAGGAATAACCTCTGCCCAAGGTCTCCGCCCGTTCGGGGCGAGACAGGATGCAGAGGATCGACGATGATCGACGCACGGCTTGCCGACTGGCTGCTCGACTCCGACCCCGCCCTGCGCTGGCAGGTCGAACGCGATCTCCTCGGCGCGGCACCGGAGATCTGGCAGGCCACCCGCGCCCGTGTGGCCCACGAGGGCTTCGGCCGCGAACTGCTTGATGAGCAGGACGATGTCGGCACGTGGGCCGGGGGAGCCTACTTTCCCGCGGACTTCGCCTTCGCCGAAGACGCACCGCAGCCATGGACGGCCACCACCTGGGCGCTCAACGACCTGCGCGAATGGGGTGTCGACGCCGCGGCGCTCGCCGGCACCGCAGAGAAGCTCGCCGACGTGCGCTGGGAATACGAGAACCTTCCGTACTGGGGCGGAGAGGTCGATGTCTGCATCAACTCATGGGCCCTGTCGAACGGACTCTGGCTCGATGCGGACGTCGATGGGCTCGTCGACTGGCTCCTCGAACACCAGCAGGATGACGGTGGCTGGAACTGCGAATGGATCGACGGCTCGAGGGTCTCCTCCTTCCACTCCACGCTCAACGCCCTCCTCGGGCTGCTCGACTATCAGATCCGCACCGGAGACGCTGCGCGGGTCGCGAAGGCCCGATGCGGGGGAGAGGAATACCTCCTCGCTCGGGACCTCTTCCGTCGGCGAAGCAGCGGCGAGCCCTTCGATGATCGTGTCTTCGTGCTCTTCCACCCTCGGCGGTGGTTCTACGGTGTCCTCCCTGCGGCCGACTGCTTCCGGCGCGCGGCGCACGCCGACGCGGCGGCCCCCGACCTGCGCATGACCGACGCGATCGAGAGCATCCGCAGCGAACGCGAGGACGACGGATCGTGGCTGCAGGGCCATCGCCTCGGTGGCGACGTGCGGTTCCACGTCGATGTTCGGCCCGGTCAGCCGTCGAAACGGGTGACATTCCACGCCTGCAGAATCCTCGAATGGTGGGACGGAGCACATCCGTCCCGGCCTTTCTCAGCGGCAACCTAGGAACGCCACAGTCGCGGGCCAGACCTCGTCGCCACGATGGTGTCATCACACCAGCGAAGGAAGGACAGCTCATGGCTCGCGTACCCGAACCAGACCAGACCCCCGAAGGCCCCGCCTACGAAGGCCGACTCCTCGACCGCCCGGACGAGGAAGTCGTCGATCAGGGCGCTTCATTCGATCTCCGCACACTCTTCAGCCGACGCGGAGTCCTGGGACTCATCGGCGCAGGTGTCGGGGCCGCGGCCCTGACCGCCTGCAGCTCCGGAACCTCGGGTTCAGCGAGTTCGAGCAGCGGCTCGGTCACGGAGATCCCCGACGAGACCGCCGGACCGTATCCGGCAGACGGTTCCAACGGCCCGGACATCCTCGAACAGTCAGGAATCGTGCGTTCGGACATTCGGTCGAACATCGACGGATCCGACACCGTCGACGGCGTGCCGCTGACCTTCACGCTCAAGGTCACCGATATGGCCAACGACAACGCCCCATTCGAGGGGGTGGCAGTCTATGCCTGGCACTGCGACGCTCAGGGCCGATACTCGATGTACTCCGAAGGCGCCGAGGACGCGACCTGGCTGCGCGGGGTTCAGGTCGCCGATTCGAACGGCGAGGTCACTTTCACCTCGATCTTCCCCGGCTGCTACACCGGAAGGTGGACGCACATCCACTTCGAGGTCTACCCCGACGTCGACTCGATCACCGACGCCGAGAACGCGATCGCCACCTCCCAGATGGCTCTTCCCGAGGATGCGTGCAATGCCGTGTTCGAACTCGACGCCTATGACGGATCGGCGAAGAACCTCTCGGCCATCACCCTCGATGACGACAATGTCTTCGGCGATGACGGCGGTGAACACCAGCTCGCGACGATCAGCGGCGATACCGACTCCGGATACGTGGCCTCACTCGATGTTCCCGTCGACACGGAGACCGAACCGTCAGGCGGGGCCGCACCTGCCGGCGGCGGAGGCGGAGAAGGCGGAGAACCGCCGGAGGGCGGGGCCGGTCCGGAGGGTGGGACCCCGCCCGACGAGTCCGCGGAGCAGTAGACGGAGCCCACCGATGGCGCGTCGGCGACTGCACGTCGTCGCTGAACATGCCGAAACCGCAGAACAACCATTCGAAAGGCCATAGACCATGCTGCACAATCTCACGGGCTGGCACGCCCTCATCATCCTCGCGATCGTCATCCTCGTCTTCGGAGCGACCAAACTGCCCGCGCTGGCCAAGAGCCTCGGGCAATCGGTCCGAATCCTCAAGGACGAAACGGCCGAGAAGCGCCCGAGCGGACCGGACGATCGGAATCCGGAACCCACCTATCACGAGGCGGTGACCGATCGGATCGTCACAGAACCCACCGGCACCGGGGCAGCCTCGGCGGTCTCCGAGCCGAGCTCGGTCGACGTCGCCCCGAACGTCACTGTCCGGGCCGCTGAGAACGGCGCGGATGCTCAGCCGCACACGCGGGCCCGATCATGACCGCAGCCACCGCCGCGCAGAAGATGCCCCTGTCCGCGCACATGAGGGAAGCCCGGACCCGGGCGGTGCGCGCGGCGGTGGCGCTTCTCATCGGCACTGTCATCGGCTATCTCACCTCCGATCTGGTCATGGATGTGCTCCGTGCCCCGATCACCGAGATCGCCGAGTCCCGCAGTGCCTCACTCAACTACGACAGCGTCACCGGGGCCTTCGACCTGCAGGTGCGGATTGCGCTGTATTCGGGGATCATCCTCTCCAGCCCTGTCTGGCTGGGGGAGATCTTCGGGTTCCTCACCCCTGGGCTGACGGCGAGGGAGAGGAAATACACCTTCGGCTTCCTCGCCGTAGCCATCCCTCTCTACCTCGCCGGCTGCCTGACCGGACTGTATGTCTTTCCCCGGATGGTCGAGGTGCTCACCTCCTTCGCCTCATCCGAGGACAGCACCATCCTCCAGGCCTCCTACTACTTCGACTTCGTGTTCAAGATCGTGCTGGCCACCGGCATCGCGTTCGTCCTCCCGGTCATCCTCGTCATGCTCAACTCCATGGGTCTTCTCTCGGCCCGGACGATCACGAAGGCGTGGCGTGTGAGCATCGTCGGGATCGTCGTATTCGCGGCTCTGGTCACCCCGGCCGCAGACGTGCTCTCGATGGTCTTCGTCGCCGCCCCGATGATCCTGCTCTTCCTCGCAGCGCTCGCCGTCGCCTGGGTCCACGACCGCCGGCACGACGGTGACGAGGGCGAGACCCACCTGCCGTCCACGGAAAGGAGCCGGACATGTTCGGCCTGAACTTCGAGAAGATCGTCATCGTCGGCATCATCGCAGCGATCGTCCTCGGCCCGAGTCGGCTGCCCCACTATGCGCAGAAGCTCGGTGAACTGGCCCGACTGCTGCGAGCCCAGATCGACGTCGCCCGGGACAACGCGTCCGAGTCGCTGGGTGTCGAGGACTGGCAGTCTCTCGATCCGCGCCAGTACGATCCGCGTCGGATCATCCGGGAGGCGCTGCACGAACCGGCCCGCGACTCCAAGCAGGAGACCGGATCGACCGGCGCCGAGGTGCCGGGGCGTTACATCGTCACCGGTTCCTCCGGCCATCCCCGCAGACAGTTCCTCGCCCACCCGACCGACAGCCGGTTGGACGCGGAGGAGAGCGCCTCCGTGCCTTCAGACGGTGATCAGTCCTTGAAGTCGAAGTCCTCCTGATCGATGCCGGGGAACACGAGTTCGTACTTGATCATGGAGTCCTTGTGGTCGACGATCTTCACCGTTCCGTAATAGGTCTTCTCTCCCGTGGTCCTCTCATCGTCTTCGACCGTGACATCGCAGGTTTCGAATCCGTACCACTCGCTCAGCTCCATATCGTTCGCGCACTCGGCCTTCTCGACCTTCATCTCGAGCTTGTTCTCGAACAGGTCGATGAGGTCGGCTTCGATCGATCTGGCGGGCACGATGCCATTGCCCTCGTCATCGACGTCCATCGCATCGTCACTGGCCCAATTCGTCGTCCTTGCGGCGTCAGCGAACAGGTCGGTCGACGCGGTATCGGTGGGCTCCGCCTCGGCGGGGTCGGCAGTGGTCGATTCGCTCGGAGTGGTCTGAGTCATGCTGCCCTCGTCTGAGGAGTCCGTGCCCGCGTCCGATGCTCCCTCACTGGGCTGAGCGGCTTCGGACTCCGGGCCCTCGGCGGGCTCATCGCCGCCGCCGAGCAGTCCGCAACCGCTCAGTGACAGTGCCAGGGCTGTTCCGGCGGCCGCTGTCAGCAGGCGGGGCATCCGGGTGGTGCGGCGGTTCGGTGTCATGGTCTCTCTCCTTCGCCGTGAAGCGATCACAAACGTGGTCTCTGCACAACGAGTCTGCCATGGCCGGTTGCCTGCGTTCGCAGTTCTGTGTGCGGGTCCGGCAACGGATGTGGCGATCTGGGCACACGTTCGCGTGCGTGATCGCCCTCGACGCCCGTGAAGTGGCCTCGCCCATCGCGCAGTGCCCTCGCCCGCAGGCCGACACGCACCGCCGCTCGCATGACCGAGCACTGCACCAGGAGGGTGTGGGAGTACCGGGACGTGATGGCTCAGCGACTGCAGGAGCTGCCACCGCCGGGGCACTATGGCGCTGGCGGGGCGCTGTGACGCAAGCGGGGGTGTGATGGTGCTGGAGACCGGGGGCTATTTCGCCGGGGAGTTCACGGCCATGGCCAGGGCCTCGAACGCACGGATCGTCGGGAACAGCTTCGCCGCATCCTGCGGCAGCCCCCAGCTGGAGAGCTTGACCCCGACGACGTTCGCGCCCGGGTTCATGTAGATCATCTGGCCGTGGATGCCCAGGGCCAGGAACGCGTGGGAGTCGGGGAAGGGGAACCAGAACTGGTTGTGATACGCCCCGCCGGGCATCCGATTGTCCCCGGGGCCGTCGGCGAAGGCCTGCCGCACGTCCTCCGAGGTCGTGAGCGTGTCGCCGATCCACGTCGTCGGAGCGACCTGCTGACCGGTCAGCGATCGGCCGCGGTTGGCGTAGACGAAGCCGAAGCGGGCGAGGTCGCGCAGAGTGGTGTTGATCCCACCGTCGAACATGCCGACCCCGTACTGATCGGTGGCGATGAGCGCGTCCTGCTCCGCCCCGAGGCGGGACCACAGCACCCGCGACATCAGCGTCTGCATGCTCTCCCCGGCGATCTTCTCGCACACCCAGCCGAGCACATCGGACTCGCACGAGCGGTATTCGAAGATCCCACCGTGCTCGGACTTCGCCTCGAGCGTGGTGAGGAACTCGTACATGCCGATGCCGGGGCTGACCCGCGCGGCCTCGGACCAGCCGATGGCCTCCTCGATCCGCCGGACCTCGGACTCCGGGTCGAGGTAGTCCTCGGAGAATCTGATCCCCGAGCGCATGTCGAGGATGTTCCGCACGGTGGCCCCGGCATAGCCGGAATCTGCGAGTGCGGGCACGTAGTCGGTGATCGGACTCCTCGGGTCGAGGTCGCCCGAACCGGCGAGCACGCCGGCGACCGTGCTGACGAGCGATTTGCTCACCGACATGAGCAGATGCTCGGTCGACGGGGTCATGGCGCCGAAGTACTCCTCGATGAGGACGGTCCCGTTGTGGAGCAGCATCCATCCGTCCGTGTCCGTGGCTTCGATGACGCTGCGGACGCTGCGGGCCCCGGAGTGCTCGGTCGCGGGGATCTCGACCTCGCCGAGGTCCTGCAGCTCGACCGGCAGTTCGGCCACCGGCCCGGTCCCGCGCGAGATCGGCGTCGTCGGCAGCACCCGTGCGACGTTCTGGAACGACCACCGGATGTTGTCGGGAGCCTGCCAGTTGTCCCTGTCGATGCCGGCGGCTCCCAGCGCCGTGCCTGCCGGGCCTGCGGCGTCTGCCGGGGGAGTGGGCACGGTCTGTCCCGGTGACGGTTCGGTCACGCTTCACCTCGTGTTCTCGGATCGGTCTTCGTCCGGCTTCGGCGGCGCCGGTTCGGCTCGGTCGGCTTCGGCGGCGCCGGTTCGGCCGGTGTCTGATCGCTTCATCGGCTTCTGGCCGCGGCGCCGGCTCGGGTCGTGACGAGAGTATCACCGAGGCGGCCCCGCCTCCCGGGTCAGTCTCCCTTGGCTCCCGGCCCGCCCAGAGCCGGTGACGGGTCCTCCGGCGCCACCGGGATCCCGGCGTACATGGCCCGGATCGAATCGATGAAGTGCTTGGCCCTGATGCTCAGCGCATCCGGTCCGCCCACATTGGTCTGCAGCGGATTCTTCGTCACCAGCACACCGAGGTCCGCACCCTTCCAGCGATAGTCCCCGGCCCCGAAGATGCGCAGGAAGAACGCCTCATTGCCGTTCTGCAGCGGGTGCCAGTCCAGTGCCGCCCGCTTGAATGCCAGCGTCCCGTACTGGTCGAGGCAGTACTGGCCGGTCAGCGGCGAATGAGTGATGTACTCGGTGATCGGAGCCGTCTCCTTGATGATCATCTGGCTCCACTCGTCGGCCCCGGACAGCTCCTCCCATCGCTCGTTGATCTCATCGACGTCGAGGTCGAACTCGACATCGAGGTATTCGAGCAGATGGAACAGGAACAGCGGAACGTCGGCATAGGCCCCGGCGGTGACGTTCGTGATCGCCGAGGCTCCGGAGATGCGCGGATTGAGCTCACCGAGCCAACAGTCGTCGCTGTCGAGGTCGACGAGCACATCGACTTCGAAGAAGCCCCGGTAGCCGCGTTTGCGCAGACCTTCGCCCATCTTGCGCACGAGCTCGCGGGTCTGGGCTCGCTGCTGCGCGTTGAGGACATCGGGTTTCATCTCATTGCCGCACCAGCCGCCCGGATACGGGGTGAGTTCGGGGAAACCGGCCAGTTCGGTGAGATAGGGGCCGACGACGACTCCGCTGGAGGTGATGACGGCTTCGACGGCGACAGGGGTGTTGCTGATCCGTTTCATCACCTTCAGCTGCTCGCCGACGATGTCGTCCTCATGCCTCTGCCAATCCGACTCAGCGGAGATGAAGAACGTCGTCTTCCCCGAATCGCCGTACGGGGTCTGCACGACGAGATCTCCGCCGAGCCCCGCCTCGGCGGCCTGATCTGTCAGCTCCTGAAAGGTATCGGCCGTGGTGAGCACATTGGGCACGGAGAACGCCCCGGCCTCATTGCCGAGCTTGGTGGTCTCGATCTTCGAATCCAGCTGATTGCGCAGCGCGGCCGAGGGCAGGATGAGGTCGTAGCCGAGTTCCCGGCAGATCCTCTCGGTCTCCTCGTCGAAGAAGACCATGGCGACCTTGACCCGCTCCCCATGCGGGATGCTGCGCGTCATATGAGCGCGCACCTCGGCGTTGAGCAGCAGCCAGTTGTTGATCGACTCACCGGAGTCGAACTCGACATAGGGCTTGTAGCGCGGGGAGAACACGCGCGGATGACCGCCGTCCCAGCCGTCGTAGTAGGTGACATAGGAGAAGTTGCGCACCCACCGGTCGATGCCGAGCAGGTTGAACGGGGTGGCACCGACGAAATAGATCGGCGTCTGATTCGTTCGGAAGAAATGTCGGACCTCGGAGACATTGCGCAGAGGACGTCTGATCTGCACCCGGTCGGCCTCATCGCCGGCATAGGCGGCGTCGGTGGCGACTGCCACTTCGACCTGCGGCGGGGCCGAATCCCCTCGCCTCTGCACCTCGGGGCTCGCTGGGTCTGCGGCGGGGGAATCGTTCATCTTCGCACTACTCCTCGGCAGATGTGATGTGAATAACATATACCAGTTTTGCGGTGGTGGACCCGATGAATTGTGCGAACCGGACGCGAACGCGCGGTCGATTCCACAGCCGAGAGCAGACGCCACGACCGCGGACTCCGCCGGCCCCGACCGCGGATGCCCCCGGACACAGCCGTGCTTTAGGCTGGAGTCGATACCGACCACAGTGGAAAAGAGAGCTTATATGCCGGTCAACACCGAGAGGCAGGGAGCCTCGTTCTCCCTGCCCGAGCCCTACGAGGTCTCCCGGGAGGCGATCGCGGAGTTCGCGCGCGCCACAGGGGCGAAGGCCGATTACCATTACGACGCCGAGGCGGCCACCGCGCTGGGATATCGCGATGTCGTCGCCCCGACCACCTTCGCCGTGATCATCGCGCAGAAGTCCGAAGCCGCGTATGTGGCCGATCCCGAATCGGGCATCGACTTCTCGAAGGTCGTCCACGGTTCCGAGCAGTTCTCCTTCACCCGTCCCATCGTCGCCGGTGACCGCCTGTCGGCCGTGACCCACGTCGACGGGATCCGCGCCGCCGGCGACAATGCCATGATCACCACCCGCACCGAGCTCACCGACGCCGCGCAGCAGCCCGTCGTCACCGTGACCTCGACCCTCGTCGTGAGAGGAGACGGAGAATGAGTCCCACCGACTTCTCCCAGCTGACCATCGGAGACACCGTCGTCGAGGCGGAGATCCCGCTGTCGCGAGCCTCGCTGGTCGACTACGCCGCGGCCTCGGGCGATCACAATCCGATCCACTGGAACGAGCGATTCGCCCGGGAGGTCGGCCTCGACGGCGTCATCGCCCACGGCATGCTGTCGATGGGTGCGGTCATCGCCCCGGTCGTCGACTGGCTCGGCGATCCCGGTGCCGTCGTCGACTATCGGACCCGGTTCTCCGCTCCGGTGCTCGTCCCCGACGCCGAGGCCGGACCGCCGACGTCCCCGACGACCTCGCTCAAGCTCACGGCCACGGTCGGTGCGGTCGATGCCGCTGTGGGCACCGCGCGCATCGACATCACCGTGAAGTCGGGTGAGGCCGATGTCCTCAGCCGCACCCAGGTTCGGATCAGCCGGTGAGCGGAGCTGTGAGCGAGGAGCTGTCGAAGTTCACCACCTTCCGCCTCGGCGGTCCGGCCGCGCAGGTGACCATCGCCGAGACCCGCGAGGAGCTGCTCGAGTTCTGCCGCGCCCACCAGATGGGACTCAGCGGTGAGGAGCGGGCCGGCGTGCTGTTCATCGGAGGCGGATCGAACCTCCTGATCGCCGACGACGGCTTCGACGGGCCCGTGTGCGTGGTGCGCACCACCGGTGTCACAGCCACCGAGACCACGGTCACCGACGTCAGAGTGACCGCCGAGGCGGGGGAGGACTGGGACGATTTCGTCGCTCATACGCTCTCACTCGGCCTGTCCGGGCTCGAAGCTCTGTCCGGCATCCCCGGCTGCGTCGGGGCGACCCCGATCCAGAACGTCGGCGCCTACGGCACCGAGGTCGGCGAGCTCATCACCTCGGTCGAGGTCTTCGACCGCGTCGCCGGCCAGATCCGGCACCTCAGCGCGGTCGAACTCGAATTCGGCTACCGCACCTCGGCGCTCAAGCGCGCGCAGATCGCGGCCGGGACACCGCAGTTCGTGGTGCTGTCGGTGACCTTCGACCTCCAGCGCAGTCAGCAGTCCCTGCCGGTGCGCTACGCCCAGCTCGCC
>DWZN01000121.1 GCA_019117545.1 Candidatus Brevibacterium intestinavium
GAGAGGAGCACTGTGGCTATTCTCTGTTGGCCCTTGGGCAGGTCGTGGAGTTGTTCCCGCAGGATGGTGGCCAGTTCTGCGTAGGACTGCGGGGGCGGCACTTTCTGCATCCACCCATTATGGCTCACAGGTGGATCGCCCATGCCTGACCGATGGGTCGCTCATGCCTGACAGGTGGGGTCGCTCATGCCTGGCAGGCGGGGTCGCTCATGCCCGACAGGTGGGTGGCCGGGCGGGTCGCCGAACCGGTGGTCCGGTTGCCTGTCATAGGAGCTGTTGCGGGTCATTGCCGCTCAGCTTGTGAGTGCGGTCAGTGCGGTGCGCAGATGGGCCAGCGATGTCCGGATCCACGGCAGCGCCACAGGGTCATCGGAGTCGAGGGCCTCCCAGCGCTGCTGGTCCGTATCGCCGTACAGCAGGCTGGTCGCCACCCGGGCCCGCAGTCGCCTGTCATCGTCACCGAAGGCCGAACCCGGGAGCACTCCCATCGAATGATGGGCCAGCAGCCAGTTGGCAAGCGCGTCGCTGGTGGTGATGCCCTTGTCCTCCAGGCGATCTCGAACGGGACCGAAATCGGGATAGAGATAGAACCCGGCGGTCGGTCGTCTGCAGGCTGCGCCCGATTCGATGAATACGTCATGGACCGCGGCTGCCACTCGGGCGTGCAGGGTCCGAGCCTTCGCAATGTGTGCAGCCACGGAGTCGGGATCGGAGAGCACGTAGGCTGCCGCCGACTGCATCGGAGCCGCGAGACTCGACCAGATCTCACTGGCGACTCCGATCAGGGCGCTCATCAGCTCCCGGCCCCACTCATTGTCCGGCACGCGGGCGAAGCCGATGCGCCAACCTCCCAAAGCCATGGATTTGCTGAGTCCGCTCGTGACCACGGTCCGCTCCGGCAGGCAGCCGATCGCGCTGGGGGCAGAGCCGTCGTGGCACACTTCGGCATAGATCTCGTCACTGATGATCACGAGCCCATTGGCTTCGGCGACGGTGCAGACGGCTTCCACGCTCTGCCGTGTCGCTGCCGTTCCGGTCGGGTTGTCCGGGATCGTCAGCAACAGGATTCCGGGATCCCCGCCCGCGGCTCTATGGTCCTCGAGTGCTCCCTCGAGGAGGGCCGGATCGGGGATGCCGCCAGCTTCGGGCGGGATCGGCACCCGCAGGAGCGTCTTGCCTGCCATCTCTGCCTGAGCCGCATAGCTCACCCAGGCCGGGGTCGGGAGGACGAGATCGCCTTCCAGGACTGCCAGCAGAGCGTAGAGCAGTGGTTTGGACCCGGGGGCGAAGATGATCTGTTCGGGGCGGGTGGGGGCATTCCGACGAGTGAACCAGCCGGCCGCTTCGGTGCGCGCTTCCGACGAGCCGACGACGGCGCCGTAGGAGTTCTCCCGCGCAGCGGACTGGAGGCGGCTCACGACGTCCTCGGGCACGGGCAGCCCCGCTTCGCCGAATCCCAGGTGGAGCACCTTCTCTCCCGCGGCTTTCTTCGTCTGAAGAGCTTCGTTGATGGCCAGAGTGGCCGAATGCATCGTCATGCGCTTCCCTTAGTATGCAACTGAATATCTGTTGAGTCGATGATACGCAATTATAGTTGCATATGCTATCGGTGGTGAGGGGATGATCGCTTGCCGCCGAGATCGTGCGGATCGGTGGGAGCGCGCACTGCTGACTGTGCGTTGATGAACGCCCCGATGGGCGCGTGCACTGCTGACTGTGCGTTCTGTTCCAGCGCCGGAGGCAACTGCAGCCATAAGTTGCGGCTCGACGCGGCGGGCGACTGCCGCGGGAATCCGGCCGCGGGAGCGCTTTCGCCGAGACCACGACGGAGCGCCGACGCCACTGTGCGTACACCGTTGTCTCGGCGCTCCGTCGTGGTGGCGGTGGTGTGAGCTGGGGTGCGTGCGTTGAGGTTGTGCGGATCGCCGGCGTTTGAGGTCACGGAGCCGAGGCGAGATCGCTGATTGCCCGGATTTTCCTCGGTGGAGTGACCACAAAGCGAGGGCAGTGAGGTGCGCGAGTAGCCGAGGCAGCAATGGGTGGGAACAACTAGGGCGGCCGGAACAACTAGGGCAGCCGGAACAATCAGGGCGGCCAGGGCAGCCAGGGGTAGGCAGGGAGGAAGCCAGCCGAAACCACGGCAGAGCGCCGAGGCCACTGCGTGTGCCAGGAAGCCGGCCGAAACCACGGTGGAGCGCCGAGACCCCTGTGCACGCGCAGTGGCCGCGGCGCTCCGTCGTTGTCTCGAGGAAGCAGGTCGGGGCGATCAGGCCCCTCAGGCGTGTGACGGGGCGGTTTCGGCGGCCTCGGCGAGGGCCCGTTTCCTCGCCCCGTAGTGACCGATGACGGTCGCGACCGCGATGATGACGGCGACGACGGCGATGCCGATCCACTGGTTGAGCATGAGTGTCGCCGCGCCGGCCAGCGCTCCGGTCAGGATCAGGGCGACGGCGAGCACACGCCTGACCCACCGGGTGCTGTCGCCGCCGGCCAGCCGGGAGTCGGAGGCCAGGCCGACGATCGTCGAGGTCACGACCACGGTGGTGACGTCAGCGATCTTCATCCTCCTCGCCGCGGCCGCCTGGGCGCCCATGAGCGCCGAGAGCGCCGAGGTGAAGATCGTTCCGGCGAGGCCGACCTCGGGATTCGGCATCAGCCCCACATACAGGGACAGTCCGGCACAGCCGACGGCGACGCTGGCGAAGATCAGCGTCGTCCGCCGCTGCCAGGTTTCGCCGATGTTGCCGAGGATCCGACCGGACAGCGCGGCGCCGACCATGAAGAAGACGAGGGCGAGAGCCGGTCTGAGGACGGGGACGCCGTCGGCGCCTGCCAGGCCCATGCCGAGGATGACGACGTTGCCGGTCATGTTCCCGGTGAAGACCTTGTCGAAGCCGAGGTAGCCGATGGCGTCGACCATGCCGGTCGAGAAGGTCAGCAACAGCAGCATGGCCAGGTCGAGTCGACGTGTCATGGCTCCCTTTCGCATGGCGGGAAGGCTCGACGATGCCGAGCGCGGGACCGGCACGCGCGAGCGCAGCGCGGCGCGCAGTCCAGAAGACGGAGAAACTTTTTGTATACAAAACTGTAATGAAAGAGTAGTTTGTCTGCAATGAAGAGAGAATGGCCGAAGCACGAGTACAGTCGAAACCGACTGAGACCTCCCGCATGAGACTGCCCGAGACACCGTTGCCAAAGGACGCTGCCATGCCATTCACCCCACCCGCCGCCTTCACCACGCGCCCCACCCTCGAGGGGCACTTCGGCATGGCCGCCTCGACGCACTGGCTGGCCACCGCGGCCTCGCAGGCGGTGCTCGAACGCGGCGGCAACGCCTTCGACGCGGCCGTGGCCGGGGCCTTCCTCCTCCATGTGGTCGAACCCCACCTCAATGGGCCGGGCGGCGACATGACCGGGCTCTTCGCCACCGCCGAAGAGCCCTCGCGACCGCAGGTGATGATGGGGCAGGGTCCGGCGCCGGCGGCAGCGACGATCGAGCACTATCGCAGCGAGGGCCTCGACATGGTCCCCGGAGCCGGAGCGCTCGCCGCCGCCGTCCCGGGCGCCGTCGACGCCTGGCTCGGCCTGCTCGAGCACCACGGCACGTGGGAATTGGCCGACGTCCTCGACTTCGCCATCGACTATGCGGACAACGGGCACCCGATCCTCGCGCGGGCGGCGGGCACGATCGAGAAGGTCAGCGAGCTGTTCACCGAGCACTGGCCGAGCTCAGCCGCCCACTGGATGCCCGAGGGCAGGGTCCCTGTCGCCGGGGAACCGATGTTCAACCGCCCCTACGCTGACGCCCTGCGCCGTCTCATCGACGCCGGTGAGGCCGCGGACACGCGTGCCGACCGGGTCCGCGCGGCGCGCCGGGAATGGAAGTCCGGATTCGTCGCCGAGGCGATCGCCGACTTCATCGCCACCGCGCACCGGCATTCGACCGGAGGCGATCACGCCGGAGTGATGACTCTCGAGGACATCTCCGGCTTCGAAGCCGGTTTCGAAGACCCCGTCACCATCGACTTCCGCGGGTACTCGATCGCGAAGATCGGTGCGTGGGGGCAGGGGCCGGTGCTGCTGCAGGCGCTGAAGATCCTCGAGGGTTTCGACGACGAGCGCCTCGACCCGTCGAACGAGATCGGCGCACACACCATCCTCGAGGCGCTCAAGCTCGCCATGGCCGATCGCGACACCTACTACGGGGACGAGGACGTCGACCTCGACTGGCTGCTCAGCGACGACTACGCGGCCACGCGGCGGAAGCTCATCACCGAGGTGGCCTCGGTCGAATTCCGTCCCGGCGCCGATCGCCGAGGTGCGCCCCCGCCTTTCACCACACCGCTGATCCCCGAAGGCGCTGACAAAGAGGAACTGAGCCGAGCCGGCATCGGCGAACCGACCGTGCAGAAGAACGGCGTCAACAACGGCGACACGTGCCATCTCGACGTCGTCGACCGCTGGGGCAACATGATCTCGGCGACCCCGTCCGGAGGATGGCTGCAGTCCTCGCCGACCGTGCCCGAGCTCGGATTCGGTCTCGGCACGCGCCTGCAGATGACGTGGCTCGACGAGGCATCACCCTCGGCACTGCGACCGGGCAGGCGACCGCGCACGACCCTGACACCGACCCTCATCTCCCAGAACGGACAGCCGATCATCGCACTCGGCTCGCCCGGCGGCGATCAGCAGGAGCAGTGGCAGCTGCTGCTGATCCTGCGTCTGCTCGTCGGCGGCTACCGGGCGCAGGAGGCCATCGACGCCCCGGCTCTGCACACGACTTCGCTGGCGGGGTCGTTCTGGCCGCGCACCTGGGTTCCGGGCGGGGCCGTCGTCGAGGACCGCCTCGGCGAGGACGTGATCAACGGACTCATCGCCCGCGGTCATGTCGTGACTCGGGCCGGGGACTGGGAGCTCGGCCGGCTGTCGTGTGTCACCCGCGATCCCGCCACCGGGCGATTGAGCGCCGGGGCGAACCCGCGCGGAGCCCAGGGTTACGCGGCAGGGAGGTGACGATGACCGATTCGCAGCACAGCCGCCGGGAGGACGACCGCGCCGGTGCGGTCGAATCCGACGCGACTGCCGGACGGGCCGATGTCGGCACCCGGATTCGCAACGACATCATCCAGGGCCGGATCGCTCCTGGAACCAAGCTGCGGGAAGTCGCCCTGGCCGAGCGGTACGCCGTCTCCCGGATCCCGATCCGCGAGGCCCTGCGCTCGCTCGAAGCCGAAGGACTCGTCGAGTCGCGCAAGTACAGCGGTTCGGTCGTCGCGCCCTCACCGGTCGACGACGCCGAGGACCTGTTCGAGATCCGCACCGTCCTCGAGGCCGCGACTGCGAAGCGGGCGGCCAAACGGGCTGCCGAATTCCACGCCGGTGATGGACCGGACGAGCAGTGGCGGGCGCTGCGCCGCGAGGTCGACGACATCCTCGACGCCGGTGACATCGTCATCGGACAGGAGAGCTACGAGGAACTGGCAGTGCTCAACATGCGCTTCCACTTCGCCGTCGCCGAACTCAGCGGGAGCCTGTCGTTCATCAGCCTGCTGCGGCAGATCTCGGGCAAGATCGAATGGCTGTACTCGCTCAACCTCACCCGGCGCGGCCCCCAGGCCTGGCCCGAGCATCGAGAGATCATCGCGGCCATCGACGCCGGGCAGCAGGCCGAGGCCGCCGAGGTGATGGCTCGGCATGTGAGGCGCAGCCGTGATTCCTACTTCGCGATGATGGCCGAACGCCCGCAGCAGTAGGTTGAGTCACCACCGAGCGACTCGATCTCGACGGCACCCGTCCCTCGTCGAGGTGCCCGACCCGGCCAAGGCGCGTGCCCCCAGCCGAAGCACCCGACCCTAGTCGAGGTGCCCGGTGGCCATGAACTCCTTCAGGCGGGCCCGGTGGTCCGAGGGGTCGATGCCGGCCTCGGCGAGCCATTCGGGGGAGTAGTACTTGTCGAGGTAGCGCTCGCCGGGATCGCAGATGAGGGAGACGATGCTGCCCTTCTGCCCGGCGGCACGCATCTGCGAGACGATGCGCAGCGCCGCCCACAGGCTGGTGCCCGTCGACGCTCCCGATCGACGGCCGATGAGCTCTTCGAGCAGCTGGATCGAGGCGATCGATGCCGCATCGGGAACGTGCATCATCCTGTCGATGCTCGAGGGGATGAAGCTCGCCTCGACCCGCTGCCGGCCGATGCCTTCGATCCTCGACCCGTGTTCGGTCGTGGCCTCCGGGTCCTCGTCCCGCCATCCGGCGAAGAAGGCCGAATTGTCCGGATCGGCCACGCAGATCCCGGTCGACCGACCGGTGTAGCGGACGTACCTGGCCAGGGTCGCCGAGGTGCCTCCCGTGCCCGCTGTGGCGACGATCCAGGCCGGCTCCGGGTGCGGTTCGAGCGACATCTGGAAGAAGATCGACTCGGCGATGTTGTTGTTTCCCCGCCAGTCCGTGGCCCGTTCGGCATACGTGAACTGGTCCATGTAGTGCCCGCCGGACTCCGCGGCGAGCTGGGCGGCGACCTCGTAGACCTCGTTGGCATCGTCGACGAGGTGGCACTGGCCGCCGTAGGACTCGATGAGCGAGATCTTCTTGGCACTCGTCGTCCCGGCCACCACGGCGATGAACGGGACGCCGATGAGCTGCGCGAAGTACGCCTCCGACACGGCCGTGGAACCGCTCGAGGCCTCGACGACCGGCCGTCCGGGCCGGATCCACCCATTGCACAGGGCGTGGAGGAACAGGGAGCGAGCCAGCCGGTGCTTGAGCGATCCGGTGGGGTGGCTCGACTCGTCCTTGAGGTAGAGGTCGACTCCCCACTCGCTGGGCAGCGGGACCTGCAGCAGATGGGTGTCCGAGGTCCTCCTGGCCTCGGACTGCACGGCGTTGACGGCGTCGATCAGCCAGCGGCGGGCAGCGCTGTCATAGCGGTTGATGTCCTCTCCGGCGAGGCTCGACCGCGGGACGTTCGTGTCGGTCATGACTGTCCTTCCGATGCTCGGGCGTGGAGTTCGTTGAGGTAGTTGTAGATGGTGAACCGGGTGACGTCGAGCGCCGAGGCGACCTCCGCCACGGCCTCCTTGACCTGGAAGACTCCGCGGCGGTCGAGCTCGGCGACGACCTCGAGCTTGTGGGACTTCTTCATCAGGCCCACGGGAACCCCGGCGCCCTGGATCACCTCGGCGACGATCTGATCGGTGAGATCGCCGACCGTTCGCGGGAACACCTCGTGGGTGTCCGATCCCTCTGATCGCTCAGATCCCTCCGCCGCAGCGTTCTGCTCGGTCGCCGGGGTGGTGGTCTCGAGCAGCGAGCCGAGCAGCTCATGGGCGATGCTGACGTTGGTGACGTCGATGTTGAGGCACAGGGCCGCCATCGGCGCACCCGTGCCCGGCTCACGGACGATGATCGTGCTCGACCGTCCCGTACGTTCGCCGGGCAGGACAGTGGGATAGCCGATGATGTCGTCCTCGGCGCCGTCGAGGACGTGCTGGAGCAGGAGGTTCGTCGGAGGGGCGCCCACGGTGCGGCCGGTGACGCCTCCGGCGATGGCATACACTGAATTGTCGAGGTTCGTGAGGTCGTGGACGACGACCTCACAGCCTTCGCCGAGAGCGAGGGCGAGCGGCTGGCTGATGCCGGCCAAGAGGTCGAGGGCTCCTCGCACCTCCGCGGGATCCGGCACGTGACCTGCCTCATGATCCGGCACGTGACCTGCCTCCGTCATCGCGGGTTCCTCCTGTGGGCGGCTGTGCGTCTCGATGGGTGCCGGATGGCTGTCGGGCAGTCACCCGACGCCGGTCCGATGACTGCCGATCCGAGAGTTTCAACTTCCAGTGGAAGTCTTGCACATTATTTCATTGTCGGCGAGTGCGGCCCCAGCGAGTTCGTTCGACAGGTGAATCGTCGGCGGGGGCGGGCGATCTGCCCGCCCCCGCCGATCGCAGCGTGTCGTCCGCCGTCTATCCCTCGGTCAGCAGCCGATCGAGCTTGTTGTAGCCTTCGACGACTCCGTGCTCCATCCCCGAGGCGACCATGCCGTCACGCGATTCGACGGAGTCGAAGACCGCGGTCGAGTGCAGTCGGGTCCGACCGTCGCCGAGGTCGGTCAGCGTCATCGTCTCGAGGTTGACGGCATCGGGGAAGCCCTCGAAGGTGAAGGTCTGCACGATCCGTTCGTTCTCGCGCACCTCGTGGAAGGACCCGAAGAATCCGTATTCGCCGTTGTCGTCATGGGCCAGGTAGCTCCAGTTGCCGCCGGTCGTCGGATTCCATTCGCGGATCGTGTTCGTGATCGTGTCCGGGCCGCACCATCTGACGAAGAGCTCCGGGTCGACGTGGGCGCGGAAGACCCTGTCCGGGGCGGAGGCGAAGTCGCGCGTCATCGATATGGTCTGGACGCCCTCTGGGATGTCGAGCCTGAGCGTCGAATAGTCGGCTGCGGTGTCTGTGGTGGTCATGTCATGCTCCTCTGCGAGCTCTGGGTTCGTCCTCGTCCGCGTCCATCTGTTCGAGGACTGCGTCGAGGCGCTGGTAGCGCTGTTCTGCCTGCTGCTGGTACCGCTCGATCCATTTCGTCATCAGATCGAACACATCGCCTTCGAGGTGGACCGGTCTGCGCTGGGCTTCACGGGTGCGGGAGACCAGTCCGGAGTCCTCGAGCACCTTGAGATGTTTCGACACGGCCTGCACGCTCACCTCATAGGGTTCGGCGAGCTCGCTGACCGTCGCATCGGCCGCGCTGAGACGGGCGACCATGTCCCGGCGGATCGGATCCGACAGGGCCGCGAAGACCTTGGAGAGCTGATCGGCCATGGAGCCTCCCGGACGTCGAAACCGTTATTCAACCAATTGGTTGAATAATAGTCTGGCCCTCATCCGCGTCGTTGTCAACCATTTGGTTGAATGGAATTTCGGATCGACTCGCCGTTCGCTGTCGCCGACCAAGCTGACCTGACGTAGAGTCGCAACGACCACGCCGTCACAACGACAGGTTCGTCGCAACGACAGGTTCGCTGCCGCGACCCGGTTCGCCGCACCGACAACGAAGTCAGGAGTAGAAGATGCCCGCCCTGCGCCAGCAGCTGTTTCGAGTCAAACCGGTTCCGCGGCAGAAGGAAGACGTCGAGACCGACCTCAAACGCACGATCGGCCTGTTCTCACTGACGATGGTCGGCGTCGGCTCGACCATCGGCACGGGCATCTTCTTCATCCTCTCCGAATCCGTGCCCGTGGCCGGCCCGGCCGTGATCTGGTCGTTCATCATCGCCGGCATCGTCGCCGGCCTCGCCGTCATCTGCTATGCCGAACTCGCCGGTTCCGTCCCGGTCTCCGGATCCTCTTACTCCTATGCCTATGCCACCCTGGGCGAGCTGCCGGCCATGGGTGTCGCCGCCTGCCTCCTCCTCGAATACGGTGTCGCCGGAGCCGCCGTGGCCGTCGGCTGGTCGCAGTACGTCAACCAGCTGCTGTTCAACCTCTTCGGCTTCCAGATCCCGCACGCCCTGGCCTATGCGCCCGAGGAGGGCGGCATTGTCAACCTGCCTGCGATCGCGCTGCTCGCGATGTGCTGCTTCCTGTTGGTGCGCGGCACCGGCGAATCGATCGTCGTCAACGCCATCATGGTCTGCCTCAAGGTCGGCGTCCTCATCTTCTTCGTGCTTGTGGGCGTGACCGGCTGGAACACCGACAACTTCTCCGACTTCGCCCCCTTCGGACTCTCCGGCGTCGTTGCCGGCTCCGGGCTGATCTTCTTCAGCTACGTCGGCATGGACGCCGTCGCCACGGCCGGAGACGAGACGAAGGACCCGAAGAAGACGATGCCCCGGGCCCTCATCGCCGCCCTCCTCATCGTCACCTCCGTCTACGTCCTCGTCGCCGTCGCCGCCCTGTCCGCCCAGCCGTGGGAGGAATTCGAAGGCCAGACTGCCGGTCTGTCGGCGATCCTCGAGAGCATCGTCGGCTCCCAGTGGCCGGGCACCGTCGTCGCCGCCGGTGCGGTGATCTCGATCTTCTCCGTCACGCTGGTCTCGATCTACGGCCAATCGCGCATCCTGTTCACCATGGCCGGCGACGGGATGATGCCCAAGCTCTTCCGCGACGTCAATCCCCGCACGCTGACCCCGGTCAAGGGCACGATCGTCGTCACCGTCGTCATCGCCGTCCTCGCCGGGTTCATCCCCCTGAACTTCCTCGCCGAGATGACCTCGATCGGCACTCTCGTCGCCTTCGTCGTCGTGTCCCTGGCCGTGATCATCCTCCGCGTGCGCGAGCCCGACCTCGAACGCGGCTTCAAGGTCCCCTTCTACCCGGTCCTGCCGGTGCTGTCGATCATCGGCTGCTTCTGGATCATCTCGAGCCTGCAGGTGATCACCATCGTCGTCTTCGTCATCTGGACGGCCGTCATCCTCGGCCTCTACTTCGTCTTCGGTCGCAAATCGTCCGTCCTCGGCAGGCAGATCGCCGAGGCGGGTGACCACCATCCCGATGAGCAGACAGGAGGTCGACCGTGACCATCGTCGTCGGAGCCGCTCCCGGCCAGGACAATCGCGCTGCCGTGGAGCTCGGCGTCGTTCTGGCCCGCACCTATGGCAAGACCCTGACCGTGGCCGCGATCAACTCGACGGCCTGGCCGCCGAGTCGGGACAGGATCGACGCCGAATACCAGGAGCACATCCGCAGGATCGCCGAGGCGACCCTCGACCGGGCGCGCGAACTCATGCCCGCCGACATCGAGGCTGACTACCTCGTCCGGGGAGCCGGGTCCTCGCGGCGCGGCCTGCTCGAAGTCAGCGACAGCCTCGGCGCCCACCG
>DWZN01000122.1 GCA_019117545.1 Candidatus Brevibacterium intestinavium
CTGGCCGAGATCGTCGTGGCCGCCACGCGCCCCGAACTCGTCGTCTCCTGCTTCTCGACGGGACTGGCGACGGCGAAGGGACTCTACGGCTGTCAGACCGCGGCCGTCGGCACGGAGAGGCTGCTGGCCGAGCTGGCTCCGTATCAGAACAGCAACCGGATTCCGCTGACGATCATCGACGCCCTCCACTCGGGACGGTACGAACTGCCGGACGGCCCTGCCGGGACAGTGGCGCGAAACCTCAACGGGCTCATCGACGCCGTCACCTACTGCATGCAGCCGGGCTCCGCGGCGCATCTGCGCGGCAGCGCCATCGACTTCCTGCGCTCGGCGGTCGGAGGGCCGGACATGAAGTACTTCAAACGCAAGCGCCTGACCGCGCTCGACCTGCCGGGGCAGCTGCAGCCGCCAATGCACCGGAAGACCCTGAGCGCTGCCAAGCGGCATCTGATCTCGCGGGCGAAACGCACCCAACGCGTCCTGAAGGACTACGGCATCACCGTCGATGCATCGAAGCTGAAGAGGAACGGCTGAGCTGCTGATGACTGCGAAGAACGATACACAGAAGTCCGAGAAGAACCCCGTCGGGAACCCCGGCAAGTACCCCAACAAAAAGCGGGCCCGGCTGACGTCGGTCGCCTTCGTCGAATCCCCGCTGCAGTTCCTCTCTGCGCTCGAATCGCACGAACCGGCCGAGGACCTGCTCATCCGCGCCCGGGCGAACGCGAAGGGCATGACCTCGTTCCTCGATGCCTTCGACCCCGCCTGGCTGCCGAAGAATGTGCGCCTCGAACGCGAAGGCGCGAAACCCGGTGTGCTGCGCAAGGCGGACTTCGATCGGATCTACCTCGGCGATGCGTGTTCGGGTCAGGTGCACAAGGCTCTGTCGCTGGCCTATCTGGAACGTCGCCTGCCCGAGGTCGTCATCCTCGACGACGGTCTGGCCACCTACTCGACGATCGAGATCCTCACCGCCAAGCGCGGCCCCCTCGTCAGGCCCAGGCAGAAGCTCAAGGCTTCGCGGACGGTCATGGCCGCGCATGTCGCCGATCGTCTGCGCGGACTGGCCACGACGGGCAGGCTGCGCTGGCACACGGCGCTGCCGGTGTCCAAGGACCTGCGCAGGGCCTTCCTCAAGACCGGCGGCGAGATCACCCGTCACCGGTTCGAACACCTCCAGACCCTGCCGACGGGAGGCAGCCACCCGCGGGACAACCCGGTCATCGGTACGGCGCTGGCCGCCGACGGGCTCATCGACGCAGCCGCCTACCGCGCATGGATCGGCGACCTCGTCGACGCCCACGGCTCGATCACCTACTACCCGCATCGGCGCGAGACCGACGCCTTCCTCACCGACCTCGCCCGAGACGACCGCATCAGGATCAAGCACGTCGGTCTGCCGATCGAACTTCGCCTGGTCAACCTGCCGCCCGGTTCGACGATCCGCAGCCTGCCGTCGACCGCGGCGGTGTCCCTGGCCGTGCTCAACCCGGACGTGACCATCAGCGTCACCGAGATCCCCGCGCAGTGGTGGACCGGCGCCTCGCCCGATAGTCTGCGAGAGTCCCTCAATGCCCAGACGGTCAAGGCAGATGTCGAATCCTGAATCCCCGGAGACCATCCGCATCCTCTCCGTCTCCGACAGCGAGTCCTACCTCAAATGGGCGACCCAGCTGCTGACGAGCCTGCCCGACGTCGACGGCCGGGTCGTCCTCATCGACAATCCGATCCTGCCCACCGACGAACAGATCGCCGGCGCCGTGACCGGCACCGACTGGCAGCACCGCGAGATTCCCGTCATCAGACGCACGGACCTCGCTCGAGTCATCGCCGACTACTCCCCCGACATCGTCCTCGGCGCCGCCACCGGACCGATCGTCGCCCAGGTCTTCCTCACCGCGCATATGCTCACGCCTCGCCCGGCCCTGGTCTCCGGCCTGCCGGGAATGGGGCTGCCCGCCCGCGGCAAGGGCATGAATTATCGCCGGCTGATGGATGCGTTCATCGCCCATTCCTTCGCCGAGGTGGCCGCCTACACCGAGGCCAGCACCCGAACTCAGGTGCCGTGCGAGGTTCTGCTGGCCCGCCTGCCGATGCTGCGATCGTCAGGAATCCCGCAGCCTCTCGCCGAGGCGGCCCCACCGTCAACCGGCTCCGCTGCCTCATCGGCCAGCGCCCCACACGCGGTCTCGGTCTCCGCTCCCGCGGCCCCGCGCACCCTCGTGTTCGCCCCGCAGGCGAAGGTTCCCGCCGAGCGTGCCGACCGCGAAGCGATCATCGCGGCGCTGGCCGATTTCGCCGACCGGCATGACGGGTCGAGGACCGTTATCAAGATGCGTTCTCGCCCCGGCGAGTTCGAAACCCACCACGAACAGCATTCCTACGTCGAGATCCTCGAGGGCCTCTGCCGCCGAGGTGTTGCCGGTGCTGACCGCATCGAGTTGGGGTATGGCCCGCTCTCGGACTTCCTGACCCCCGGGTCCGGCCTGGTCACCGTGTCGTCGACGGCAGCCCTCGAATCCATCGACCGCGGCATCCCGACCCTGCTCGTCTCCGACTTCGGCTTCGACGCCGGGCTGCTCAATGAGGTCTTCGCCGCTTCCGGTGCCACCGGCACACTCGCCGAGGTGGCCGCCGGGTCCATCGGCTTCCCCGACCCGGCCTGGTTGGCCGAGAACTACTTCCATCCCGAGGACGGTCAGCTGCGCCGCAGCCTGGGGCTGCTGGCCACTCGAGCCCGAACCGGTCAGCTGCCGAACCGGCGCTCCGACGTGCTCAGGCAGAAGCGTATGCTGCTGCGCGCCGAGCTGCGCACTCTCACTCCCGGCCCCGTCATCAGCGCCTACCGGAAGCTGCGCTACCAGCGCTGAAACCTGCCCCATCGTCTCCGGCAGAACCTCATCCGGATGCCTGCAGCCGCGTCTGAATACCGAAAATGATGGTGTCGACACCATAATCGAAGACGGCTCGCTGACTGGTCACCGCCTGATACTTCTCCCCCACCGCCGACCCGACTCGGCTTGATACGGGGAATGATCCCGCAGGCATCACCTGTTCGAGCAGTGGGGCGTTGGCCTCCCACCAGTCCAGGTCGCTGACGCCGGAACTGTGTTCGAGTCTCTGCGCGTTGATGCTCTTCGCAGCGCTGGCCGCGGCATGCGATTCGATGAGTGCGACTGTGTGGTCCATGGTGATGTCGTCGAGTCCGAAGCCTTCGAATGCTTCGAGTTCCCACTCATAGCGGGCCGAGGTGTGAGGACCGATCCACGGCCGATGCGACTGGGCATCGACCAGCCACGGATGTCGATGGTACTCATCCCACAGGACTTCGGAGATGCAGCGCACCCGCTCTGCCACCGAGCCCGAATGCACCGGCATCGGGCTGAGCCCGATGACCTTGTCAACCATCAATCCGATCAGCCCGGACCTGTGCGGCACATACCCGTAGAGCGACATGACCGAGACTCCGACTGACTCCGCCACCTTGCGCATGGACAGCGCATCGATCCCGCCGGTATCGGCGAGCTCGATCGCCGCGTCGATGATCTGATCGACGCTGAGCCTGCGGCGGGGCCCGCGTGCACCCACCTCGGTGTCCAGATGATCGCGCCACAGCAAACGCAGAACGACGTCGTCGGCGGCCGGATCGAATCGTGACGAGCTTGTTTCGGAATTCATGCTTGCAGTTTACTCCGTGCGGTGTACACTGTTTCACTCGACCCAATTCCGTACACTGTAAATAGTTAGGCATTGCGAATGCATGAAGAACGGAACCACGACCGTGACCGCCCGGCGGTGCGGGCGTCTGGTCTGGTCAAGCACTACGGAGATCTCAGAGCCCTCGACGAGCTGTCGATGGAGATTCCGGCAGGGACCATCCACGGCCTCCTGGGCCCCAACGGCGCAGGAAAATCGACCGTGGTCAATGTGCTGAGTACACTCGTCGGCCTCACTCGGGGAACAGCCGAGGTCGCCGGCTTCGACGTCAGTCGACAGACAGCTCAGGTCCGCCGTTGCATCGGTCTCGTCGGCCAGACCGCCGCGCTCGACGAGATCCTCGGCGGACGTCAGAATCTCGTGATGTTCGGCCGGCTGCTCGGCCTCTCTCGCCGGGACGCCGAGCGACGAGCCGACGAGCTTCTCGGCGAGTTCTCCCTCACCGAGGCGGCAGACCGTCCGGTGAGCACGTACTCGGGCGGGATGCGCCGGCGCCTCGACATCGCGGTGGGCATGATCCTCGACCCCGTCGTCCTCTTCCTCGATGAACCGACGACGGGCCTGGATCCACGGGGACGCACCGACGTGTGGAACTCGGTGCGGGAGATCGCCGCCCGAGGTACAACGGTGCTGCTGACCACGCAGTATCTCGAGGAGGCCGACAGTCTGGCGGGTCGAATCTCGATCATGAAGGCCGGGCGAATCATCGCCGAGGGGACTCCGAGTGATCTCAAACGTCAACGAGGCGGTGACCGGATCGAGATCACCGCGAGTCATCAGGCTGCTGCCCGGGCCATCCGAGATGCGCTGCTTCCGACAGACGCGGCGTCGTCGGAGGAGGCTGTCGTAGAACTCGACGAGGAGACGGGAGTCGTGACCTCTCCCGCCACCAGGGGCACACGCGATCTCGCTGCGGCAGTCAGACGCCTGGATGCCGCAGACATCACCGCCGATGACATCGTTCTGCGCAGACCGACACTCGACGAGGTGTTCCTCGCCCTGACCGAGAAGGAGGACGCATGAGTACCGTGCGCGAAGGCCTGATCCTCACCCGCAGGGACCTCGCCCACTGGCGTCGGCAGCCATGGACCCCGATCTTCAGCCTGCTCTTCACGATCATGCTGCTGCTGATGTTCGCCTTCATCTTCGGAGGTTCCATCCGGCTTCCCGGAGGCGGCGA
Organism: Candidatus Brevibacterium intestinavium; assembly: GCA_019117545.1. Lineage (GTDB taxonomy): Bacteria > Actinomycetota > Actinomycetes > Actinomycetales > Brevibacteriaceae > Brevibacterium > Brevibacterium intestinavium. The sequence continues at coordinate 4,898 of DWZN01000122.1, forward strand.
CTACATCCAGTTCCTGCTTCCGGGCATGATGACCATGGCGATGATGTTCGGAGCGGAGACCACCATGACGACCATGGCGAATGACTCCAAGAAGGGCATCACCGATCGTCTGAGGTCGATGCCGATCAGCGATGCCTCGGTCTCGCTCGGTCGAGTCGGGGCCGACATGGTCAGCTCGACGGTCGAAATCGCCATTCTCGTCATCGGCGGGCTCCTGCTCGGATGGAGGACGACGAATTCTCCCCTGGCAGGAATCATTGCGGTGGTGCTGCTCCTGTGGCTTCGGTTCGCCGTCCTCTGGGTCGGCATCTTCCTCGGCCTCACCGTCGGCAGGCACGAGGGTGCCACGGTCCTCGTCCAGATCCTGGTGTGGCCGGTCGGTTTTCTGTCAGATGTCTTCGCCGCGCCGGAACTCATGCCCGACTGGCTGGGCATGATTGCGGCGTGGAATCCCATATCGGCAACTGCCACAGCAGTCCGCGAACTGTTCGGCAACCCCACTGGTGTCACGGGCGGATGGCTGGCTGACGCGAGCCTGTTTGCAGCGATCGCCTGGCCCCTGGCCATCACAGCAGTGTTCCTACCCCTGTCGGCCAGAGCCTATCGCCGCCTGAGGAGGTAGCCATCGCCTCCACTGGCGAATCGCGCTGAGCAACGAGCGCCGCGGCAACGGCGGAGCGCCGAGACCACTGTGCGTGCACCGTGGTCTCGGCACTCCATAGTGGTTTCGACGCGAAGTGCCCGGCGCCCAGCAACCTCCACCGTGGTCTCGGCGCTCCACCGTTGTATCGACGCGGAGTGCCCGGCGCTCAGTGACCTCCACCGTGGTCTCGGCACTCCACCGTTGTTTCGACGCGGTGTTCCGAGCGAGCCCAGTGGCCCAGCAGGCCTCAGCCGCGGTCGTCGGGGACCGGGCTGGGTTCCTGCAGGGGGACGACGACCTCGGTGTCG
>DWZN01000014.1 GCA_019117545.1 Candidatus Brevibacterium intestinavium
GGGGCGTTTTTGATGTCACTCTTGTCCATCCACTGGATGTCGTAGGTTACTTTTCTCCTGTCCTTCACATCATCGTCTGTCCGGAAGGCAACATTATTTGGGTGAGCATTAGTCTCAGCGGGCACACCATCGGCTTGGGGCTTAAGGTTGTGGGACCGCGCAGCACCTTTAGAGTCCTCGACCCCGTCTCGGATCTGCGAAATGTCATCACTGGTGGGTTTGGTTTCGTCTAGGCCGGCGAATGCTTTCTGCACTTGAGCGCCATTCGGGGTTGCAGAGTTATGAGCAGACGCGGACGGGGAGCTCTTCGTCTTCTGGCCATCCTTCTTCGGCGGGTAGATGACCTCAATCGAGCTGACGACTGCACTGGTTCCCGTCAGGTTCTTAATCTGAGACTGGAGTGACTCAGCGTTCTTCGACGCGCTGAGGCTGGGGTCGTACTGGTAGAGCCCGCCGCCGTTTCCTACGAGAAGTTCCGCGGACAGAATGTGAATCCCACGCTTGTCTGCTTCCTTGAGCGTTTCAGCCACATCAACGCTATGGTCCAGTTCGATCTTCTCTGTTTCGACGCTCTGGGGTCGGGCTGAGTAGTACTGAGCTATATCGTTCGTGTCCGCCTGGGCTGGCGACGCCACTAGTGAACCTGACCCCAGGAGAACCGCAAGTGCGCTGCCCGTAGCTAAAGCGCCGGTCAACACATTCCGTGTAGACGGGAGGATTGTTCGTTTTTCAGTTTCCATAGCACCTTTTAATGCGACAGGCCCTGTTGGTATAAGGCGTCGAGTTCTGGGACCCGAATCTACCGCTGTTTTGGCTACGTCACATGACGACAAAACGAACAGTCGGTGTACTCGACACGTTCCAACATCTGCACCAAGGCCGGCAAGAAGTAGAGGACGTTCGTTAGTCGACCCTCTGGGCAGTTCTGTCGAGTCGTCGGCACGCGTGTTCTGCTTCAGTTCGGGACGTTTCGGAGCCAACGCGAAGACAGCGCCGGGAAAGGTCATGTGTCTAGTCAATCTGTGTATCTGAATGCGTTCCCCTCACTTGGTCAGCCCCCGGCAACTGCCGCTGTGGCACCCTCCACGCCATCCACGCAGCTGCAGCAGGCACGCTCACCTTCCAGATCGACGACCGGCTGCACACGGTCCCGGTTGGGGCGCGTATCGACGTTCTCGACACCGTGGAGATGCGGGACTCGATCTGCGGAATCGGGTGCATCTACACAACCTCGTGGCCACGCGCGGCGTGCGCATCATCCTCACCACGCACGACCTCGAGTTCGCCCGGATCGCCGAGCGCGCCCTCGTCGGCGAGGACAGGCGCATCGCCTGTGATGCCGCCTCCGCCGAGGCGGTCGAGACCTACCGCAGGATGATCATGAGCGATACGCCATGAGCGGGCAATCCCACGGTTCCGACGAAAGCGCGGGCGTCGGTGGGGCGACCGTCTACGAAGCCGGTGGCGCCGGCAGCGTCGGAGGCCCCGCCTCGGCGACGTGGCGGAGGAACGCCGGTATCAGACCGCGCCCGCAGCTCTTCGGCAAGGTCGCGCCCACCCGCGGATGGCTGCATGTGATGCCGACTGGAGTGAAGCTGGGTTTCACGCCATCGTCATGGGCCTGCAGTTCTTCTTCGGCTCCCTGCAGGCAGGACTGGCCGTCGGCGGCACCGTGTTCGCCTGCGTGCAGGCTGCGCTGCTGCTGACGCTGACGACGACGGTCGCGCAGCTGCTCGACACGTTCACCGTGCTCGTGTCTCCGCTGCGACTCTTCGGCGCGAACACGGAGGCGATCGCTCTGACAGCGCGCCTCATGGTGCGGGCGATCTCGCACGTCTCGGGGCTGTTGGGGGAGGCCGAGCGGGCTGCCCGCGCCCGTGGTCTCGACTCGAGCATCAAGGCCCGGGTGGTGCCGGCGATCCTGCGCTCGGTCAAGTACGCGCAGGATACGGGGCGGGCACTTGAGGCCCGCGGCAACGTGGACTGAGGACATTCACGCAGTCCGCCGCGTCCGTTCTCGTTGAACATTGCCTGATGAGCAGCAGTTCCGTCCCGTGTCATAGGCGACCCGTAGAGTGCTGGCACGTCATCGGATCAGAGCAATGTTGCTGGATGACAGCCCGGATGAAAGCGGAGACATGTCGAGCCCAAGCCTACGGTCGCCTGTACTGGAGAGGTTCTACCTCGCCGCGTCCCCGAACCCGATCGCGTTCGTCGACGAGTCGATGCGGCAGGCAACAGGTGTAGGGGAGGGCCGAGCAAGTGAGGAGATGTCGTTCTATCAGATGGCCGCTGTCATCTTCTCTCACGCTTGCTTGGATGCCATTCGCGAGCAGCTGGTAGATGTCGCCGACGGCACCTATTGGCATACGAACAAGAAGTTCCGCGGAACTCTCGCCGACCGCGGTGACATCGTGGAAATGGTCGAAGCGATCACTCAGGCATCAGAGTGGAACGTGATTGCTGTGAAGCTGCCGTTGGCGGGCAGCTCTCAGGTCGATATTGCTCGGGCCAGGGCCCTGTGTCTGGATCGGCTCGTCCGTCACCTTACGAGCGGTTCCGGGGATGAAGCCGTGCGTGGCATCGTCGCGGACAACAACAAGGACACGGCATTGAACAAGCTCGATCACCAGGTGCTGGAGAAGCTGAGGGGCACCGGCGTGATCAGCCGGCAGGTGGGATTCGCTCACGGTCGGATGGGGGACGAACCGCTGCTGTGGTCGGCGGACGCGGTGTCGTGGGCGGTTCAGCGCAACATCGCGCGAGATGACGGGAGGTTCATCCTCCCTGCCCTGAGGGAGGGCAGACTGACGGTGATCGATGCCGTCGACGGAATGCCTTTGAATATGAAGCACCCCCTGGGTGCTTCCGCATTCGCCAGGGGGCCGTCTTCCCAAAGGCCGGGATTATCCGGTAGCCCGGGGCATGACGTTGCTTCACCATCAACGGTACCAGCGCGTTTTCCGCTCGACAATGGAGAGTTGTTTGCGCCCGGGCAGTCGGTGACCCGTGATCTCCTGCGCCAGATTCGTGCTCGGAGGGAGGCGGCTCGGTACGGGTGGGTGAGGAGAAGCAGTCCGTGAATATGAAGCACCCCCTGGGTGCTTCCGCAAAAACCAGGGGGCCGTCCGCTCTGGGGCCGGGATTATCCGGTAGCCGGGAGTACGACGTTGCTTCACTTTCATGGTATCAGCGTAGATCGCAGCCGACAATGAACTGCATTTCCCAGTGGTCTTGATATGAGACACTCCGGCGCGTGGACTGCGATGTTCATTCGGTTTCAGGGGGCATTGAGCCCTAACCCAGCGGACCATACGGAGCAAGGAGTAGCCTCGGCAGAAGAGGGGCCGAGCACCCTCGCAAACCAAAGGAGACATGATGACTGACGCCGATCGAACCGTGCTGCTGGCCATGGATTTCCAGAATGGCATCGCCGGTGACGAGGCCTTCGCCGCAACCGGAGTCCTCGAGCGCGCACGCGATGCCGTGGCCACGGCCCGCGAGCACGACATCCCCGTGGTGTGGGTCCGGGTGGCCCTGCGCGAGGGGCAGCCGGAGCTGGCGGCGACTGCCTCCTTCGCTCGCATCGCCGCCCACGGCGACGTCGACGAAACCCACGCCTCGACGAGCATCCACGAGACCCTCGGCCGTCGCCAGGGCGAACCGATCGTGACCAAACGCCGCATCAGCGCCTTCACCGGCAGCGACCTCGATGTGCTGCTGCGCGGATACGGGGCCTCATCGCTGATCGTGGCCGGGGTGGCCACGAGCGGTGTTGTGCTCTCGACGGTGCGCCAGGCCGCAGACCTCGACTTCGAACTCACGGTGCTCTCCGATGCCTGTGCCGACCGTGACGAAGAGGTCCACCGGGTGCTCACGGAGAAGGTGTTCCCGAAGCAGGCGACCGTGCTCAGCGTCGACGAATGGGCCGCCGGGCTGACCGACAGCGCCGGTTAGAACCCCCGGCCTCTGAGGCACCCCTAGCTCGGCAACGTGCCCTCGAAGCCGGGGCCGCCGGCGAACGTGTGCACCATCGAACTGAACCCGCGCCCGCACACCTGCGGTGCGGGATTCTCGATCGCCCGGGCGTAGTAGCCGATGAGCTGCGAACACACGCTCTTCCAGCTGCGGGAGACCACCTGCTCACGACCGGCTGCACCGAAGGCCCGACGCTTCGCCTCATCCCCGAGCAGATCGAGCACATGAGCGCGCATGGCGCCGAGGTCCTTCGGGGTGTAGAGCCATCCGGTCTTCGAGTGCTCGACGAGGTCGAGGGGGCCGCCTCGGGCCGGGGCGATGACGGGCACCTCGGAGGCCATCGCCTCCTGGATCGTCTGGCAGAAGGTTTCGAGCTCGCCCGGCACGACCATGAGATCGAAGCTCGCAACCGCCTGCGCCAGAGCATCCCCGCCGAGGAACCCGGTGAAATGCGCTTCCGGCAGCGCTCTGGCCAGGCGGGTCCGCCAGGGTCCGTCGCCGACGATGACCAGACGCGCACCGGGCACATCGGTGAGTGCTGCGAGGTCCTCGACCTGTTTCTCCGCAGCCAGCCTGCCGGCGTATCCGATGATCTTCTGGCCGTTCGGGGCCACGGTTCGTCGCCATGCCTCGGAGCGGTGACCGGGGTCGAAGCGCGAGGAATCGACTCCACGGGCCCAGAGGGCCACCTCGGCGACACCGAGGTCGGACAGCTGATCGATCGTGTAACTCGATGGGGCCAGCGTCAGCGACGCGTGCTGGTGGATGTTGCGGACATGGTTCCACAGCATCGCCTCGAGGCCGTGCATTCCGTACCGGGCGGCGTAGGCGGGCACCTCGGTCTGGTAGACGGCCACGGTCGGCAGACCGAGCGCCTGGGCCGCGAGCACCCCGCGCCAACCGAGGACGAACGGGCTGGCCAAGTGGACGACGTCCGGGGCGGACCGCTGCAGCAGTCGACGGATGCGAGCCACGCCTCCGGGGGCGACGCGGACGCGCCGATACTTCGGCAGGGCGATCGAGGGGACCCTGACGATGCGGGTTCCGGCGACCTCCTTCGGTCCGTCCCGGCGGGTGCCCGGGGCGATGACGAGGACATCGTCGCCGCGGTCGGCCAGGTGATCGAGGACCCGCAGGAGCGAGTGGGTGACGCCGTTCATGTTCGGCAGGAAGGATTCGGCAATGATCGCTGTTCTCACGCCTCCCAGGGAAGCCGGGCCCGGTGACGAACGCGTGACCCGAAGACGACGAGTCGGCGACATCTGACCGAAATCCCCCGACTCCGCGACGCCTCACCTGCGGTCACGACGAAGTCACGGCGCGGTCGCGACGAGTCTGAACCCTGCGTAAACTGAAGTGTCGGTGAGCTCGCACCTGCGCGCCCGCGCAGCCCGGTCGAGCACAGCCAGCGGAATCAGCGTCAAGCGCACAGTCGAGGGGAGTCGTCCGTGGTCTGGTTCATCATCGGCGGCTGCGTCGCCGCCGCGCTCCTCGTCCTCCTGCTCGTGTTCACCATCCTGCGGTTCAACCAGCTGTCCATGGCCCGGTCGCTGTGCGATGAGGCCAAACGGCAGCTCATCGGTGAGATCCGCGCCCGCCACGCCCTCGTGCCCGCCTACATCGGCACCCTCCAGCAGATGACCGGCAACGAGCTGTCCACGATCGCCCTCGCCCTCGCCTCCGCCGAACGCGCCCCCTTCGGCCACCGCGGTGCGGCCGCCGAGAACGCGCTGACCGAGGCCGTCGACGAGGCCGCCCTCATCCCCACCGCCAATGAACGGTCCCTGACCTCGGGGCCGGCAGGTGCCCAACAGCCGGCGGTCAATGAGGAGATCGACACGACGATCCAGCTGCTGCACGGGCAGCTGCAGGTGCTCACCGAACGGATCCTGGCCGCCGCCCGCTTCTACAATGTGAACGTGGAACGCTACCACCGGCAGCGCATGCGCCCGATCTCCCGCCTGTTCACCAGCGTCTTCAAACCCCGCGAGCCCTTCACCGAGCTCGCCGGCGATGAGGGCGGGCCCACCTCGGCGAGGGGGCAGGAGTGAACCGGTTCCGCATCGACCTCGGCTACCGGGGCACGGACTTCCACGGCTGGGCCAAACAGCCGGGCCTGCGCACCGTCCAGGACGCCGTCGAATCCGGGCTTCGACGCATCACCGGCACCGAGGTGGCCACCGTCGTCGCCGGCCGCACCGACGCCGGCGTGCACGCCCGGAGGCAGGTCGTCCACATCGACCTGAGCGCCGAGGCGATCGCGAAGCTCATCGGTCACTCGAACCGGTCCGCCGAGGTGGCTCTGCTCTCCCGTCTGCGCGGAGTGCTCAGCGCCGGCGACTTCTCCGACATCGTCATCCACGCCGCGGCCGAGGTGCCCGAGTCCTTCGACGCCCGGTTCTCCGCACTGTGGCGGTCCTATCAGTACCGTCTGGCCGATCACCGATCGTTCATCGACCCGCTGCTGACCGCCGTGACTCCCCGGCACAAGGGAGAACTCGACGCCGAGGCCATGGCCGCGGCCGCCTCAGAGGTCCGAGGACTCCACGATTTCCTTCCCTTCTGCAAACCCCGCGAGGGCGCGACGACGATCCGCACCCTCCACGAACTGCGGGTCGAACGCGACCAGGACGCGGTGATCACCATCGATCTGCGCGCCGACGCCTTCTGCCACCACATGGTCCGCGCGCTCGTCGGCGGGCTGATCAAGGTCGGATCCGGCAATTGGGCGGTGACCCGACCCGCGGAGCTCATCGCCGAGGCCGATGCTGGTCTGAGTCCGGATGTGCCCATGTTCGTCACGCCCGCCGAAGGTCTCGTCCTCACCGAGGTCGGCTATCCGGCCCCTGAGGAGTACGCCGCACGGGCGGCGCAGACCATGGCTCGCCGCGACCGGGAGTAGGCCCTCACTCCATCACACATGTCGTGATTATGAGAGAATCCCTCTTCCCAGATGTGAGAATCCTGTGTAGATTTGCGTGCAGGTAACCCTCCGTTCGCATCGGCATTGCAGGATGGACGCGTCCGCCCCTCCTCGGCACCGTTGGTGTGCGTCCGATGAATAACCGAAGGAACTGAATACATGTCCAAGCTCGTGTCAAAGGTGCTGGCCACAGGAGCGGCGGTGTCGATGCTGACGCTGCCCGGTCTCTCTCCGGCCGTCGCCGGACCCGGCCTCGGTGCCGGCCAGTCCTCCGCGACCACCGCTTCCCCCTCTGACACCGCTGATGACGCCGCCGCCTCCGCTGGCACGGACGACGCCTCTGCCTCCGCTGGCACGGACGATGCCGCCGCTCAGGCGGCGGAGGCCGGCACCCAGGTGCAGCTGCTCAACATCACCGACTTCCACGGACGCATCTCCGATGCCGGCACACAGGTCGCCTCGGTCGTCGAAGAGCAGCGCGCGGCCTACGAAGACAAGGGCGGGACGGGAACGCTGTCGGCCGGTGACAACATCGGCGCCTCACCGTACAACTCGTCCTCGGCCGACGACACGCCCACACTCGATGTGCTCAATGCGATCGGCGTGCAGGCCTCGGCGGTGGGCAACCACGAATTCGACCGCGGTGTCGACGACCTCACCGGGCGCGTCGTCGACGAGACCGACTTCCCCTACCTCGGCGCGAATGTCTACGACAGGGGTTCACAGAACGTCGCCGACGGCCTCGAGGAGTACTCGATCGTCGACGTCGGCGGTGTCGAGGTCGCCGTCATCGGCGTCGTCACGAAGGAAACCGCGTCGTTGGTCTCTCCCGCGGGCATCGAAGGCGTCGAATTCGGTGACCCGACCGACGCGGTCAATCGGGTCGCCGACGAGATCGAGGAACTTCCCGCGGACGAACAGCCGGACATGACGGTCGTCGAGGCCCACCTCGGTGCGTCCTCGACCGAGAGCCTCGAGGACGCGTTGGCCTCGAACGCCGAGTTCAACAAGCTCGTGACCGAGGCAGACGCCTCGATCGACGTGCTCTTCACCGGTCATACGCATCTGCCGTATTCCTTCGAGGCCCCGGTTCCCGGCGAACCCGACCGCACGCGTCCGGTTCTCGAGGCCGGCAGCTACGGCGAATACGTCGGACAGGTCCAGCTCACCGCCGACGGCGAGGGCAACTGGACGACCGATGCGACCGCCCTCATCGACACCGAGGACAAGAGCTACGACTCACCGGTCGTCGACGAGGTCGCTTCCATCATCGACGACGCGGACGAGGCGGCCAAGGTGCCCGGTTCCGTCGTCCACGGCAAGATCACCGAGGACATCACCCGGGCCGAGACGGACGGCAATGAGGACCGCGGTGCCGAATCCACGCTGGGCAACCTCGTCGCCGATGCGCTCAAGGACGGTGTCGAGGACTCACAGCTGGCCGAGGCCGATTTCGGGATCACGAACCCGGGCGGTCTGCGCACCGACCTGCTCTGCGACCACATCTACAACGATGAGGAGAAGTGCGAGGTCACAGCCGCTGAACTCAACGAGGTCCTGCCGTTCGCCAATGACCACGGTGTGGTGACGATGAAGGGCGAGGACGTGATCGGCCTGTTCGAGGAGCAGTGGCAGCCCGAGGGTGCGCGCAACGCGTTCCTGCACCTGGGCATCTCCGATGAGATCGACGTCGTCTACGATTCGGACGCTGAGCGGGGCGAGCACGTGAAGTCCGTCCAGGTCGACGGCCAGGAGATCGAGGAGGACAAGGACTACCGGGTCGCCACGCTGAGCTTCCTCGCCGCCGGCGGTGACAACTTCGCCTCCTTCGCCAAGGGTGATTTCGAACAGTCGGGGCTGACCGACTTCGACACCTGGACGTCCTATTTCGAGAAGAACACGCCCGTGGCGCCGGACAAGAACGAACGTCAGGCCGATCTGGCCGAGGACGTCATCGACAACGGTGAACTCGCGGCGGATCTCACGGGGCCGAAGACCATCAAGGCCGGTGACAGCACCGAATTCGTCCTCGAGACGACTGCCGAATCCGAGGTGCCCGGTCCCGTCGACGTCACCGTCGACCTGCCGGAGGGATTCACCGCCGAGGCGGCCGGAGCGTCCTCGTCCCCGTCGGCGAAGGCTCCCGAGGTGAGCCCCGAGGCGAACGAGACCACGACGATCACACTCGACTCGATCCCGGCGGGGGAGAGCGAGACCCCGGTGACCGTGACCGCTCCGGAGGACGCCTCGGGAGAGGTGACCGTCAAGGTGAGTCTGCAGGCGAATGCCGAGGGGCCGTGGTGGGACGACAACCCGCTGCCGCTTCCGCACGAGTTCGAGGCCACTGCCGCTGTCTCCGAGGACGCCGATGCCTCCGCCGGTGATGACGGTGGTGCCGACGGCGGCGCTGCCGATGGCGGTGCCGCGGACGGCGGCGACAGTGCGGCAGGCGGTGACAGCGCCGCCGATGGCGCGGACGGTTCGTCCGATGCCGGCGGTGGTTCGGTGGACGACGGTTCGGCGGACGGTGCGGATGCGGACGGCTCCGGCTCCGACGCGAGCGGTTCCGACGCGAACGGCTCGAAGGACGGCGGGGATCTGCCGCGGACCGGATTCGAGACAGCCAACGTCGTCGCGGCGGCTCTGGCTCTCATCGTCGCCGGCAGCGCGGTGGTCACGATGGTCCGCCGTCGCCGGATCGGCATCTGAGTCCGCGCAGACTGCGCGGGTTTGCCCCAGGGGATTTCCGCACATGCTGTCTGCCGAGCATCCATCACCGGCAGCGGCCTCGCCTGCCCGTAGTGGCTTCACCCAGCGGTGGCGGCATGTCAGCGCGGCGCTTCGGTGCGACGTGGTGGTGCGACGCTGTTCTGCGGCAAGCGGGTGGCGTTGCCGCTGACGGTGAGGGATGCCGCTGCCGCCGCTGGGCTGCGCCGGTGCTATCTGCCCGCGGCACCCGGTCCGCCACCGGCGGGCACTTCGCCGGTCGGCTGCGACTGACCGGGACGGAAGGTCTCGACGTGAGTGAGGATCGGGACGAGGAACAGGATGCCCACCGCCGGCACGACGATGCCCGAATCGTTGATGACGGTGCCGACGCCGAGGAGGATCGCCAAACTGATCATCGCCGCACGCAGCAGCGGGATCCGCTGGAAGGCGTCGTGGAGTCCCCGCAGTCCGAAGCGCGTGGGGTTGAGCGCCATCCAGAACACTCCGATGATGATCAGGGGCAGCACCAGGGTCATCCACGACTGGGTGAGGATATCGATGTTCATGCCGATCTTGCGGGCGAGGACATTCAGCGCCTCGCCGCTGATGATCGAGTCGAAGAAGCGTCCGAAGTGAGTGCGCTGATCGGGTGGCCGCAGCCAGTCGAGGAACAGCACGGTGAGCATGACGAAGCCGGCGATGCCCACGGTCAGTCCCAGACGCTTGAGGGAGAACCGGATGCTCGCGGCGGCGAGGACCAGATAGGCCACTCCGATGATGAGCGTCGGCACGGACCCGAACTTCGTTCCCAAACCGGGGGCGGCGAGGAGGACGCAGGAGATGAGCACCGGCACGGTGACGATGAGGACCCGGTGCAGGGGCTTGGTCACCAGCGAGGCGAAACCGGCCACGGCCAGCAGCAGCGCACAGCAGTACAGCGCCAGCGCTGAATTGCCGATGCCGTAGAACCGGGAGGCGATCAGCAGCGGTTCTCCCAGCAGGGTCGACATCTGCAGCTGGGAACCGGTGACGACGTCATAGGCGAGCACCGCGACAGTGACGACCGAGACGAAGAGGACGGGACCGAAACGGTGTCTGCGCCAGGGGCCGAGCAGCGCCATGCCCCCGAGCAGCAGCGACCACCCGCCCAGGGCGCCGAGCATTGCGATATCCGGGTTCGTCGCCCGCTCCCACGGCACGGTGTTGACCAGATACGTCGAGATCGGCATCGCCGCGAACACGATGCCGAGACGATAGGCCCCGGAGTGGACGAGCTGCCGATGGTTCTTCCGCAGCAGCCGGGCCGAAGCCAGGAGTCCGAGCATCAGCGCCGCGACCACCGGGAAGAACCACGTCGACAGGTCGCTCTGCGTCTTCACCGCCACCTGCCGATCGAGCACGTCCTGATAGCGCGCTTTCCAATCCGAACCGGTCGAGACCGAGGTCATCGGGGCGCCGGCGGCATTGTCCATCTCCTCGGCCCCGGACAGCTCGACGAGCGTCGGTGCAAGATCGGGCACCTGCACCAGCCCCGGCTGCCGGGTCGACGACGAGGTCAGCAGACCCGCGGGCTGACCCGGCCGCAGCATCATCGTCGCCTGCATCGACGAGCCCTCGTGCGTTCCGTCGGCGATGGAGGAGAACACCACGGGCGTCGTCCCCTCGCCGAGGCGGTCCTGCTGCTGACCGCTCATCCACCCGGTCGATTCGAGGATGTCCCCGACCCGCGCGTCGAGCTCCTTCAGCGAGTAGCCGTCGGCGGCGGTGTTGCCGAGATCGACGAGGACGAGCTGACCGTCGGCCGAGGACTTCGCCACCTGCGAGCCCAGATCCGAACCGACGGAGGACCAGTCGCTCACATGACCGGAGGGGCTGGCGGCGGCGATCGCGGCACCGGCACCGAAGGAGCGGACATCGGGCACCGCCTCGGCCAGGGCTCCGAGGGAGGCGTCGTAGTTGTCGTCCCGGGCGACCTGTGCGTAGACGTCCCAATCGGCCACCCAGCCGTCCATCGGCGGGGCCGGCTGGCGGCACTGGTCGCGGGGCTCATCGGCCGCCCGTCGGCCGGATCCCAGGCCCAGCCACCCGTCGACCGGGCAGCTGGTCGAGCGCACGCTGCGGGGAGTGATCGTCCCGATCTGCGCGTTCTTCATCATCACCCACAGATGCGGGGTCGTGCGCGGGTCGAGGTCCTCGAAGCTGAACCCGGAGACATTGATCGAGACCACGCCCTGATCGGCCGAGGCACCGGCCGGGTCCGACTGTCCGGGGCGCTGGCTCGGCGCAGCCTGCACGGCCTGCGGCAGACCGAGGAGGACGAACGTGAACGCCAGGACGCCGAGGAGCAGCCGAGTCGTCGTCGAGTGCGCGGGACTTCTCATGAGCGCACCTCCTCGGCGCCGCTCCCGCCCGCGCAGTCCGTTCCGGCATCGGTGCCGGGCCCGGTGCCCGAGCCCCCACCACTGCCGGACCCGAGCCCGGCGTCCGGCTTCGCCACGGTGTCCTCGGCGTGCTCGGCGCTGAGCGCCAACAGGTAGGGCAGGAGGACCATGGCCCCGGTCGAGGGCACAGCGACACCGGAGTCGGTGAGCACGAGTCCGACGCCGAGGCCGGTCACCGCGGCGAGGAATCCGAAGTGGAGGTCGGAGTCGGTGAACACCTGCGGCAGTTTGCCGCGCCACTTATTCACCAGCCGCCCGGTGCGGCTGTCGGCGCCGATGCGGGGGAAGCGGAGCAGGTAGCGCAGGAAGAGCAGCACGGCGATGATCGCCAGCGGAGTGACGATGGCCAGAGCCGGATTGATCTGGATGATGTGAAGATTCGCGCCGAGCTTGCGCCCGATCACCTGCAGGGCCTCACCCGTGACGATCTGGTCGAAGAAGGTGCCGAAGTGCGAGCGCGCCCCAGGGGTGCGCAGCCAGTCGAGGAAGGCGATGCCGATGAGCACGGCCAGGGAGACCAGGCCGATGAGCCCCAGCCGGAGGAACGACAGGCGGATCTTCGTCAGAAGCGCCAGAAGCACCATGAGACCGGCGAGGACGGCGATCGTGCCGCCGAACTTCGCTCCCCATGAGGGATTGCCGGACACGAATACGGCGAGCAGACCCACGACGACGGGAACGGCGATCACGGCCCGGCTGCGTCCGCGCGCCCGCAGCCAGGAGATCGCGAGGCCCAGGAAGATGAAGAGGCTGACGATGAAGATCGCCGCTCCCTGATTGCCCAGCCCGTAGTAGCGACCGCCGACGATCGGGTTGTAGCCGAGCAGGGAGTTCGCCTGCAGATGGGAACCGGTCGCCAGGTCGATGGAGATGACGAGCAGATTCATCAGGGTCAGAGCACCCACGCGTCCCCGCCAGGACCGACCCCACGGCGGCACGAGGGCCAGAGCGAACTGGGCGGCGGCGGTGCCGACGATCGACAGGAGCAGGCCGAGGTCCGGCTGCGACATCCGCGACCAGGGGATGAGTCCGGCCAGGAAGGCTCCTGTGGGCACGGTCGCAATCGCCAGCGAAGCCCAGGCGAGGAACCGGTGGACCGACGGCGCTGCTGTGGCCCCGCCTCGGCGACCGAGGACCGAGCGGCTCAGCAGCAGACCGCAGGCGAGGAAGAGGGAGTAGAAGATGATGTCGAGCGTCAGGGAGAACGTCGACAGGTGTTCGTAGATCGTCGTCGCCTTCTGGGCATCGGCGACGAGATCGTCGATGCGCTGCTGCGGAGCCTGCTGGGTCGGGGTCTGCTCGAAGCTCATCGCCCCGGGGGCGGGCACGTCGAGGGCGTCGAGGATGCCCGGGGCCAGATCCGTCAGCTGCAGCAGCCCCGGGGTGCGGGTCGTCGGCGAGGACAGGGAACCGGGCTCGAAGCCCGGGCCGGCGGCGATGAAGGCGCGCAGCTGCGGCAGTCCCGAACTGTCGCCGAGGCCGGCGACGATGACCGTGGGATCGGCTGCCCCCTCCTCCAGCTCCTGCAGGCGGACGCCGAGCCGACGGTCGGCCTCGGCGACGCGGTCCTCGCGGTCGAAGTGCGCGGGCACAGTGTAGGAATAGTTCGGGATCGGGTCGAACAGCCAGGACCGGATCCCGATCGCCCCGAGGTCGACGAGGTCGAGCCGGCAGTCAGCGGCAGCGGCGTCGTCGGTGTAGTTCGTCACCACCCCGTGCTCATCGGCGGCGGCGTAGGCGGCACCGGGACCTTCGGCGGCCACGCACGAGTCGAGGCCGGAGCCCTCCTGCCGCGCTCCAGTGCCCTCCGGCCCGTCCCTGCCGTATTCGGCGACGGCACGGGCGAGCATGCCGTAGTCGACGGAATACCCGGAGCCGATGTTGGGCTCCTTGACGTCGTCGAAGCCCTTGATCCGGCCCGTGGTCGCTCCGGCGACCGAGCTCGACGCATGAGCTTCGTCACTCTTCCGGCCCGTTGCGTCCTCGTCGGTCGACGTGGCGGCTGCGTCATCGGAGTCGAGGGCATCGCTGTCGACGTCCGTGGTGGGGGCGAGCATCGTCGGGCAGCGGGCCGTGTCCTCCTCATCGGCGGCCTCGGCGGCGGGGGAGGGACCGGCCTGAGCGCGGGCCCCGGCCCCGAACGACAGCCACCCCGATGCCGGGCAGGTGGCCGAGCCGATCGTACGCACATTGAGATTCGCGGCAGCGCCCTCGGACAGCAGCCGGTAGAGGTTCGGCGTGCGCTCGCGGTCGATATCGTTGATGGTCAGGCCGGGGATGCCGAAGACGACCGTCTTCCCGGCCGGGACTTCGGGCTCGTCCGAGGCCTGCTCCGTGCCGCTCGCGCTGAGCTCAGCGCTGGCGCCCGCCGAAGCGCTGCCGCCCGCCGAACCGGTCTCACTCGCCGAGGCGGGGCCGAGTCCGAGTCCCATCGTCAGGAGCCCGAGCAGCAGACCCAGCATCAGGATCCTCAATGCGGGAAGTCGTCGGAGCAGGCTGGAGTGAGTCGGCACAGATCAATACTATCGGCTCGGGTTTCAGCCCGGCCTGAGACCGCTCTGGGCGTTTGCTCCCCGGCCGCGGGGCCGTGTATATTTGATTGTCGTTGTGTGTGCTTGTCGCACTCCCTTACATAGCCTCATGCGTTGCAGGCCCGTAGGTGAGGGGAATGCGTCGATAGGTTCACCCGATTGAAGACAAACAGTGTTCGGCACCCGTTGGACTCACGACCCGATGAGGAACCGGCGCTGCTCCTGAAGAAGATACGAAAAGAAGGCTACTTTTGCGTACGTACACACCCAAGCCCGGTGACAGCGAGCGCCAGTGGCACGTCGTCGACGCCACTGACCAGGTGCTCGGTCGCCTTGCTTCGCAGGTTGCACGCCTCCTGCGCGGCAAGCACAAGACCACCTTTGCTCCGAATGTCGACACCGGTGACTTCGTCATCATCATCAACGCCGACAAGGTCGCGCTGACCGGTGCGAAGCTCGAGAAGAAGCGCGCTTACCGCCACTCCGGATACCCCGGCGGCCTCAAGAGCGTCAACTACGCCGAGCTCCTGGCCACCCACCCCGAGCGTGCAGTCGAGAAGGCTGTCGCCGGTATGGTTCCGAAGAATCGTCTCGGACGTGCCCAGATGCAGAAGCTGAAGGTCTACGCCGGTGCCGAGCACCCGCACGCCTCTCAGAATCCGCAGCCGTACGAACTCAGCCAGGTCGCGCAGTAAGCGCCTGAGCTCTAGACATCCCGAGGAGAACCGTGGCTGATACCACTAACGCGACCGACGTGGTCGACGAAGAGATCGCAACCGAATACACCTCCGAGACTCCTGCCTCCGCCGGTCTGGGCGAGTCCACCGCGGGTGGACGCGGAGAATCCCTGACCGCTCCCGGACACGGAGTGGGCCGTCGCAAGCAGGCTGTTGCTCGCGTCCGCCTCATCCCGGGCACCGGAGAGTGGACCATCAACGGACGCACTCTCGAAGAGTACTTCCCGAACAAGCTGCACCAGCAGCTCGTCAATGAGCCCTTCAACCTGCTGGACCTCGGCGGACGTTTCGACGTCGTCGTGCTGATCTCCGGCGGGGGACCCTCCGGCCAGGCCGGTGCCGTCCGCCTG
>DWZN01000123.1 GCA_019117545.1 Candidatus Brevibacterium intestinavium
TCGGTGAACACGATGTCATCGGCGACCAGCACATCGTAGGTATTGAGCTGATCGTAGGTGAGCACGTGGACGTGGGGCAGGTTGCGCACGCTCAGGTAGTTGAGCTCGTCGTCACGGTCGAGCACCACGAGCGTGTTCTTGCGCTCGGACAGGCCGGCCAGCACGGCCTTCGCCTGCTTGGTCGACGGCGCATCGCCGGTGACCAGGTTCTTCACGACGAAGACCTGATCCAGGCGTGCCCGATCGGACAGCGCACCGCGCAGTGCGGCGGCCTTCATCTTCTTGGGGGTCCGCTGCGAGTAGTCGCGCGGAACCGGTCCGTGGACGATTCCGCCGCCGTTGTACTGGGGAGCACGGATCGAACCCTGACGGGCGTTGCCGGTTCCCTTCTGACGGTACGGCTTGCGTCCGCCGCCGCGGACCTCGGCACGGGTCTTGGTCTTGTGCGTGCCCTGACGGGCAGCGGCAAGCTGTGCCACGACGACCTGGTGGATCAGCGGCACGTTGGCGGCCACGCCGAAGACCTCGGCGGGCAGATCAACGGAGCCGGCCTTGGCACCAGCGGCGTCGAGGACGTCGACTGTCTTGACATCAGTCATGTCGTTCAGGCCTCCTTCACGGCCGAGCGAACGAGGACGACTCCACCCTTGGGACCGGGGACGGCACCCTTGATGAGCAGGAAGTTGTTCTCGCTGTCCACGGCGTGGATCGTGAGGTTCTGGGTGGTGTGCTTGACAGCGCCCATACGGCCGGCCATGCGCATACCCTTGAACACGCGACCAGGTGTCGCGGCTCCGCCGATCGAACCTGGCTTGCGGTGATTGCGGTGCTGACCATGGGAGGCACCGACGCCGCCGAAGCCGTGACGCTTCATCACACCGGCGGTTCCCTTGCCCTTGGTCTTCGCGGTCACATCGACCTTGACTCCGGCATCGAACGTGTCGACGCCCAGTTCCTGGCCGAGCGAGTAGTCAGCAGCGTCTGCGGTGCGCAGCTCCACGAGGTGACGGCGCGGGGTCACGCCAGCCTTCTCGAAGTGGCCTGCAGTCGGCTTGTTGACCTTGCGCGGATCGATCTCGCCGAACGCGATCTGCACTGCGGGGTAACCGTCGGTCTCCTCGTTGCGGATCTGCGTCACGACGTTGTTTCCGGTGGCCACAACGGTCACCGGCACGAGGTTGTTCTGCTCATCCCACACCTGGGTCATGCCCAGTTTGGTGCCCAGAAGTCCCTTGACGTTCTGGGTCGTCGGGAGAGCCGATGAACGAGTATTCGCCATTGCTGCCTCCCTTAGAGCTTGATCTCGATGTTGACGTCGTCGGCGAGGTCGAGTCGCATGAGCGAATCGACGGCCTTCGGCGTCGGATCGACGATGTCGATCAGACGCTTGTGCGTGCGCATTTCGAAATGCTCACGGCTGTCCTTGTACTTGTGTGGCGAACGGATGACGCAGTACACGTTCTTCTCCGTCGGCAACGGCACGGGGCCCACAACAGTCGCACCAGCGCGAGTGACGGTGTCCACGATCTTGCGTGCGGCACTGTCAATCACAGCGTGGTCGTACGACTTGAGCCGGATGCGGATCTTCTGTCCCGCCATGGCGTCGTCTCTTTCTATAGTTGCTTCCGGCCATCAACGGGCAGTGCGTTGGGAACGACTGCCGTCTGTGCCGGCTGACCATGACCGACCCCCGAGGTCGGGCGTGTCGGCTGTTCCTGTCGGAGAAGTTCTCACTTCTCTCAGGAATGCCGACGGCGCTTTTACTCATTGGCTGCTCGGTCCGAACCCGCTGATGCAGATTCATCGATCCGATAGTGTTTCGGGCTGTTCGCAGTATCGCTACCGCAGTGCAGGGGTCAACGCCCAAAACGCAACCTCACTATCTTGTCACATAGCACCGAATGCGCGCAATTTCAGGCACCTCGCCTGTGAGCGATATCTCAGGCCCTGCCGCGCGTGCGGCCCACAGGCCCGAGCACGGCCTCTGCGTGACTGCCCGTCGGAACACGAAACAGGGGCCGCGGTCCCGAAGGACTGCGGCCCCTGTTCAGGGTCTTCAGTGAGTCAGATCAGGCGTTGATCTTGGTGACTCGACCGGCGCCGACGGTGCGGCCGCCCTCGCGGATGGCGAAGCGCAGACCGTCCTCCATGGCGACCGGCTGGATGAGCTCGACCGACATGTCGGTGTTGTCGCCGGGCATGACCATCTCGGTGCCCTCGGGCAGAGTGATGACGCCGGTGACGTCGGTGGTCCGGAAGTAGAACTGCGGACGGTAGTTCGAGTAGAACGGGTTGTGACGTCCGCCCTCGTCCTTGCTCAGGATGTAGACCTGGGCCTCGAACTTGGTGTGCGGGGTGATCGAACCCGGCTTCACGATGACCTGACCGCGCTCGACGTCCTCACGCTTGGTGCCGCGCAGGAGCAGACCGACGTTCTCACCTGCACGGGCATCCGGCAGGGTCTTGCGGAACATCTCGATGGCGGTGACGGTCGTCTTGGACGACTTCTCCTTGATGCCGACGATCTCGATCTCGTCGTTGGGCAGCAGCACACCGCGCTCGACACGACCGGTGACAACGGTTCCACGACCGGTGATCGTGAAGACGTCCTCGACGGGCATGAGGAACGGCTTGTCGACATCGCGCTCCGGCTCGGGAACGTTGTCGTCGACGGCAGCCATGAGATCCTGCACGCTCTTGACCCACTTCTCGTCGCCTTCGAGGGCCTTGAGAGCGGAGACCGGGATGACCGGGGCATTGTCTCCATCGAAGTCCTGGCTCGAGAGCAGGTCGCGAACCTCGAATTCGACGAGCTCGAGGAGCTCCTCGTCATCGACCATGTCGGCCTTGTTCAGAGCGGAGACGATGTAGGGCACACCGACCTGACGGGCGAGCAGCACGTGCTCACGGGTCTGGGGCATCGGACCGTCGGTGGCGGCGACGACGAGGATGGCACCGTCCATCTGAGCCGCACCGGTGATCATGTTCTTCACGTAGTCG
>DWZN01000124.1 GCA_019117545.1 Candidatus Brevibacterium intestinavium
GTGCGGTTGCACGTGTCCTTGATCGAGCGCATCGAGTGGGAGACGAGGAAGACGGTGCCGGCGTTCTCGCGGATCGACCGGATCCGGCCCTCCGAACGGTCACGGAACTTCTTGTCGCCGACGTTGAGCGCCTCGTCGACGATGAGGATCTCGTGCTGGACCGAGGTCGCGATCGCGAACTTCAGCCGCTGAGACATCCCCGAGGAGTACGTGCGCATCGGCAGGTCGATGAAGTCCTCGAGCCCGGTGAACTCGACGATGTCGTCGAACTTCTCCTCCACCTGCGCGCGCGTTAGCCCCAGAGCGAGGGACCCGATGATGATATTGCGGGCACCAGAGAGATCCGGGATGAGCGCGGCACCGACGCCGAGGAGGTTCGGCCGCGATTTCGCATAGATCGTGCCCTCCGAGGTCGGGGTCAGCCCGGTGATCGAGCGCATGAGCGTGGACTTGCCGGAACCGTTGGTGCCGATGACGCCGATGGACTCGTTGCGGTGGGCGACGAAGCTCACGCCCTTGAGCGCATGCACCTCCTGGATGCCGCGCTGCCGCTTGAGCATGCCGCCGCCCCCGCCGAGCTTGAGCTTCTTGCCCGTGGCCAGGGTCTTGTAGCGGACGTGGACGCCATCGCAGATGACGACGGGTTCGTCGGTGGAGGCTGCCCCATTATCGGGCGCTTCCGCGTTGGTCGCCTCGGTGGTGGCTGCCTCGCTAGGGGCCGCCTCGGTGGTGGGTTCGACCGTGTGTTCGTCACTCATCGCGACCGTACCTTTCCTCGGCCTGCCAGAAGAAGATGAAGCCGAAGATGAAGATTCCGAAGGCCCAGATGGCCAGGTGCCAGAAGTAGTCGTAGGGGACGACGCCGTCCTTCATGAGGATGCCGCGGGCGATCGAGAGCACGTTGTTGATCGGCTGCCAGTCGGCGAAGGGCTGCAGGGCGGGGTTGATCTTCTCGACCATGGTCTTGAGCTCGAAGAAGACACCCGAGGTGTAGAAGATCATGCGGGAGATGAACGGGGTGACCTGCGACAGGTCACGGAAGTGGACGGTGACCCGGGCGAAGATGAACGCCACGCCCTGGTTGAAGATCCAGAAGAGGAAGACCAGCGGGATGAAGAGGAACCAGTCCCAGTCCGGCCGGCCGCCCCACATCATCGCCAACAGTGCCATGAAGATGAAGGTGGGGATGAAGTTGAGCAGGTTCTGGAACACGATGGCGATCGGCAGAACGATGCGCGGGAACGGCAGGGACTGGACCAAGGACGCGTTGCCGATGATCGATTTCGCGCCGCCGTTCATCGAGGTGTTGAAGAATTCGAGGACGAAGACGCCGATGACGACGAAGGGGGCGAAGTCCGGCGGACGGGCGGTCGCGCCCTGCATGATGACACCGAAGACGGTGCCGTAGATGAGGGCGGAGAACGAGGGCCGCAGCAGCACCCAGAGCATGCCGAGGCGGTTGCGTTCGTTCTCGGACTGCATCCGATACTTCGCCAGCGTATAAGTGAAGTCGCTGCGGCTGATCAGCTGTTTGACGTACTGGGGCAAAGACGGCCGTCCACCCACTCTGTCGAGTCCGTGCTCGGCAGCAAGCTTGGCCATATCCATGAACAGAAGATTCTCTCGTCGGCGACTGGGGGTAGAACAGATGAAAAGTCTACGTGATGAGACTAGCGCAGACTCACAGTCGGCTGTGAGCCTTGAAGTCGAATTCCGGGTCCTCCAGCTGGGCTCGGGTGGGGATGTGGTTACCGCCGAGTACTCGTCGGGCGGCGGCCTGCATTGGCGGCCAATTGAACGTCTCGACGCCGATGAGCTTCGACTCCGGTGCGGTGCCGTCGAAGTGGAAGACCTGGAATTTGGCTCCGCTCGGGTCGTGTCTGATGATTGTGTCGGTGGCATCGGGGCTGGTCAGGCCCGCCGTGAACACCTTCTGAGGGCCTTGGAAACTCCAGTGCCAGGGCACCTCCGACCAGATCTTCGCCGCCGTGTCTGCCGGGTTGTCGGCGGGAGCGTCCTCGCTGGTGCCTGAGGGTTCGTCGGCGATGGTGGTGAGGTATTCGGCGAGGAACTTCCCATGGCTTTCGGCTACCGGTTCGCAGGCCCACGGATGGTCGAGAGCGTAGGGTCCGGCGGTGACGATTGCGCAGTCTCCGGCGGCGAAGATGCCGGCATGGGATGTTGCCAAGCTCTCATTCACCTCCCATGCCTCGGCGGGGCGATCGCCGTCGATGGGAATGAGGCGGGGCCGGGCTCCGACACTGGTGATGAACAGATCGTGAATATTTGCGTCGATGTCGTCCGGGCTCGACGTGTGGGTAACGAATTCGACGCCTGCGGCCTTGTGCGCTTCGAACAGCGCCTGCCTGACCGGCGCGGACAGCTGTTTGCGCAGCGGTTCGCCTCCGCGCAGATAGACCGTGGCCCGGTGCCCGGCCGCGACCGCCGAGGTGGCGACCTCCATTCCGAGATAGCCGGAGCCGAGGACTCCGACGTTGAGCGGCTGTGTGGCCTCTTCGACCCGAGCGAGGATCCATTCGGCGTCGCCGAAGTCGTAGACCGGCAGCGCATCCGGGTATTCCGGGATCTGCGGCCGGTTGGCTTCCATTCCCGTGGCGAGGATGCAGTGGGTGAAGTCGATCGACTCCCCCGAGGCCAGGTGGACGGTGCCCACGGTCGCGTGGTCGTCGGTCAGGCGTTGGGGGTGGAGCTGGGTCTCTGCGGTGTAGCGGGACTCGGCGGCCGCCTCGGCGAGGGTGATCTCCTCCGCCCAGTCGCGGACGAAGGTGATGTGCTCGGTCGACTCGAGGTGGTAGGGCAGGTGGTGGCGGGAATTGTCGAAGAGGTGCTTCGACAGCGGCGGCCGTTCGCAGGTGTCCCCTGCCTGCGGGTCGATGACGGTGACCGCCTGACCGCGCTCGTTCAGCTCCCTGGCCGCTGTGGTGCCGGCCAGACCCGCACCGATGATGACGATCCGCTTGCTCATGTCTCCCATGCTAGTGCTCGGGTCGGGCGTTCGCTGGCCGAGGGATGGTTGGGCGATCGGCGGATGGTGGCGGGGCGCGCGGTCGCGGACGGTTGGGTGGCGCCCGGGGAGAATTGGGATCTCCCCGGGCACCTCACCGCGTCGCTCCTATTGCCGCTGGTCGGCACGGTCACCGTGTGGCGAGCACCCCTTCGACGTGGGCGAGCGGTCAGTTGTAGAGCATGCCGCCGTCGACCAGCAGGGTCTGGCCGGTGACGTAGTCGGCGTTGTCGGAGGCGAAGAAGGACACGACTCCGGCAACGTCTTCCGGGGTCTCGATGCGGCCCAGGGCGATGCCTTCGACATTGTCCTTGAGGTTCTCGCCCTTGGCTTTGCCGTTGAGCTTGCCCATCTCCTCGTCGATGGTGTCCCACATGCCGGTGCCGACGATGCCGGGTGCCCAGGAGTTGACGGTGATGTTGCGTGGAGCCAGTTCCTGGGCGGCCACCTGGGTGATGCCGCGCACGGCGAACTTCGTCGCCGAGTAGGCGCCGAGAATCGGGAAGCCCTTGATGCCGGCGATCGAACCAGCGGAGATGATCTTGCCCTTGTCCTTGCCCAGCTCCTCGAACTTCGCCGAGGCGGCCTGGATGCCGTAGATCACGGAGTAGACGTTGATGCTGAAGATCTTCTCGAGATTGTCTGTCGTGATCTTGTCGACCGGCTCAACCTGCACGATGCCGGCGTTGTTGGCGATGACGTCGAAGCTGCCGAGCTGGTCGGCCGTGGCGTCGACTGCGGCGAAGACCTCATCGCGCTTGGAGACATCGGCCGCGACCCAGATTGCTCTGCGACCGAGGTCCTCGATCTCCTTGACTACCGCGCGAGCTTTCTCCTCTTGGAACCCGAGGTCGGCAACTGCGACGTCGAATCCATCTGCTGCCAGTTTGAGTGCAATGGCACGACCGATTCCCTGGCCGGCTCCTGTGACGAGGGCTGCTTTGTTGTCAGCCATGGTCTGTCACTTCCTCCCTAATCGTTGACAGCTCAACAGTAACTCCGCTTCACGCGGTTGAACCGGCGTCGGCAAGTGAGATGCGAGACAGCACAGGAGCGGGTCTGCACAGCGGTGGTGCATCGATGTGAACAGGCGGACGGCGAGGCCGAGCTGGGGCGCAGACGGGTATTGGTTTCAGGCGAGGATGTCGGCGGGTGGGGCACCCGGCCCGACAACGGGGTGCCCGGGGAGAATTGAGATCTCCCCGGGCGCCTCGTCGTCCTGGGCGACCTCAGGTTCAGAGTTCCGTGGTCTTAGTGCCGCCGGCGGGACGGTCGCCGGCGATCTTCGACTTGACCATGCGGAACAGGCCGGAGACCTTGCCGCCGGGCAAGCCCCAATGCTGCGCGGAGTCCGTGACGACCTTGATGAGTCCGAGATTCGGATCCTCACGGCCGTCGAACCAGGCATTGGTCGATTCGGACCACAGTTCGTCGATCGTGGCCGGGTCGTCGACGAACTCGACGCGGCCGGCCACGGAGAGCCAGTTGCCCGCCTCGGCGACGCTGATGTTGACCTGTGGGTTCGTCCGCAGCGCCTTGGCCTGGTCGCCGTCGAGGGCGAGGAAGAACCAGACGTCGGCATCCTCGGTGACCTCCTGCGCGGTCATCGGATGCGCGAGAATCTTGCCGTCGGCCAAGGCCGTGGCGAGCATCACGGAGTTGCTGCCGCGCAGGATCTTGATCACATCGGCCTGGCCGAGTTCGTTCGTCGCCGCCTCGCCCGCGGGCCTCTTCCCGGCACCGCCCGGGGCATGGCCGCCCTCGGTATCGTCGCTGGCGGAAACGCCGCCGGAGGCCGAGGTGCTGCCGGTCGATGAGCCCCCGGATGCGGTCGCATTGTCGGAGTAGGCTGCTGCGGTGCTCGCCGCACCGCCTCCGGCAGTGCTGGCGACCGCGTTGCCCATGCCGGGTGCACTGTCGACATCGTCGGGCTCACGGGTCGCACCCACAGCCGCGCCCATGCCCGGGGCAACGGCAGCGTCATCGTGCGTCCCCTCGCCGGCATCGGAACCGCTGCCAGTCGCTGCATCGTCTCCGGCAGTGCTGGCGACTGCGTTGCCCATGCCGGGTGCACTGTCGATGTCATCGGGCTCACGGGTCGTGCCCACAGCCGCGCCCATACCCGGGGCTACGGCGGCATCATGCTTCTCGTGCTGATCTTGGTCCCCTTCGGACTCCGGGGCTCCCTCGCCGGTATCGGACTTCGGGGTGGCCTCGGCGGCTCGCGATTCGTCGATCGCTGTGTGCGATCCATCAGGATTGCGATGCAGCGTCACCCCCTCCTCTTCGGCGGCGGTCTGGGCGCGATCCTCAACGTTCTGCTCGGTGTATCCGACCCTGGCGTGAGATTCCATGTTCGAGGTCCCGGCAAACGTCGCGGACGTCTCGTCCAACTTGGCTGCGACGTCGCGTGCCTTCTTCTCGGCAGCGGACTCGTCACTCGTATCTCTGTTGACCATGACCATTTCCCTTCGCAGACGGTTCCTGGCGCTCCAGTCGCTATGCGCGCCGTAACGGTGCGCCGAACCCGGCAGTCGCTGATGCGAGCTGTGATCGGCGAGCGCATGAACGGCTGGACAGTCATTCTCACATGGCCTTCCGATCGGCAACAGCCCCCTTGGAACGGGACTGCGGGGCCAGTCGCGGGTGGGTGCGGGCACCGCGGCTGCGTGCCTACACTGGAGCCATGGATGAAGAAGTCACCGTCACCGTCAATGACATTCCCGAAGGTGCCACCATCGTCGACGTCCGTGAAGACGACGAGTGGGAAGCCGGGCACATCGAAGGCGCGTACCACGTGCCGCTGGGCGAACTGCCCGCCCGCCTCGACGACCTGCCTCTCGACGACGACATGTACGTCATCTGCCGCACCGGCGGACGCTCGAACCGAGCCGTCGCCTGGCTGAACCAGAACGGCTTCGACGCCTTCGACGTCCAGGGAGGAATGGGCTCCTGGAACCTCGACAACGGCAAACCCATCGTCTCCGAGACCGGCGAGGAGCCCTGGGTGAAGTAGGGGCCCTGGCCCAATCGAATGGAATGTGCCCGCTATGGGCCCGAAGACGGGCCACTTCCGCATGTCACTCCACGCCGCCCGGAGCTTCCGGCCATTCACTGGTCAGATAGGCACCTATAGCACGGTGCCGGAAGCTGTAGGGCTTTCCTCGGTTGACTATCCCACGAGAGATATCGAGTCTTTGGGAGGTCGGGCCCGCATCGGTTGCCTTCTGATATCCCATATGGTGGGCGATCTTTGTCAGGCTCCGGTCTTCCGGAGCCAGTTCGGCCATCGCTTCGACGAACTCACGCTCACGAGCTGGGAGTCTGTCCAATATTCGCAATACATGCGATTCCGCCTCTGAACGAGCCCCATTCCATCCTGCAACCACATCTTGGCAGGTGATTGTGCTGTCGGTAT
>DWZN01000125.1 GCA_019117545.1 Candidatus Brevibacterium intestinavium
GGCGATCTTCTCCACCAGGTCGGAGATGATCTCGATGAGGATCGAGACCTCTTCGGCCGACCGTGCGAGGTTCTCCTTGGACAGGACGTAGAGAGTGACGATCTCGACGTCGATCTCGAAGCACCAGCCGAGGAACTCGACGATCTTCGCCGCTCCCGCCCGGTGCCCGTCGGCGGTGGTCGCCCCGAACTCCCTGGCCCACCGCCGATTGCCGTCGGTGATGACTCCGACGTGGCGGGGAACCGGCACCGACTTGTCGAGCTCGCGTTTGAGTCGTCGCTCGTACAGCCGATAGAGCAGGTTCACCGGTCGGGCCACAGCTGTCTTCTTTCGCGTTGATCGCAGTCAGGTTCGGACACGTACAGACTACTAGCCGACGATGCTGAATGAGGCCTCAGACCCGCTCGATACCATGGTGTCATGAATGCTCCGGCCACCGAACCCTCATCAGTCGTTCCCGACGGCTCCCGCGCCGATGCCCCGCCCCCACGGGTCGACATGCCCTATCCCCTGCACATCGCCCGGCGACGCTCCGCGCTGCGTGCCGAGCTGACCAAACTCGCCGGGCATGTGAAGCCGAAGCTGCGCGGTTGGTTCCATGCCGGGGCGTTCCCCCTGGCGATGCTCGGCGGACTCGCGCTGGTGATCATCTCACCGACGATCGAGTCGCGCATCGCGGCGGCGATCTTCGCGATCACCGGGATGCTGCTCTTCGGCACCTCGGCCGTCTACCATCGCGGACGCTGGCGCACCCGAGCCCGCCTCATCCTGCGCCGCCTCGACCACGCCAACATCTTCCTCATCACGGCCGGAACCTACACCCCGCTGGCCGTGCTCATGCTCCGCACCGACCAAGCGGTCCTGCTGCTGTCGGTGCTGTGGGGAGCAGCGGCACTCGGTGCCGCCTTCCGCACGATCTTCACCACCGCGCCGAGGTGGCTCTTCGTTCCCATCTATGTCGGCTTCGGTGTGGCCGGAGTCGGATACATTCCCCAGATCTGGGCGACGAATCCCGCCGTCGGCATCCTCGTCGTCATCGGCGGTGTCTGCTATATCGCCGGAGCGGTGGTCTACGGCATCAAACGGCCCAATCCCTCACCGAAATGGCTCGGCTTCCACGAGATCTTCCACATCCTCACGATCTTCGGCTACGGATGCCATCTCGCGGCACTGATCGTCGCGGCCGTCGCCGCGTACTGAACCTCCCGGCCCACGACGGCCGAGGGCGCGGTCACCATCGGGGGATCGCGCCCTTCGCCTGAACGGAGCCGCCTCTCAAACGGAGCCCGAGCCTCAGTCTCGCTCGTCGGGAGTCTCGGACGTCGGGCCGGAGGCCTCGGAATCACGATCGGAGGTGCTGTCGTCGGAAGCGGGTGAACCGGCGTCGGCCGAACCGCCGTCGGGCCCGGCCGGAGGAGCCGCGGAGGCGGGGCCGTCCTTCGGCCCCTCCGGTCCCGACAGCTTCGACTGGTTGGGCACCACATGCCGACGCAGCGGGATCGGGTAGGCATCGGTCTCTCCCGAGCGCGCCCGCACCCGACGGACCCGTCGGAGGGCATCGCGGATGAGGAAGATCACGACGACGACCACGGCCAAGGTGGCGAGGAAGCCGATCGTTCCCGGTGTCACCAGGTCCGGATCCGGGGCACCACCGCCGGGGGTCGATTCGGGTGTGGACGCGATGATCATGCGTGGGTGTCACTTTCGGTCAAGGCGGCGGATCCCTCTGCGCCGGACTGCCCTGGGCCCGCCACGGGAGAATCCGGGTCCGAGGCTGGGTCTGCGGCTTCCTTCTCGGCCTCGGGGGTGTCCGGCAGCATCCCCGCGTCGGGGACACGACGACCGTCGTCGAAGGTCACCGCCGCAAACAGGTCGCCCTCCTGGAAGTCGACTCCCGGGCGCAGCGGCTCTCGGTCCGTCCGGTCGAGAGCCAATTCGAATTCCTCCGTCGGCCAGTAGGTTCGGGCGGCCTTGCGTGAGGCCGAGAAGAACCCGCCCTCGGGGTCGATCTGAGTGGCATGCGAGAGCAGTGCCCGATCTCTGGCCGGGAAGAACTCCGCGCAGGGGATCCGAGTGCTCAGCCAGTTGTTGCGCTTGCTGTCGCGCTTCTTGAAGTCTTCGAGATGCTCGGCGAACGGGGATTCGAGTCCCGCCTCGGTCATCTTCTCGTGGATGGTGATCCACTTCTTCGCCGACAGGTCCTGGTTGTAGTAGACCTTCTGCACCTGCCAGGGCTCGCCGAGTTCGGGATGAGCCGTTCCGTCGGCGGCCGCCGCGACCGCGGCCATGGTCACGGCGTGGTTCTTGATGTGGTCGGGATGCGGGTAGCCGCCGAGCTCGTCATAGGTGGTCACCACCTGCGGTCGGAAGGTGCGGATGATGTGGACCAGCGGCAGCATGGCCACCTCGTCGGGCACGCGGTAGAAGCATCCGGGCGGTGTCTGATTGTCGAAGTCTCCATCGGGCAGGCCCGAATCGACATGGCCGACCCACACGTGTTCGGCGCCGAGAGCCGCCGCTGCGGTGGCCATCTCCTCGCGACGCAGTCCGGCGATGTCGCGGCTGGCCTTCGGACTCTGCAGCAGTGCGGGGTTGAGGATGTCTCCGGCTTCGCCGCCGGTCATGGTCGCGATGAGGACCCGTGCTCCCAGTGAGGCGTACTTCGCGCTCGTAGCCGCACCCTTCGAGGATTCGTCGTCGGGGTGGGCATGGACCGCCAGCAGACGCAGCCCGTGGTACGGAAGCGAAGTCATATCCTAAATGTCCCTTTCGATTCAGCCTGGTGGCCTTCCTCTGCCGAGATTGCGGCTGACATGCTCGTCGGCAGAGGATCGACTACTCTAGATTAGTGCGCGAAGTACTCAAAGAGGAATTCAATGACTGAGGTAACAGTGGCCGAACCACTGCACGATGATCGTTACGGACGGACCCGGAAGCCGAAGCGGAATCTGAGCCGCAGGGCGAAGATCATCGCCGCTGCCGTCGTCGTTGTCGCGATCGCAGTCATCGCCTTCGTCTCGTTCAGGCCGCAGACGGAGCCCACGACACCGCGGACCCTTGACTATTTGGTTGTCGACTCCTCTACAACGCAGGTCAGCGTCGGAATATTTCCCGATCAGGAACGCGATGTGCACTGCACCGTCCAGGCGACGAACGAGAACGAAGCCGTCGTCGGCTTCACCGAGGTCACCGTTCCCGCCGACCCCGACGCCGATCCGAACTCACCGAGGCAGATCGACCTCGACCTGGCCACGACGCAGCTGGCCGCTTCGGGACACGTCGACTCCTGCTGGTTCGAATAGAACGACCCGGTTCGCGCCGGCTCGGGTCGACTCGCCGCGAGTCCGCTTGCGGCGAGTCGAACGGGTCTCGCACTCATTCGTCTCCTGCCGCCGGATTCTCCACCTCGACGGCGGGAACGTGACTCAGCTCATCGTGTTTCCGCGCGGATGCGTTACACTGTAGTTTCATTCATCTTCCGGGCGTGCCCATACGCCCGGTTTTTTCGTTGCCTGACATGCCTGTCAGTGCACCGAACCGAAGAAGGAGAAGTCATGACCGAGGAAGTCACCCAGGAAGAAACATGGTTGACCCAGGAAGCCTTTGACCGTCTGTCGAAGGAACTCGAGCATCTCTCCGGACCGGGTCGTGCAGAGATTGCTGAGAAGATCGAAGCCGCCCGCGACGAGGGTGACTTGAAGGAGAACAGCGGTTATCACGCGGCGCGTGACGAGCAGGGCAAGCAGGAAGCACGCATCCGTCAGCTCGAGGTGCTGCTGCGCAACGCGAAGGTCGGCTCCAGCGACAGCGACGGCAAGACCGTGGCTCCCGGCTCCGTGGTCAACGCCACCGTCGCCGGCAACTCGATGCGGTTCCTGCTGGGCAACCGCGAGATCGCCGGCGACTCCGATATCGACGTCTTCTCGGAGAAGTCGCCGCTCGGTGCCGCCGTCATCGGCGTCAAGGCCGGAGACACGAGCTCCTACGAAGCGCCCAACGGAAAGACCATCGAGGTCAAGGTCGAGTCGGTGGAGGCCTTCACCGGCTGAGCTGAGTACTCGATCCGGCCGAAGGACTCCGGTTCCTTCGACACACGGCAGTGGGCGGGAGACACCTCCCGCCCACTGCTGTATTAACTCACTTCCGTCGGCGCCGCGGCCCCTTGGGACCCTTCCCCGTGTCGGGGGCACCTGCGGAATCCGTCCCGGCGTCTCCGGTTGCTGAGCCGACGCCGCCGGTTTCCCTCTCGGCCCCCGCCGCGCTTCCAGCATCCGCCGCGCTTCCGGCCCCCGCCGTCGCGCCTGCGCCCGCTGCGATCGAGCGGTCGGCCGGCGTCGCGTCGGAGCCACGCCCGGCGGCGTCGACCGTCTTCGCAGTTGGGTCACCAGTCGGCTCGTCCTCGGCCTGCCCGCCGCCGTGATCGGCTGATGCCTCCCCGGCGTCCTCGGAGCCGCTGGCCCGAGCGATGTATCCGACCACGCTGTTGAGCACGGCCACCAGCGGAACTGCGAACAGGGCACCGACGATGCCGAAGAGGAAACCGCCTCCGGTGACCGCGAGGATCACGGCCAGCGGATGGACGGACACGGCCTTGCCCATGAGGAAGGGTTGGAGCACCTGACTCTCGATCTGCTGCACGCCGATGACGACGGCCAACATGATCACCGCACTGACCAAACCGTTCGAGACCAGTGCGACGAGCACGGCCACGGCGCCGGAGGCGATAGCGCCGACGACCGGGACGAAGGAGGTCAGGAACACGAGCAGGGTCATGGGAATGACCAGCGGAACCCCGAGGAAAGCGGCGCCGATGCCGATGCCGATGGCGTCGACGGCGGCGACGAGGATCTGCACGCGCACGTATTGGACGAGTGTGGTCCAGCCCCGCTGCGAGGCACCGGTGGCCACCGGGCGCGCCGGGATCGGCAGCAGCTTCATCACCCAACGGAAGATGTTCTCTCCGTCGTAGAGGAAGAAGAACGTCGTGAACAGGCACACGGCCATACCGGTGAGGAAGGTGCCGACAGAGGAGGTGGCCTCCAAGGCACCGCCGAGGAGCTGGCTGCTGTTGTTCTGGAAGAAGTTCGTGGCGGTATTGATGCCTTCGTCGATATACCCCGAGATCGTCGAGGAGTCGATGCCGAAGGGGCTGGTGGCCAGCCAGCTGCTGATTCCCGACACACCGGCGATGACCTGCCGGACGAGGTCGGGCATCCCGGAGTAGATCTGCTGACCGACAAGACCGAAGAGGCCGAGCACGACGACGATGAAGCCGACGAACGAGATCGCTGCGGCCCCGCCGCGGGGCATTCCCTTCTTGACCAGCCATGCGGTCGGAGGTGCGAGCAGCGCGGCCAGCAGCAGTGCGATGAGCACCGGCAGCACGACGCTGGAGATCTTCGACAGCAGCCACAGGGCAACGCCGACGGCGACGAGGACGATGAGCGATCGCCACGACCACGCCGCGGCGAGCTTGAGTCCGGGAGACACATAGGGCGGGGCCTCGGCCTCGATGCGACTGAGAGCGATCTCCTCGGCACTGACGTCGCGCGGCTGCTCGGTCTCGGGCTCAGGCCGGGAGCGGGAGGACTCACGTCCTCGTCGGAATGCTTCCCACGCCCCACGGAAACGGTTCGGGGAATGCTGGTGATCGTTTTCGGTCATGGCTCAACAATAGTTGTTGATGCCGTGACAAAGGTGCAATGATGACGGCGGAGGAGGGAATTCCGTGGGAAAACGCATGATCTGCACGCTGGCGACCATGGGGGCGACAGCTGTCGGAGCCGGAGCTTCGGCGGTGGGCCTCCTCCGTCACCAAGCGGGTTCGCTGCGCAGAGCCTTCGACGAGGACGAGAATCGTCCTCATTCCACCTTCGCCGAGGCGATCGCCGCCCCGCGCCACCGCGACGATGACGATTCGGCGGCCTTGGCCATCATCGGTGACTCCTGGCTGTGCGGTGTCGACGTCGATGCCGAGCAGGCCCCGCCCACACTCATCGGCCGCGGATTGGCCCGCATACTCGGCACCACTGTGCGTGTGCAGACCACCGCCCGCCCCTCGGCCCTGTCGGACGACCTCCACCGGCAGGTCGATGAGGTGCTCCGCTCGGCCTGGCTGTCACGACAGCTGTCGGAGACGTGGAACGACTCCCGCCGGTTCGCGATCATCTCCATCGGCACCGGTGACATCATCCACCCGATCCAGGCGACCATCGGCATTCCCGTCCTCAACCAAGCGATCAATCGGCTCCAACGCGAGGGCCGCTACACGGTCTTCGTCCTCGTCTGCCCCAATCTCGGCGGCCTGCCGGGACTGCGCGATCCGCTCAAGACCTCGCTGCGACGCACCTCCCGGGTCCTTGCCGGATCCCAATGGCTGGCAGCCCTGGCCGCGCGGGCGGTTCCGCTGCGGGCGACGAACTCCCTGAGCGGGACGAAGCGGAAGTCCCTGCTCAATGAGTCCGGCCGATTCCCCAGTGAACTCGGATACGCACAGCTGTCGTCGACCCTGCTGGCAGCGATCGCCGAACGCATCGAGGCTCCGGTCGTGGTCGACCGCAGCCTCGACGTGCCGGAGAAGGGAGAGTCGGCGCGCCGCCGGGACCTCGTCCCGGGCCCCCGACCGAACCCACCGGCGGTCGCCTCATGATCCCGGTCGTTCTGGCCTCGCAGTCGCCTGCCCGCCGACAGATCCTGACCGCGGCCGGCATCGATCCGCAGATCATCGTCTCCGAAGTCGACGAGCGCGCCATCGAGGCCGGATTCACCGGTTCGGTCGGCGATCTGACCACAGCGCTGTCGGAGGCGAAAGCCCGCGCCGTCATCGACCGCATCCGCAGCTGCCCTCCCCCGGAGCTGACCGGGACCGAGACCGTCGTCGTCATCGCCGGCGATTCGCTCCTCGAACATGCCGGACAGGCCATCGGCAAACCCGGAACGGCCGAACGGACCCGCGCGGTATGGTCCGAGATCGCCGGGCAGTGGACACAGCTGCACACGGGCCACACCGTCGCCGTACTCACCGACGCTGACGACCGGGACGCCTCGACCGAGACCTCAGCTGCCGGCCTCAGCGCGATCCGCTCGCGCCGGTCGACGACCTCGGTGCTCATCGGGTCTCCGAGCCCGGAGGAACTCGAGGCCTATATCGCCACCGAGGAGCCCTTCCAGGTGGCGGGAGCGCTGACCATCGACGGTTACGGCGGAGCCTTCGTCGATCGCCTCGACGGCGACCATCTCACCGTTCTCGGTCTCAGCCTTCCGGTCGTGCGGGAATTGGTCACGGACATGGGCCTGTTCTGGCCGGATCTGTGGTCGCCGAAGGGCTAGAATCGATCAGGGTCGTGTGACACGCCCGGAGTCGTTGAAGTTTTCGCTCGAACTTTTTATCGCTGGCCTACAAAGTGTTGGTGTCGTTCTCTAAATTGTTCTGTGATCATACAAAGGAGCGCCATGACCACAGTCCTCCCCGAAGCAACGACCGCGGTGCTGCGCACCACTGTGCCGACCGCAGCCGTCACCCGAGTCCTCATCGCCAACCGCGGTGAGATCGCTCTGCGCATCATCCGGGCCGCCCACGACCTCGGCATCAAGGCCGTCGCCGTGTACACCCGCGCCGATTCCGACGCCGATTTCGTCGACCTCGCCGACGACGCCTGGCTGCTGGACGGGTCCGGAGCCGGGGAGACCTACCTCGACGTCGACAAGATCCTCGCCCTGGCCAAACGCTCCGGAGCCGACGCGATCCACCCCGGGTACGGCTATCTGGCCGAGAACTCCGGCTTCGCCCAGGCCGTCATCGATGCGGGACTGACCTGGATCGGGCCGCCGCCGGCCGCGATCGAACTGCTCGGCGACAAATCAGGCGCCCGCGCCGTGGCCGAAGCCGTCAAAGCTCCCGTCGCACCCGGTTCCAATGGGGCGGTGGCCGATCTGGCCGAAGCGGCGAAGGTCGCCGAGGGCATCGGCTTCCCGGTCGTCGTCAAGGCCGTCCACGGCGGTGGCGGTCGCGGATTCCGCGCCTGCGCCT
This sequence comes from Candidatus Brevibacterium intestinavium, assembly GCA_019117545.1. GTDB lineage: Bacteria > Actinomycetota > Actinomycetes > Actinomycetales > Brevibacteriaceae > Brevibacterium > Brevibacterium intestinavium. Next base: position 8,030 of record DWZN01000125.1, read on the forward strand.
GCGCAGACGACCTCGAGTCCGCCTACACGGCCGCGACCCGCGAGGCCCAGAGCGCGTTCGGCCGCGGTGAGTGCCTCATCGAGAAGCAGATCGTGCGCCCGCGGCACATCGAGACGCAGTGCCTGGCCGATGCCCACGGCAATGTCCGCATCGTGTCGACCCGTGACTGCACTCTGCAGCGTCGCAATCAGAAGATCGTCGAGGAGGCCCCGGCACCGTTCCTGTCGGCCGACCAGGAGCGCGTCGTCTCCGAGGCGTCGGCGCGACTGCTCGCCCATGTCGGCTACGTCGGCGCCGCCACGTGCGAGTTCCTCCTCGGTGAGGACGGCACGATCATCTTCATGGAAGCCAATGCGCGCATCCAGGTCGAACACACCGTCACCGAGGAGGTCACGGGAGTCGACCTCGTCGGCTGGCAGATGCGCATCGCCTCCGGCGAGGTTCTGCCCGAGCAGTTCCCCACCGCCCGCGGCCATTCCTTCCAGTTCCGGATCAACGCCGAGGATCCGACCACGTTCTTCCCCGCCACCGGCACCGTGAAGAACTACCGTGCCCCTTCCGGACCCGGTGTGCGTCTGGACTCGGGCATCGGTGAGGGCAGTGCGGTCGGTACGGACTTCGATCCGATGCTGGCCAAACTCATCGTCACCGGAGCGACCCGCGACGAGGCTCTGGCCCGTGCCCGACGGGCGCTGTCGGAATACCGCATCGAGGGAGTGTCGACTCTGCTGCCGCTGCATCGGGTCCTCGTCTCGCAGAAGGCCTTCGCCACCGATTTCGAGGTCTGGACCAATTGGCTCGAGACCGCCTTCGTCAATCCGCTCGCCGAACCGCAGACAGGAGATCACATGAGCACTCCGACCGACAGCTTCAGCGTCGTGGTCGAGGTCGACGGCCGTCGGATGACCGTCTCGGTCCCCAAGGACGTCATCTCCGACCTCGGACACGTTCCCAGCCCCACCGTGCCGCGTCGCAAGCGCAGCCTCTCCAGCCGCAAGGGTGCGAAGATCGCCGACGATTCGAACGCGCTCAACGCTCCCATGCAGGGAACCATCGTCTCCGTCGCCGTCAGTGCCGGCGACACCGTCGAAGCCGGCGACACCTTGGCCGTGATCGAGGCGATGAAGATGGAGCAGCCGCTCAAGGCCGGTCACTCGGGCACCGTCTCCGAGGTGCTCGTCGATGCCGGTGCCGCGGTGAAGTCGGGCGAGGCGATCATTCGCTTCGCCGCCTGAGACCGTTTCGTCCGTGGCCGGGCGTCTGCAGTCCGGCGGCCACGACCGTCCTGCCCGGGTCACCGATCGAGGTCGGCGACCCGGGCAGCGATGTATTCGGACTCGGCTTCGTTGCCCGGGCACTCGAGCGCGACCGCATACGCTTCCTCCGCTTCGCCGGGTCGACCGAGATCGGTCAAGGTGATCGCCCTCGCTGTGTGGAAGGGCCGGTGCCTCTGCAGGCGGGGATCGTCGGCGAGTTCGTCGAGGGCGCGCAGTCCGGCCTCGGGGCCGGAGACCTGCCCGAGGGCGATCGCCGCATTGAGTGCGACGACCGGGGACGGGTCGAGCTGAGCGAGCATGCGATAGAGGACGAGGATCTGCGGCCAGTCCGTGTCGGAGAAGTTCGCTGCCTCGGCGTGGAGGGCCGCGATCGCGGACTGAATGGTGAACACGTCCGCACCCGCCTCTGCGGCGGCGGTGCGGACGAGTCCGATTCCCTCGGCGACGAGGTGGGAGTCCCACAGGCTGCGGTCCTGTTCCGACAGAGGCACCGGAGAGCCGTCGGCAGACACGCGGGCATGGTCCCTGGCATGCGTGAGCAGCAGCAGAGCGAGCAGACCCCGGACCTCCGTCTCGGCCGGCAGGAGTTCGGCAAGCAGCCGTGCCAGTCGGATCGCCTCCTTCTGCAGATCGACTCGCGTGTGGGTGGCTCCGGAGGTCGCATTGATGCCATGGGTGAAGATGAGGCTGATGACGCGCAGGACTCCCGGCAGTCGGTCGACGAGCTCATCCGGTCCGGGACGTCCGAATGGGATCCCGGTCTTCGCGATCCGCTTCTTCGCGCGCACGATCCGCTGCTGCATCGTCGGGGTCTCGAGGAGGAAACCGGCGGCGACCTCGGCGGTGGTCAGCCCTGAGAGGAAACGCAGGATGAGCACGATCCTCTCGTCGACGCGCAGGGTCGGATGGGAGCATGTGAAGAACAGCCCCAGCCGTTCGTCGGGGATGTCGGCACTCGAGATCTCCTCACCGAGGCGGCCGGCATGGTCGTCATGATCGCCCGGTCGCAGTTCGTCCTCGATCCACAGCCGGGTGAGATGACGGGTGCGCACCTCATCGGCGCGGAGGCGGTCGATCGCACGGTTCTTCGCCGTGGCCATCAGCCACGCCTGGGGTCGGGCGGGCACACCGCGGCCGGGCCACGTCTCGACCGCGCGGAGCACGGCATCGTGGAGGGCCTCCTCGGCGAGGTCGAAATCGCGGAATCGATTGGCCAACGCCGCGAGCAGCCGCCCACGATCCTCCTCGCTGACGGCGCTGAGGATCCGGACGGCCGCCTCGGGGTCGGTGTCCATCAGTAGTCGGCGACCGGGCGGATCTCGATATGGCCGCCTCTCACCCCGGGGCACTTCTTCGCCCAGGCGATCGCCTCGTCGATGTCCGCCGCCTCGATGACGTAGCTGCCGCCGACGAAGTCGTTCGATTCGGCGGAGGGACCGGAGGTGACGATGGACTCACCGTCGGATTCGCTGACGCGGACTCCGAACTCGGGACCGTCGAGGGCGAACCCGCCGACGACGACGCCGGCCTCGGTGATCTCCTTGTCGAAGGCCATGAACTCGCTCGGGTCCGCGCCTCCGGTCTCTCCGCAGTCGGGGTCCCCGCTGCGGCCCATGAGCAGAAGTGCGTATTTCATGTCTGTCTCCCTGTCATCTCTGGTGTCACGCCGGGCGGCCTGACACCATCAGGACGGGTGAGCAGCGTGGAGATCGACAGCTGCGGCGAAGAATCCTGTGCAGACCGGTCTCAGAGGTGGCGGTGGAGTTTGCGTGCCGCTTCGGTCAGTGACCCGCTCACCGAGGGGTAGACGACGAACGAGGCGGCCAGCTGGTCGACGGTGAGCCGGTTCTCCACGGCCATCGTGATCGGGAGGATGAGTTCGCTGGCCCGCGGGCCGATGACGACGCCGCCGAGGATGGAGCCCGATCCGCGTCGGGCGAAGATCTTGACGAAGCCGTCCTTGATGCCGAGCATCTTCGCCCGCGGGTTCGTGTCCAGCGGCAGCATCACGGTGTCGATGTCCGTCGGGTTCTCCCGGTAGTTCGCCTGGGTGAAGCCGACGGTCGCGATCTCCGGAGCGGTGAACACGTTCGAGGCGACATTGCGCAGCTTGAGCGGCTGCACAGCGTCACCGAGGGCGTGGTTCATCGCGATCCGGCCCTGCATCGCCGCCACCGAGGCCAATGGGAGCACACCGGTGCAGTCACCGGCCGCGTAGATTCCGGCCCGGGAGGTGCGGGACACACCGTCGACGACGATGTGTCCGGAGTCGCTGACGCGCACACCGGCCTTCTCCAGACCGAGGTCCTCGGTGTTCGGAATCGAACCGACGGCCATGAGACAGTGGGAGCCCTCGACGCGACGTCCGTCGGCCAGCACCACCTCGACGCCGGACTCCGTGCGGGTCACGGATGCGGCACGGGAACGGGAGAGGACGTTCATGCCCTTGTTGCGGAACACGAATTCGAGCACATCGGCGGCGTCTTCGTCCTGGCCGGGCAGAACCTTCTCTCGGGACGACACGAGGGTGACCTCGGTGCCGAGAGCGCGGTAGGCCGAAGCGAACTCGGCGCCGGTGACGCCGGAGCCGACGACGATGAGGTGCTCGGGCAGCGTGTCGAGGTCGTAGAGCTGCGTCCACGACAGGATCCGCTCGCCATCGGGCTGGGCCGTCGGCAGCTCACGCGGGTGGGCTCCCACGGACAGCAGGATCGTCGAGGCGTCGAGTGTGTATTCGGTGCCTCCGGTCTCGACGACGTGGACCTGGTCGCGGCCGGCGAGGGTGGCTCGGCCCTGGATGACTTTGACCCCGGCCCGGATGAGGCCCTCGTAGATGTCGTTGGCCTGCGCATCGGCCAGGGACAGGATCCTCTCGTTCACGGCCTCGAGGTCGGCGGTGACCCGACGCACATCGGTCTTGCCGACCTCGCCGTCCGAGATCCGAATTCCCAGACCGTCGGAGCGGCCGATGTCGTCCATCATCTCGGCGGTGGCGATGAGGGACTTCGAGGGCACCACATCGGTGAGCACGGCGGAGCCGCCGCAGCGGTTCTGCTCGATGAGCATGACATCGGCGCCGAGCTGAGCCGCGACGAGTGCGGCCTCGTAGCCGCCGGGGCCGCCGCCGATGATGACGACACGATCTGCAGTGGAAGGAAATTCTGTGTTCACACTGCGATTGTCTCAAATCGCCCTCTGACTGGGAAATGAGCGGAGGTGAGAGGCCCGGATGCGCTCAGGACCGAACGCGACTGATCAGGCTTCGTCGACGACCTCGGCGGTGTCCTTGTGCAGGGCCGACAGCCGCACATACGACTGAGCGTTCTGCCGCACCTTCTCCACGCCCTCGGCGGTCATCTCCCTGCGCACCTTCGCCGGCACTCCGGCGACGAGGGACCGGGCCGGGATCTGCGTGCCCTCGAGCACCACGGCTCCGGCGGCGACGAGGGACTCGGTGCCGACGAGGGCGTCGTTGAGCACCGTGGAGTGCATTCCGATGAGCACATCGTCCTCGACCACAGCGCCGTGGACGAGCGCTTGGTGGCCGATCGAGACACGAGCGCCGATGACCACGGGTTTGCCGGCATCGGTGTGCATCACGGTGTTGTCCTGGACGTTCGAGTCCTCACCGATCGTGATCGGTGCGGCCTCGGCGCGCAGGACGCACCCGTAGAAGATCCCGGCGCCCTTCTTCACGTGGACGTCCCCGACCAGGGTGGCACCGGCGGCGACGAAGGCGCCGGGATCGATTCGGGGCGTGTGCCCGCCGACGGACACGAGGCGGGGGCGGTCGAGATCGTTGGTCATGAGTCCTCCATCGGTTCACGAACTGTCTGCTTCCGCCTGTCAGTCTATGCGGAGTGTCGGAAGAGGGCTCGAGACGACGCATAGCGGACCGATTTGCACGATTGCCTCTATAGCAGGACAATGGTGAAAATTCTTGTCAGAAATTTCACACTGCCGGACCCTTGTGCGCCCAATGGCGTTATGTGAACCTTGGTTGAAGGAGTTGCGCGCCTGGAATTCGGGCGCGGTCAACCGCGTTCACTGAATTCGTCGAAAGGTCACCATGGATTGGCGACACCGTGCAGCATGCCTCAATGAGGATCCGGAGCTCTTCTTCCCGATCGGCAACACCGGACCCGCCCTGCTTCAGATTGAGGAAGCGAAAACCGTATGTCGCCGCTGTGAAGTAGCAGAGACCTGCCTGCAATGGGCCCTGGAATCCGGTCAGGATGCAGGAGTCTGGGGCGGACTGAGCGAGGACGAGCGTCGGGCGCTCAAGCGCCGCGCGGCTCGCGCCCGCCGCGCCGGCTGAAGTTCCAGCTCGCAGCGTCGGCACTGCACCGGCAGCAGCATACCGAGTGAGTCCCCTGTTCGGACGACGAAACAGCGTCGTCCGAACAGGGGACTCACTCGTAGCGCCGCGCGCGGCCACCGCGTGCGGCGGCCGCGCCTCTGCCGCGCCCGATTCAGTCACCGAACGCTCCACAGCAGTCCGCGTCGTTCAGTCACCCGATCTCATTCAGCCGTCCTCGTCATTCAGTCGTACGAGTCCGGGCGCAGCGGGACGTCGAGGACGGCGACCGTTCCCCCGCCCTCACGGGCCTGCCACTGGATCGAACCCGCCAGATCCGCCGACACCAGGGTCCTCACGATCTGAGTGCCCAACCCGTTGCCCGGGCTCTGGGCATCCCCGAGGCCGATCCCGTCATCGGCGATCGTCACCGTCAGATGGTCGCCCTGCCGATCGGGAGTCACCCACACGTGACCGTTGAGCGTCTCCCCCGGCGCCAGACCCTCCTGCGCCTCCACGGGGAAGCCGTGTTCGATGGCGTTCGTGATCAGTTCCGTGATCGCCAATGCCAAGGAGGTGGCATCGGCTGAGGAGATCGCACCGAAGCTGCCGCAGCGTTTGAGCTCGATGTGCACCAGCGGACTCGTCAGCTCCGGGGTCAGGCGCAGCCCCTTGTCGACGACCTCGTCGAAATCGACCTCGGATTCGACCCCCTGGCTGAGCACGTCGTGGACGACGGCGATGATCGACACCCGGCGCATCGCCTCGGTCAGTGCGCTCTTGGCATCCGGGCTGTCGATCCGGCGGGTCTGCAGCCGCAGCAGAGCGGACACGGTCTGCAGATTGTTCTTCACCCGATGGTGCATCTCCTTGATCATCGCGTCGCGGGAGAGCAGTTCGCGCTTGCGCCGGCGGATCTCGGAGACATCGCGGGCCAGGACGATCGCCCCGACCCTCTCCCCCTCGTCGGTGAGCGGGATCGCCCGCAGGGAGATGCTGGTGCGTCCGACCTCGAGTTCGGTGCGCCAGGGAGTGCGGCCGGTGAGCACCAGCGGAAGCGTCTCATCGACCTGCCGCAGCTCGGCGCCGAGACTCGACACCACCTCGGCGAGGTAGCTGCCTTCGATCTCCCCGCCATGACCCAGCCGGTGCATCAGCGACACCGCGTTCGGGGAGGCGTACTGGACATGCGAATCACGGTCGAGGATGAAGATGCCGTCTCCGACCCGCGGTTCGCCGTGTCGGGCCCCGCTCGGGGCGTCACGGTCGGGGAAGGTCCCCTGAACGATCATCGTCATCAAGGCCATGGCCGTTTCCCGGTAGTACTTCTCCAGCCGGGACGAACCGCGGCGGCGGGCCTCCTCGGAATAGCGGATGACGGTTCCGATCGCCTCCCCGTGTCGAACGATCGGGACCGCCTCGGCGAGGATGTCGACATCGGCGGAGCCGGCGCTGACACCCAGCTCCCCGGCCACGGCGACGCGAGTGACATAGCTCCGGGACTCCGTGGCCGCGTCGAGCAGCTCCTTCTCCAGGCCCGTCGCCCGAGCCCCGATGAGATCCCGGTTGAACAGCGTCGCCCCGGTCGTCGACCGCGCATGGGCGACGACCGTGTAGGAACCGCTGGGCGAGGGAACCCACAGCACGAGGTCGGCGAAGGAGAGGTCGGCGAGCAGCTGCCAATCCGCGACGAGCAGATGGATGTGTTCGACGTCCGACTCATCCGTGAGCCCCTCGGCCGCCAGCAGTTCGTTGAGCACTATTCGTTCCTCCCAGCTGAGATCAGCAGACCCGAGATCCCCTCGGGTCTGCTGATATGTCGATTTCAGACGCTACCACTGATTCTCAGACGTCCGGACCAGCCGGGAGGCCCGAGTCGGGCTCACGCGCTGTGCTCACTCTCCCAGGCCGAGGATCGGACCATCGACCGCAGGGACCGCAGCAGCACCGTCAAGGGCGCCTGGGTCACCGTATCGAGGCCGAGGATCGTCTCCGTCGTCTCCAGTACGCGGCCCACGACCGTCTCATTGCGGTCGAGCCATTCGGCCAGTCGCTGTTTGGCGCGGGCGTCCGGGGTGCCGGAGATCGGCGAGTCCGTGGCTTCGAGGACCGAAGCGGCCACGGACAGGATCGCGGAGTAGAAGTCATCGCGCATCGATCCCCTGGCCAGTGCCGACCACCGATCGCTGCGGTCGAGGCCGCCGATGAGGGTGAGCACCTGCGAACCGGAGAAGCGTTCGTTGACGGCGTAGTAGACTTCGGCCACGTCCTCGGCCGATTCGTTCGTCCGAGCCGCGAGCTGGGTGATGTCGAGCAGCACGAACTCATCGAGCAGCGCCGCCGCCCGCCATGCGAGCTCCTCGGGCACGCCCTCATCGATGTAGTCCTGCGCCTTGGCCTGCATGGTCTCGGCATCGTATCCGTCGACGAGGTCGGGCACCCGTGAGCGCAGCGATTCGACGACCTTGCCGTACATCTCGATGCCCGAGTCGACGTCGAGGCTGTCCGGGGCCTGCTGCACGAGCCACCGCGAGGACCGGTCGAGCAGGCGCACATAGTCGTGCTGGAGCTTCACCTGCACCTCGGTCGGCACCTGGTTGTCCAGGGCGCACACCGCATCGAAGTAGTCGTCGAGGGCGAAGATCTCGGAGACGACGACGAACACGCGCGCGATCTGCGGCACCGAGGCCGGGGTCTCCTCGATCATCCGGTAGATGTAGGTCAGGCCGCCGCGGTCGACGAGCCGGTTGACCAGCTTCGCCGTGGCGATCTCCCGGTGCAGGGGGTGTTCGGGGATGAGCTCACCGTACTTCTCCTGCAGAGAGTCCGGGAAGTAGGACACGAGTTCCCTGCGCATCCAGGACTCATCGGGCACGACGCTGTCGAGGATCTCGTCGGCGGCGTGCATCTTGACATAGGCCAGCAGCACGGCCAGCTCCGGCGAGACGTAGTAGCTGAACTCCCGATCGGCCAGTTCGTCCGCGTTCGGCAGGAACTCGACGCCGCGGTCGAGGTCGGCGTGCTTCTCCAGGTAGCTGAGCATCCGCCCGTAGGTGCCCGACATCGATTCGGTCTGAGCGCGGGCCTCGCCGAGGACGACGTTCTGGGAGTAGTTGTTCGACAGCACCCGGTCCGCGACCTGGTCGGAGAACGAGTGCAGCACCTGCTCCCGTTCCTCGGCGGCGAAGGCACCCTTGTGCAGCAGGGTGCGCAGGAGCAGTTTGATGTTGACCTCATGGTCGGAGCTGTCGACGCCGGCGGAGTTGTCGACGGCATCGGTGTTGATCTCGATGCCGGTCAGCGCCGCCTCGACCCGCCCCAACTGGGTCACGCCGAGGTTGCCGCCCTCACCGATGACCCGGGCCCGGACATCGGCGCCGTTGACGCGGATGGCGTCGTTGGACTTGTCGCCGACCTCCCCATGGCTCTCCTGAGAGGATTTGATGTAGGTGCCGATTCCGCCGTTGTAGAGCAGATCCACGGGTGCCCTGAGGATCGCTGAGATGAGTTCGGCAGGGCTGCGCTTGCCGGGGCGGATGCCCAGCACCGAGGCGGCCTCGCTGCTGACATCGACCGATTTGGCCGAGCGGGAGAAGACTCCGCCGCCTTCGGAGATGAGGTGCCGGTCGTAGTCCTGCCAGCTCGAGCGGGGCAGATCGAACAGCCGCTTGCGTTCGATGAAGCTGCGTGCGGCGTCCGGGTTCGGGTCGAGGAAGATGTCGCGGTGGTCGAAGGCCGCGACGAGGCGGATGTGCTCACTGCGGAGCATGCCGTTGCCGAACACATCGCCGCTCATATCGCCGATGCCCACGACCGTGAAGTCCTCGGCCGCCGTGTCGAGGCCGAGCTCGCGGAAATGCCGTTCGACCGATTTCCACGCACCGCGCGAGGTGATGGCCATCTTCTTGTGGTCGTATCCGACCGATCCGCCGGAGGCGAAGGCGTCACCGAGCCAGAATCCGCGGCGCTCGGCGATCGCATTGGCCACATCGGAGAACCGGGCCGTCCCCTTGTCGGCCGCCACGACGAGGTAGTGGTCGTCACCGTCGTGGCGGACCACACGGTCGGGGTGGACGACGACTCTCGAGTCGTCGTCTCCGTAGGTGAGGTTGTCCGAGATCTCGAGCATGCTCTCGATGAACACCTCATAGGCGGCCTGTCCGGCCGCCATCCACGCATCCCGGTCGCTCATCGGAGGCAGCTGTTTGGGGAAGAACCCGCCCTTGGCTCCCGTCGGCACGATCAGAGCGTTCTTGACCATCTGCGCCTTGACGAGGCCGAGCACCTCGGTGCGGAAGTCATCTCGACGGTCCGACCAGCGCAGGCCTCCACGGGCGACGGTGCCGAAGCGCAGGTGCACGCCTTCGACCTGCGGCGAATACACCCACATCTCGAGCGCGGGCTTGGGCTTGGGCACGAAGCTCAGTTCGGTGGGTCGGATCTTGAGCACGAGGGCCGTCGGCAGTTCGCCGGTCTCGTGGATGTAGTAGTTCGTGCGCAGGGTCGCGCGCAGCAGCTCCAACGATGACCTGAGCACCCGGTCGGCGTCGAGGCTGGCGACATCGCTGAGTGCGGCCTCGATGGCCGCGTCGGTCTCGGCGACCACGGACTCACGGCCGGCGTCGTCGGCGTCGGGATCGAATTTCGCCGCGAAGTAGTCCACGAGCATCTTCGAGATCTCCGGGTTGTCACTGTAGACCTCGCCGAGGTAGGCATCGGAGTAGGTGTAACCGGCCTGGCGCAGGTATTTGCCCAACGCTCGGATGATCGTGACATGCTGCCACCTGAGTCCGCTGACGACGAGGCGGTCGAAGACGCCGGCTTCCTTCTTGCCCTCCCAGCCGGCCATGAAGGCCTCGGAGATGCGCTCGTAGACGCTGTCGGCGAGGTCCTCGGAGAAGCTGAGTCCGAAATCGTAGATGTAGCGGTGACTGCCGTCGGCGAGGTCGAGCTCGTGCGGGCGCTCGTCGACGACGGTGGCGCCGAAGGCCGTGAGGAAGGGCAGGACCTCGGACAGCCCGACCCTCTCGTGGCGGTAGAGGACGAGGCGCACGGAGGCATCGGTCAAGCGCTCGGGCCGGTAGAGGCGCACGGCGGACCCGCGCCCGGCGTCGAGGTCCTCGAACCGACCGACGTCGGCGACCGCCTCGGCGGGGGTGTGATGTTCCTCGTAGCTGGGCGGGAACGCCTTCGACCACAGATCGGCGCGCGCGTTCGAGGCTCCGGCATCGCCGAGCTCGGACGGGGTGAGGAAGGCGTGGACGTCCTCCGACCAGGAGCGGACGGCCCCGACGATGCGCTGCTCGACCTGCTCCGCCCGAATCCGGGGAAGCGCGGAATCGCGGGCGACGCGGGCCACGAAGTGAATGCGGGCCAGGGCCGATTCGCTCAGCAGCACGTCGAAGTCGACGCTGACGGCGTTGTAGTACTCGCGCAGCACCTCCTGCACACGCACACGGGCGTCGGTGTTGTACAGGTCGCGGGGAAGATAGAGGATGACCGAGACGAAGCGCTGGTAGGGATCGGCGCGGACGAAGACGCGCGATTCCCGACGCTCCTGCATATCGACGATCTCCATGACCACGTCGAAGATCTCTTCGACCTCCTCGTGCAGAAGGTCCTCACGAGGGTAGGTCTCGAGCACGCCGAGGAGCTCATTGGCCGAATGCGAACCGGCGGGGAACCCGCTGGCCGAGAGGATCCGGCGGACCTTGCGGTCGATGACGGGGATGTTGAGAACGCTGTCGTTGTAGAACTCGGGCTTGAACACTCCGACGAACCGCCGTTCGCCGACGATCTCGCCGGAGGAGTCGAAGGTCTTCACGCCGATGTAGTCCATGAAGGACGAGCGGATCACGCGCGAACGGGAGTTCGCCTTCGTCAGCACCAGCACATGCGGCTCCAGGGCCTTGGCGGCCACGGCACGACTGAGTGGGGACTTCACCAGCGGACGCAGTGCGGAGATGCCCAGGGAGGTGCCCTGGATCGGTTCGAGGCTGGCCTGCTCCTCATCGTCGATGTAGTCGTATTCTCGGTAGCCGAGGAAGGTGAAATGGCCTTCGAGCCAGTTGAGCAGCTCGGCTGCGGCTTCGGCCTCGGAGGCCAGTTCGGGACGCGGCGGATGCGCGCTGAGTTCGGCGGCGATGTCCTTGGCTCTGCCCGCCATCGCCTGGGAGTCCCGGGCCGCGGCGGCGACGTAGTCGAGCACCTCGCGCAGCCTCTTCTCGAGCTCGGCGAAGTCCTCCTGTGGGACCCGGTCGATCTCGACGCGGATCCACGACTGCTGCTGCGCGGAGTCCGAATCCGAAGCGGCGGGCTCGGACACCTTCGGCAGGCTCGCCGTATCCGCGCTCAGAGCCGGAGCCTCGGCCGGCGAGACGATCGACTCGGCGTCGCCGGATCCGGTGACGGTGATGATCGGATGGTGGACGCGACGGATGGCGCGACCGCTGTTCGCCAGATCGCTGACGATCGAGGAGACGAGGTGCGGCATATCGGCGAGCACCATCGCGATCACCGTGTGATTGTTGCGGAACTCCGGCGAGTCGACCTCCGGGTTGTAGATCGCGATCGCCGGGGACGAACCGTCGTATTCCGTGCCGACGGCGAAGTGCCGGGCCGCAGCGGCGGCATAGGCCCGAGGGTCGATCTCCCCTGATTCGAACCGCGGATAGTACGCGTCGAGGAAGTTCTCGGGCGCACTCTGGCCTCTCAGCTTCCTCCACTCTTCAGCAATGTCCGAAATTGAGACCTGAGTCACTATGTCACCTCTATGATCAACGAGCATTCCTCATGCGATTCGTCCTCGAACCGCCTCCCTCAACACTATGCCCAAATATCGAGAAAGGCACGCCGAGCCGCATGCCATGGTGTACAGTCCATTCGCTGGCAGACTGGAGCCATGCGAACTCTGACTCTCAACCATGACTACTCGGATGATCTGACGACTTTTCTGGCCAAACTCGCCGATGTCGCCGTCTGGGAGAAGCTCGGATCCGAAGCCAGTGCCGAACACATCGATCCCGATACGGAGATGACCGTGCGGACGCCGATGCCCCGGACGGAGCTGCCCTCGGCCCTGGCCGGGCGACTGCCGGCAGAGACCGAACTGGTCGAGGTGTACATGATCCCGGGCGATGTCCTCGGTGATGAGGCGGAGATTCGCATGACGGCCCGCGCAGCGGGCGTCCCGGTCGAGATCGATGCGGTCATCGAGCTGCACGAGGCGGATGCGACGACGAAACTGACCGCACATGCCGAGATCAGCTCATCGATCCCGATGTTCGGCGCGATGATCGAACAGGCCGTGGTGCCGATCCTGCAGAAGCGCCTGAGCGAGCGTCTGCGCCGTTTCGAGACCGTCTGAGGCGGACGGGCTCAGCCGCGTTCGTCCAGAAGCGACGGCAGCTCAGTGGCGTCGTACCACAGCAGGTCCGATTCGCCGAGGCGGTCCTCGGCGGCTTCTGCTCCGGACTCCAGCGCCAACCGCACGGCGTCGTTCCAGACCGCGTCCTCGTCGAGGTGGAAGCTCGCCACCGCAGACATATCGACGTGGACGAGTCCGATGAGGTCGAATCCCTCCGTCAGCGTCTCGCGCGGACAGGACTCGGGCGCATCATAGGCGACGACCACGCGGGCCCCGCCCGATCCATCTCCGACGCCCGCCCCATCTCCGACGCCCGCCCCATCTCCGACAGGGCCCGCAGCATCACCGCCTGAGCTCGCGGCATCGCCGCCTGAGCTCGCGGCATCACCGTCCGAGCCCGCGACGGACTCGCCGGAGGAAGCGCCTCCGATGACCCGATCGAGTGCTGATGAGGCGGCGAGAGCGGCGGCGATGCACATTGCGTCGAACTCGACCGTTTCGAGTTCCTCACCGCGCAGGCTGCGGCCCCGTTCGTCGGGAGCGACGGCTCGAGCACCGGGCAGCCCCGACCGCAGCGCGTTCAGAGTGGTGGGGATGTAGCAGCGGATGGTCATGCCCTCCATCCTAGACCTGTCGGACCCGCCGTCTGCGCCCCCGTGCGGTGCCTTTCGTCCGCCCCCTGCCCGCTCGGCGCGCGCGCTTCCGACTCGGTGCCAGGTCCTCGACCATCTCGGCGATGTCCTGGCCGAGCGAGGACCGCGGATTCTGCTCGTGCAGGGTCTTGCCTGCCAGCATCGCCGCATCCGCGGTGGCCCGATCATCGCTGAGGACGAAGTCGGGGGCGATTCTGACGAACCGGTCGAGGACCTCCCTGATCCTCACCTCGGCGGGATGGCCGACCGCCCCTGAGCGCACCTTCGTGATCACCAGGCGCATCCTCTCCCGCAGTGCTTCTGCCCGCGGCGTGCCCAGCAGCTTCACCAGCCGCTGCAGGCCGATCGGCTCACCGGCGGCGAGGACGAGGACGAGGTCGGCGGCCTCGAGGGAGGCTCTCGTCGCGCAGTGTCGATCGTAGAAGGGATCGGCGAGTTCGTCGTCGGGGTCGATGCGGTCGCTGACGTCGACGATGACGAGGTCGTAGATCTTCGCCAGGCGCTGCAGGACGGACTCGAGCACGGAGGCGCGGATCTCCGGCCACCTCTCCGGTCGCGTCAGTCCGGTGATGACGTGGAAGTCGTCGCGGACGGCGGCATGCGGCACCGAGTCAGGAGCGAGGTGTGCTGACCTCTCCGCAGCGCTGCGACACAGACTGGCCAGATGCGAGGACTCCTCGGTCAGCCCGAGAGTGGCAGCGACCATTCCCGAGACGGTGTCGGCATCGACGAGCACGCTGCGGTGGCCCTGCCGACAGGCCTGGTCGGCGAGGTTGACCGCCGTGAGGGTCCGTCCCGGCGACGATCCCGTCCCCCACACCGTGATGATCCTCCCCTGACCGCCGACCGGCCCCGGCGGAGACGCGGGTCGGGGCGGGACGACGGTCGCGTCTCGGACGTCCTCGAGCGCCGTGGCCAGCATCGCGGCATCGGCATCCGTGCCAACGCTCGCCGCGATGCCCAGGGCGGACATCGCCTCGGCATCGTCGCCGAAGCCGAGCACTTTCGCGCCGGTGGCCGTGATCGCCGAGACGACCTCGGCATCGAGACCGGGAAAGTAGCGGCCGACGATGACGACATCCGCGCTGCCGGTGCGGCAGTGGGCCAGCAGCTCCACCTCGTCGGCGGGACGGGCGACGATCGTGACGTCATCGATGTCGCTGAGCAGCTCGAAGAGGATGAGATCGAATTCGAAGTCGACGGCCAGCAGCACCTGGGTCATCACTGTTCGCCGCCCGCCGAGGCCGCGGGAGGGGCACCGACGACGGACAGGACGCTGTGCCCGTCGAGGGCAGCGAGCACATCGGACAGGTCCGCGGTGCCGACGAAGACCTCGATGCGGGCCCCGTCACCGGTGCCGAAGCTGCCCACGTCGCGGGTGATATGGGCAACCGGGGCGGAGTCGACGATCTGCTGCGGCGAGGACGCGTCGTCGTCGAGCCCTGTCTGCTCCGGCTGCGCCCACACGTCGACGAGGCTGCCCGAGTCGACGACGCTGGGCACGGACCCGGCGACGTCGATGGCCACGACTCGCCCCTCGAGTTCGGACAGCGGCGCCACCGTCGAGGCGGCCAGCAGCTCCCCCGCGGCGACGACGCTGCGCACGCTCGAGCCCTCGGGCAGTTCGACGTCGGCCGACAGATACTTGCTGCCGAGGTCGGCGAGGTTGACCTCGGCCACCGTGAGATCGGTCGGTTCGAGCACGTCACCGGGCACGAGCGGCCGAGCACTCGCCCAGACTCGAGTCGTGGAGTTCGCGGTGGTGATGAGCAGATAGGTCGCGATCACCGCGACCACGACGAGCATCGCTCCCACCAGGAGCCGGGCATCGGTCCACTTGGGGCGTCGGATTCGTTTCGAGAGCTCCATTGCATCTCCAGGTCGGCAGAAATTTCCATGGCACGGACTGTTTCTCAGTGATAGTATTGGACATCAAATGATGCCAAAGCAATGTTTTTGGCAAATTCGATCAACAAGCAGCCAGACATCTGGAATGGGAGAAGTCACCGAATGGTCGTCGAAAACCGCTTCCTGCCACTGACCGATGTGGCCGAACTGCTCAACGTCTCGATCGCTCAGGCCCGCGCCCTCGTCCGCTCCGGCGATCTCCGAGCGATCAAGGTCGGCGGCCGCGGACAGTGGCGCGTCGAGAAGAGCGAGATCGAGGCCTACATCCAGCGCATGTACGAGCGCACCGAGCACCAGATCAAAACGGGGTCCATCGAGGACTGACGCTCGACCGTGCCCGATTCCGTCCATGTCCGGATCAGCCGAAGGGGTTGATCCGGGCGCGGACGGCACTGATCGCGGCGAAGGGAACGATCCGACCCGCGATCTCGACGTAGTCCGCGCCGACGAGCTCGCAGCGCCCGCGCAGCGGACCCGAACTGCCGGAGACATCGATGGAGACCTCCGCGTGTTCGGCCGCCAGCCGGCGCAGCGCCGAGCCCATGCCCAAGCGCTCCAGTCCCCCGGCCTCGAAGCGATGCATCCGCGTGGCCAGCCGCAGTCCGCAGATGCGGTCGATCGCGATGACCGATGTCTCCGCCCCGGTCACGACGACGATGCCGCGGCCGAGGAAATCCATCGTCCCGCTGATCTCCCCTGTCGGCAACGTCACCTGGACCGCCTGTCCGATCGCCGCCCGGAGACGCTCGAGCAGGGTTCGCTCGGCCGCCTGAGCCGCCAGCTCATCACCGAACTCACCCCTCCTGGCATGCCGGTCTGCGGCAGTGCCCGCGGCCTCGACATCCGCCAGGAGTGCATCGATGCGATCGTCCATAATCGATAAGCCTGCCCCAGCTGTAGTCGACTTTCAAGAGACGAAGCGAACTGAGCACGAACTACAATCATGTAGTTATACTCTAACTATTGACATCAAACTGCACCTAACGCAATCATTGGAGTTCATATCCAATGGAGGATGTCAAAATGTATCTTCTGATCGTCTGTGCGCTCTCATGGCTGGTTCTGCTCGGTTCCCTCATCACCGCCTGGACGGGTCTTCCCCAGCCTCGCACCGCGACCGATATCGTCGTCATCGTCGTCATCGCGGCCGCGACCGCGGTGTTCGCCCGGCTCGGTCTCGTCTCGATCATCGCTCTGCTTCTGCGGACTCTGCCCGACGGCCGTGTCCGGTCTGTGCTCGCATCGTTCGTCATTCGTGCGATGCCGCGGCTGGTCGCCTCGAGCGCACTCACGGTCATCTCGGCCGGCATCGCCGTTCAGGCCGGGCACGCGTCGACGCAGCAGGACCGGCCAGGGCCGGTCCCACACCCTGTCGGCGGCGAGACGGTGGCCGAAGCGCCCGTCGATCCCGGCTGGCCGACGATCACCGACCCGTCGCCTGAGCCCGAGGCACGCGAGACGGACGCGCCTGAGACTCGGGCAGCCGAAACCGAGACGCCCGACCCCTCTGACCCGACCGGATCATGGCTGCCGGATCCCGGTTGGCCGACTGAGCGGCCGGATCACACGAATCCATCCGAGAGCTCTTCCCCCTCTGCGGAAGCCGACCATGCCCACGACGGCGATTCCACACCCGTTCCTTCGGAGTCCGAGTCCTCCCCGGAGGCACCCGACCCCAGTCCCAAGGCTCACGAGCCGACCATCCACGAGGTCGAGCGCGGAGAGAGTCTGTGGTCGATCGCGGAGACCTTCGTCGACGACCCCGACGAGGTCGCCGAATCCGTCGCCGACATCTATGCCGCGAACAAGTTCACGATCGGGCCGGATCCGAGCCTCATCCTCGCCGGCCAGAGATTGGAGATCCGCCCATGAACGCCCCGCTCACCCTCAGCCGCCCCCAGGCAACCACGTCATCGACGCGCCGGGAGCACCCGCGCCTGCGCGGAGCACATGGACACGATCGCGGCCCGGACCGCGAGGTCGGAGACGAGAGCGAACGCATCGCGGCCACGGCCACCTCGTTGGCGGTCGCCTGTCTCGAGATCCTCTCCGGTGTGCGCCGCAGCGAGACGATCGCGCGCTGGGTCGATCCGCAGCTGTTGGAGAGGATCGACCACCGGGCTCAGCTGCGGGCCGAGGTCGCACCGACCCACCCACCGGCCGAGCTGGGCTCGCCGCGAGTGGTGCAGCCGGGCACGGCCCATGTCTGCCAGGTGACCCCGACGGTCGCCGAGGTCACGGTCATCGTGGCCACGCCGAACCGCTTCCGGGCGGTGGCCGTTCGCTTGGAACTGCTCACCACCCGGTGGACGCTGACAGCGCTGCAGACGATGTGAGGGACTGCAGAAGGGACGAGGGCCGAGGGCCTCGAATCAGCTCTTGGCCTTCTTCTTCGCCCGTCGCTGCGCGCGATTGGCCGGGGCCGGCTCATCGTCGTCTTCGGACTCGGACAGCGACGACCCGTCCTCGGAAGGGGCCGAGAGCTGCATCTTCGGTGTCGTGTGCCGCAGCTCGGCCGCGTCGACTTCGACTTCCGAATCCTCACCGGAGGCCGGCTCAGACGTACTCACCTGCACCTTGAGAGTGTTCGTCAGACGGACCACGTCTTCCTTGATCCCATCCTGCATGGTGGTGAACATCTCGTAGCCCTCACGCTGGTATTCCACCAGCGGATCGCGCTGGGCCATCGCCCGCAGACCGATGCCGTTCTTGAGGTAGTCCATCTCATAGAGATGCTCGCGCCAGCGCTTGTCGATGACCGACAGCACCACGCGGCGCTCGAGCTCACGGGTGGCTTCCTCCCCGAGCTCCTCCTCACGCCGGGCGTAGAAGAGTTCGAGATCGGACTGGATCTCCTGGTTCAGCCGGTTCCTCGACAGATTGCCCAGCCCTCCGACTTCCTCGGCCAGATCCTCCGAAGTGATCGAGGGCTCGTAGATCTTGCCGAGGGCCTCGAAGAGTTCGTCGATCTGCCAGTCCTCGACGGGTCCCGTCGTGGCCTGGGCGACATAGGCGTCGATGACCTCTTCGCGGAACTTCGCGACCTGCTCCTCGAGGTCGGCGCCGTCGAGGACGCGCCGGCGCTCATCGTAGATGACGGTGCGCTGACGGTTGAGCACATCGTCGTACTTGAGGACGTTCTTGCGCTGTTCGGCGTTGCGCTGTTCGATCTGCGACTGGGCCGAGAGGATGGCACGGGTGACCATCTTCGATTCCAGAGGCACATCGTCGGGCACGTTGGCCGTCGCCATGATCCGTTCGGCCGCGCCCGAACCGAACAGGCGCATGAGGTCGTCGGTCAGGGACAGGTAGAACCGGGATTCTCCGGGGTCGCCCTGTCGACCCGAACGTCCTCGCAGCTGATTGTCGATGCGGCGGGATTCGTGGCGTTCGGTGCCGAGCACATAGAGTCCGCCGAGCTCGACGACCTCTTCGGCCTCTTCCTTGACCTTGTCCTCGGCGGCCTTGAGCACTTCGTGCCATTCGGCTTCGTACTGCTCCTCGTCCTCGGCCGGATCGAGTCCGCGCCGCTCCATCTCGGACACCGCGAGGAATTCGGCATTGCCGCCGAGCATGATGTCGGTGCCGCGGCCGGCCATGTTCGTGGCCACGGTGACTGCACCCTTCCGTCCGGCCAGGGCCACGATCGAGGCCTCACTGGCGTGGTTCTTCGCATTGAGGACTTCGTGTTTGATACCGCGTTTGGCCAGTTGCTTCGAGAGGTATTCGCTCTTCTCCACGCTGGTGGTGCCGACGAGGACCGGCTGCCCGTTCTCGTGGCGCGAGGCGATGTCGTCGACGACGGCGTCGAACTTCGCGACCTCGTTCTTGTAGACGAAGTCGGACTGGTCGACGCGCTGCATCGGCTTGTTCGTCGGGATCGGCACTACACCGAGCTTGTAGGTGGACATGAATTCGGCGGCCTCGGTCTCGGCCGTGCCGGTCATGCCGGAGAGCTTCTCGTAGAGGCGGAAGAAGTTCTGCAGGGTGATCGTGGCCAGAGTCTGGTTCTCGGCCTGGACCTTCACGTTCTCCTTGGCCTCGATGGCCTGGTGCAGACCTTCGTTGTACCGGCGTCCCTTGAGCACACGACCGGTGTGCTCGTCGACGATGAGGACTTCGCCGTCGAGGACGACGTAGTCCTTGTCCTTCTTGAACAGCTCCTTGGCTCGGATGGCGTTGTTGAGGAAGCTGATGAGCGGAGTGTTCTCCGCATCGTAGAGGTTGCCGATGCCCAGATAGTCCTCGACGCGTTCGATGCCGGGCTCGAGCACGCCGACGGTGCGCTTCTTCTCGTCGACCTCGTAGTCGCGGTCGGCCTTGAGCCGCTTGACGACCTTGGCGAACTCCCCGTACCAGCGGGTCGCATCTCCTTCGGCGGGCCCGGAGATGATGAGCGGGGTGCGGGCCTCGTCGATGAGGATCGAGTCGACCTCGTCGACGATGGCGAAGGAGTGTCCGCGCTGGACGAGCTCATCGGCCGACCACGCCATGTTGTCGCGCAGATAGTCGAAGCCGAATTCGTTGTTCGTGCCGTAGGTGATGTCTGCGGCGTACTGTTTGCGGCGCTGATCCGCGGGCATGTTCGCTTGGATGCAGCCGGTCTCCATGCCCAGGAACCGGAAGACGCGGCCCATCAGCTCGGATTGGTAGGTGGCCAGGTAGTCGTTGACCGTGATGATGTGGACCGGCTCTCCGGTCAGGGCGTTGAGATAGGCCGGCGCCGTGGCCACCAGCGTCTTGCCCTCACCGGTCTTCATCTCCGCGATGTTGCCCAGATGCAGGGCGGCGCCGCCCATGAGCTGCACGTCGAAATGACGCAGCCCCAGGGTTCGGCTCGAGGCCTCGCGCACGGTCGCGAACGCCTCGGGCAGCAGGGAGTCGAGGCTTTCCCCGTCCTGATAGCGTTCCTTGAACCGACCGGTTTCCTCTCGCAGCTCGGTGTCGGTCATCGCACTGAACTCATCGGAGAGCTGGTTGATGGCGTCCGTGTATCGGCGGAGCTTCTTCAGAGTTCTGCCTTCTCCTGTGCGCAGAAGCTTCTCGAGGAAATTAGCCACTTTTCTCCTAATCGGCAGGACTGCCGGACAACGACTCGGACGACTGTATAGTCTCTAGCTTAATGGCAGGTGAGTGCCTTCGATCTCCACGGCGGTCAATCCCAGCCATTCGGCCATCTCCCGCAGTTCGATCAGCAGCTGATCGGTGTGCTCCTCACCCGCCTCCCAGCTGACACGATGGGCTCGCAGGGTCTGCGCCGACCGGTCCCGCTGGAGATCGACCCTGCCGACGAGCCGATCGCCGAGGAGGAACGGGGTGACATAGTAACCGTGCACGCGCTGAGCCGCCGGGGTGTAGATCTCGATCCGATAGTGGAAGTCGAAGAGCCATTCGATGCGCGGGCGGAAGAAGACCAGGGGGTCGAAGGGCGCCAGCAGCGCCCGGGCCCGCACCTGACGCGGCGTCCGCGCCCGATGCCACCTCAGAGCCGGGACCCCATCGACCTCGACCTCTCGCAGCTCACCGGTGGCCAGCAGTTCGGTGATGGCCTCATCGGTCGGTGCACGCAGCTGTCGGAAGTAATCGGCCAGGTCCTCCGGTCGCGCGATGCCCAGCGCCCGTGCGGCGATGCGGGTGAGGTCGAGGACGTTGTTCTCGACTCCGGAGACTCCCCGCGGCAGAGAGGCATCCGGGTCGAGACCGAGTCGCGGCCGAGCACCGGTTCCGTACGACAACGGGATCTCGGGCAGTTCCGCCGAAACGTCTCGGGTCAAGGCATAGATGCGTTCGAAGTGGTCATTGCGTCCGGCGGCGCTGATGATCCCACCGGCGAACAGGGCTTCGAGGGCGACCTTGACCTGACTGGGATTCCATCCCCAGTGCCCGCGGTGGCGTTCGGGCAGATCATGGTCGACGACCTCTGAGACGTCGCGGGCCGATTTCGGCCCCTCGGCCAGCGCGGCGAGGACGGAGCTCTGCAGGTTCCTGAAGGCCTCCCCCGTCTCCGGGTGCCGTTGGCCGTAGTCGACCCGCCACCATTCGGCGCGGCTGCGTGAGAAGTGCTTCCAGGTCTCGGGTGGGACGAAGGCCGCCGCGTGCGCCCAGTATTCGACGCCCATCCGCGGTGAGGAGTAGAGCAGCCGGTCGAGCGTCGCGCGCTGATAGGGGCCGAGACGGGAGAAGAAAGGCAGGTAGTGGGACCGGATCACACGAGCCACCGAATCGATCTGCGTCACCCCCATGGTGGCGAAGACGGATCTGAGGTGGCGGGCCGTGACCGTCGCCGGGCGCGGCCTGTCCAGTCCCGTGGCCGCGATCGCCGTCCGGCGCGCAGCTGACCGTGTCATCGTCTGCATGACCCCACGGTAGAGCATCGGACTGACGCGACCGTCGCACGGCGATCGCCGAGGCGGTCCTTCCACCTCGGCGATCGGGTCATCTCGAACTGAACTGCAGCGGCCGACCGTTCGGACCGGCCGCATGATCGGGTGCCGGTGTCAGTCGGCGACCTCCTCGAGTTGATGGTCGAGAGCGATCACTCCGTAGCTCCACCCCTTGCGGCGGTAGACGACGGAGGGCTTGCTCGATTCCTCATCGATGAACAGATAGAAGTCGTGACCGACCAGCTCCATCCGATTGAGTGCCTCTTCGATGCCGATCGGAGCGGCCGCGAAGGTCTTCTCCCGCAGCACCACCGGCGAGTCGCCTTCGGCCTTGATCCGCCCGTTCGTCCGGTCGACGTTCTCCGTCTTCTCCTCCGTCGGCGCCTCGGAGTCGGCGTCGGGGATCATCGGCTCGGCCACCGGCATCTTGGCCAGCACCTCTGCGGTGGATTCCTTCCGATGAAGCCCTGAGCGGGGGACCTTGTGCCGGTCCCGGGCTCGCCTGAGTCGTTCGACGAGCTTGGCCCAGGCCAGGTCGAGTGCCGCATACTTGTCGCTTGCCATGGCTTCTGCCCGAATTGCCGGCCCCTTCGCCACCACCGTGAGTTCGACTCGCTCGCTCGTTTCGGGCTGGCGGGAGTTCTTCTCGTGAGTGACATGCACCTCGACGCGCTGAGCCCGGGGGGAGAGCTGCTCGACCTTGGCGATCTTGTCCTCGATGTGGGCGCGAAAGCTGTCGGAGATGGTCAGTTGACGGCCGTTGACAACAATGTCCATGATGTGTCCTTAGCGACTCGTTCTTCGGATTCATCCGATCCCATGCCCTTGGATGGGTAAACACCGTTATACAGTAAAGGGAGAGACAAATCGAGTGCCCCCGCGCCCGAGCCCGAGAACTACTCCGGCAGCGGGTCTGATCTGCACCGATGCTAATAATCGTGCGCTTTCTGCCAGGGTTGCGCCGGTGGTCGAGAAGTCGTCGACGACGAGGTCGACAGAGGGTTCGGACGCTTCGCTGCGGGTCTGATTCGGACGGATCTTCGCCAGTTCTGCGTGGTCGAGGTACTGCGTTCTCGCCACATTTCTCGCCCGGTCATGTGCCCCGAGTCCGACCTGGTCGCGGGTGCCTCGCGCGAGCAGGACATCGTGGACTTCCAACGGCAGCTCCGGGCTCAGCTCGCTCGCGCGCTCGGCCAGGGACACCGTGTGCGATCCGCCTCGGCGGCGTCGGGCCCGTTCGGAGCTGGGAGCCGGGAAGAGCCTGATCCCACCGCCGATGTAGCCGGTGAGATCGAGGGCCGCGACGATCGAACGGGCCAGCGCCAGGGCCAGCGGGTCGAGGATGTCCCGGCGGCCTTCGTCCTTGAAGCCGACGACCATCCGCGAGATGCGCGAATCGTATTCGCAGACCCCGACGATCGGGATCCGACCATAGCGCGGTTCCATCGCCCGCGGGATCCCGCCGAGCAGCTGCAGGCAGCTCGTGCACAGGGACACGCTCTCCCGCCCGCATCCGGCGCACCGTCTGGGCAGGAGCAGTTCGCCGAACTCCCCGAGCAGCCCCATGGGAGAAATCTACTACGTCCGCACGGATGCACGGGCCTCAGCCGGGGTAGGACGGATCCTCCGCGGCGACGTCGGCGAGCTTCTGCCAGGCATTGGAATTGTACGAATACAGCTCACCCGAGGAACTGGTCACCAGGATGGAGCGTCCGTCCACTCCCCCGGAGATCCGACTGCCGTCGGAGACCTCACCGAGCTGGGCCGAGGGGCCGGTGACTCCGAGTCGGAACGGCTGCGCCTTCTCCCCTGATTCCGCCGCCAACGCCACCAGCGAGGTCGATCCCGCCCATGAGACGTCTCTGACCTCGTCGAAGTTCGCGCCCACGGCGATCGGGGTCTCGGACAGGCTGTCGCCGGGATTGCCGGCCTTGTCCCGAGGCACTCCGACGACGTCGATCCGGTCGGGTTCGCCCTTGTGGCGGCTGAGCAGCGCCACACGGGTGCCGTCACGGGAGACCTCGACGTCGACGAGCTGCCGTCCGGCGAGGAAGTCGGCTCCGACGGTGTAGACCTCTCCGTCTCGGCCCACGGCCTTGAGTTCGCCGTCGTTCTCGGCTTCTCCGGTCCAGGTCGTGTTGAACCTGTCGATGCTGGGACGAACGAGCTTCTCGCCCTTGAGGATCGCTGTCGCGTCGACCGCATCGGATTTCAGGCGCATGAGTTCCTTGCCGTCATCCTGCAGGTACACGTAGAGAGAGTCGTCGAGGGACACCGCCGGGTCGCTGGCCTTCGCCTTCTTGAGGTCCGGGCTGTTCTCGACCTTGGCCACGGTGGTGCCGGACACTCGCGAGAGGTGATTGTCGGCCAGGACCACGGGCGGCCCGTCCACCTGGACCGAGGTGTCGGTCTTCGGCTGCAGACTGGCGGAGACCGCCTGTCCGCCGATGGTCAGCTCGATGCTCGAGATCGAGGGAATGACCTGAAGGGTCGCGGAGATCTGCTGTCTGATCATGCCCTTCTCCCGATCGGACGGGGCAGGGCTCTGCGGTCCCAGAGCCACGTGCGCGACACCGTTCTCGATCGTGACGACATTCGAGTCGACGAGTTTCGCACCATCGGGAATCGAGGTGATCACTGCTGATGACAGATAGGGCGCCGGGCCGCTGAGCAGTTCGTTCATCAGCGCCGTCGGGGTCGAGGACGAGCGCAGGAACCAGCGGGAGTCCGGTACGAGGTAGGAGTAGTCGGAGGTGAAGAACTGCAGCGAATAGTTGAGGAAGATCGTCTGGAACTCCGCCTGGCTGATGAGCAGTCCGTTCGGGGCCGAGGAGATCCGCCATTCGCCGTTCTCCTGTCGCAGGGAGAACTCCAGCGTCGACTGGGTGCCGGGCTTGGTCGAGTTGTACACGCCCGAGGAGTCGACGAGTCCGACCACCGGAGCCGACATGGTCAGGGTCTTCTGATCGGAGGTGACCTCGTAGTTGAGGGAGTCGAGATCCGTGTCGTTGGGCAGCACCGACACGGACTCCTGCGGGCTCCATTCCTGTGCCTCGGCCTCGGTGAGGAAGGATCTGGCCACGGAGAAGTTGTTGCCGGTGCCGGCACCCGCCGCCAGGAAGCCGCGCACGATCTCGGAGACGCTGTCACCGGGTTCCGGACCGTCGGGGATCCGTGCACTGCTGGCTGCGGGGTCGCCCGAGTCGTCTTCGATGTGTCCGACCGGGGAGGAGGTCGGGATCGATGAGCAGCCGACCAGAGCAAGCGAAGCGCACACCGACAGGATCAGCATCGTCACTCGGGATCTTCTGGACCTCATGCTCTTCATCACCGTCCTCCTTCGCCGTCGCCCTCGCCGTTCGCGCCCATGTCGTCGTCTTCGCCGGGAGCTCCCGGATCGTCATCCTCACCGCGGGCGTTCGTGTCGTCACCAGGGACGCTCGTGTCGTGGCCGGGGGCGCTCGTGTCGTGGCCGGGGGCGTCCGTGTCCTCGCCCGCATCTGGGGCCTCCGTGCCTTCGCCGGGAGCTCCCGGGCCGTCGGCGGAGTGGTCGTCGGTCGGGGCGATCGGGGAATCGGGTCCGACGAGCTCTCCCAGCACCGTTTCCCGACCGGCCGCGTCATCGCCGCCCTGCCCGGTCGGTGAGTCCGCATCCTCGCTCGTGTCTTCCACGCTGCCCCCGGCGGCACTCGGCTCAGCGTCGTCCGGGGTGTTCTCACCGGACTCATCGGCGTGGCCCGTCCGGGCCGGTTCCTGCTGATCGGTCTCGACGACGATCGGGATCGACCCTGTCTGGATCCGCACGGATCCGTCCGAGGACAGCGGACCCGCCACGAGCGCGGCCCCCTTGATCTGAGCATCGCGCGGCGGCAGCGGCAGCGGCGAGGAGGTGATCTCCTGATCCGGTCGCCGCGGAATCGT
>DWZN01000126.1 GCA_019117545.1 Candidatus Brevibacterium intestinavium
CCACCGCCACAGCGGCCTGAATTATTACACTCCCAACGATGTCCATCACGGACGTACCGAGCTTGTCCGGGCCCGTCGCCAAGCCACTCTGGAGGCCCGTCACTGCGCGCATCCGGAACGATTCCACACCAACCCCATAGCCGCTGGCCCACCGACCCACGCCGGCATCAATAGCCCAGAAAACACCGAGCTGTCACAAACAGCTTGAAATATACCGCGTGCGCAGTGGCCTCGGGCCTCCACCGTTGTGTCGGCTGAGGCCTCCGCACTGCGTAGTGGTCTCGGTGCTCCACCGTTGTCTCGGGGAGGCTGTGCCGGGCTGCGGGCGGCCTCGGCGTCGGGTCAGGCCCGTGGCCTGCGACCGAAGACGATGCCGGTCGTGACCATAGCGACGGCGAGAACGAAGTGCAGCCAATTGTCCGCGGTGTTGAGCGGGACGAAGTTGCCCATCGTCTCCATCGGCACGATGAGTCCGTAGATCCACAGCACTGCGTAGACGATGCCGCCGACGACGAGGTAGGCCTTGGCGAGCCCGCGCGACCTGAGTCCGAGCAGCCCGACGACGCCGAAGAGCAGGTGGACGACATTGTGGAGCACGGACACCTGGAAGAGTCCGAGCAGCGCGGCCTCGGAGTGGTGCCCGGCGAACATGATCGTGTCGAGGTTCTGCGTGATCCCCGGGACGAAGCCGAGGATCCCGACGAGAAGGAAGACGGCACCGAAGATGCCGGCGACGATCTGGACCCGCGTGCGAGTCGGTGCCGAGGGCGAAGTCTGCGTGATCATGACAGTCCTTTCGACGTTGTGCGCTTCGTATGCATGTCATTCGGTGCCGAAGCGACGCCGGATGGGTGAAAGGACAGGAATTCACAGAATCTTCTCGCCGAGGCGGCTTCCTCGCGACCATCCATCGCAAGGCCTGTCCCGACTCACCTCCTCGGGCTAGTCTGTTGGCAATGAGATCTCTTATGGCGGTGCTGTGGCGCAGACTGCTGGTCCTCCTGATCGGCGGGGTCGTCGCCCTGCCCTATATCGCCGTCATCATCTGGGTCGTCAGCGCATGGAACGAGCCCGTCGACCGCGCCGCAGCCCTGGGTGTCCTCGCAATCGGCATTGTGACATTCGCGCTCCTGTGCGTTCCGGCCTTCCTCACTGTCATCCGTGCCCTCGAAAGGACTCTCGCCGAGCAGCTCCTCGGACTCACTATCGCCGTCCCGGCGAGGCAGCCCACATCCGCCGACCGTGTCCGCGGTGCCCTGTTCTACTTCGGGCATGTCTTCGCCGGTGCTCTGCTGCTCATCACCGTCATTGTGCTGCTTCCCACCGCCGAGCTCCTCGCGGTCGAACCCTCACGAGTGGTCGAACTCTCCGGCGGGTTCATAGGGACAGAGACCGATCTCGGTGTCGACGCAACCACTGAAAACGGAGTGCCTGCCGTGCGGGATGCCCCTGCGATCCTGCTCCCGGCCGACCTCATCCAGATCGTCGCGCCGTTCACAGTGCTTTTGCTTGTGGCCGTGATCATCGCCGAAGGATATTTCCTTCCCCACTACGCGCAGATCCTGCTCGGGCCCTCCGCCGATGACCGCGCTGTGCTTGCGGGCGCAGCACGAGTCCAACGATTTCGCCGCAGTCTGCTCGCTCGCGAGGTCCACGATTCGATCGGCCATGCTCTGACTGTGACGACGATGCAGGCGACTGTGGCAAGGCGCGTCCTGCGATCGGACCCTGAGCTGGCCGGAGCCGCCATCGACGAAATCGCACATTCCGGACGTGAGGCTGTGGCCGAACTGGACCGTGTACTCGGTCTACTGCGTGCTGAGACCGAGGAGGGGAAGCAACCTGTCTTCGGTGAAAAGACGAGGCAGTCAGAGCCTGTGGAAGCGCGCACACAGCCCGTTGAAGCTGCACCACGACGGACTCTGCGCGACATCGAACGCTTGGCGGAGGAGGCGCAGGGCGTAGGGCATCCCACGCAGCTGTCGATTTCAGCGGAGGCGGCAGCCCTGCCCGATGAACTCGTGAACGAACTGCACAGCATCGTGAGGGAGGCACTGACCAACTCACTCCGGCACGCCTCGACGCCGGGGCTGACGGTCGTCATCGCTGTCGAGGGGAAATCCGTTCGAGTGGAGACTAGAAATGCCTGCGCACAGAGCGCCCCGATCTTCGCGCGCCGAAGCGACGAATCCGATCGCCGCGATTCGCCAGAAGAACTCTCGAGACGAAAGTCACGTGGTCTGGTGGGGATCGGCGAACGCGTCGTCTTATACGGAGGAGAGGTGAGCTGGGGTGTGGATGAGCGAGAGTGGATTCTTCGAACGGTGCTTCCGGTGAGCGAGGAGAGTGAAAGATGAGCATTCGTGTGGCCCTCGTCGATGATGAGCCTCTGGTCCGTGCTGGGCTGGTGGCGATCGTCGACTCCGATCCCGAGCTGGACGTCATTGGGGAAGCCGAGGACGGGGCTGAGGCGATCGACTTGGCTGCGCGAACGTGCCTTGATGTCGTCATCATGGACGTGCATATGCCTCGTCTCGACGGCCTCGAGGCGACGAGGCTGATGATGGCAAAGCAGGAGCCGCCGCGCGTGCTCATTCTCACGACCTTCGACAGCGACGACTACGTCTTCGAAGCTCTGCGCTCAGGAGCCGACGGCTTCGTTCTCAAACGTGCCCAGCCGGAGGAACTGATCCGAGCCGTGCATACGGTGGCCGGAGGAGAAACACTGCTTTATCCGCAGAAGGTCCGCGACATGGCGGCTCGGGCAGGACGGCGTGACGACTTGGTGAGAGCGGCACAACTGAGCGCACGAGAGCAGGAGGTGCTACGGCTGATGGCGCGGGGTCTGAGCAACGTAGAGATCGCCCAGGAGATGTATCTCGGAAGCGAGACCGTGAAGACCTATGTGAGCTCACTGCTGACCAAGCTCGACGCGCGTGATCGGACGCAGGCAGTGATCAGAGCTTTCGAATCCGGATTCATCGTGCCCTGAGGTCGCAACCCGCATTTCCCCCACGCGGAGCGGAGAATCCCCCGTATGGGGGAGACCCGAGCGCTGGGGAGAGAAGCATTGTGGAAGGCATGAACACAATGCCGAGCACAAGTCAGACAGATGACCCGTCGACACACGACCTTGCCTCGAGGTCGGGCACCATTGCACTGGGCCTCGCCTCGGTGTGGTCCGCGGCGCTGCTCGTCGTCACGATCCTGTGGGGCAGCGGAATCCTCGAGGCGCCTTTCGGCGTCGTTGAACCGGGGAGGTTCAGCTCACTGCTCGACAGGTTCCCAATCCCGGTCGGAGCCGGCATCGTCGGTTTCTGCATGCTGCTGAGCCTGGTGTTTGCGGGTATCCTCCTGAGCCTGCCTCGACTGCGGTCGAAAGCCGCGCCCGTCGTCGGCCTCTTCACCGCCGCCCTTGCCGCCGTCACGACCGTGATGTTCACCGATACCCTGCTGCTGGCCTATCTCGGCTACACCGTCAGCTTCCAGTTTCCGCCGATTCCCGACTCCGTGCTGTGGCAGGGGGCCCTGGTGCTCGGATCCGGACTGTGGCTGGCGGTATGGGTCGGCCTCGGTTCAGACCGGCGGAGACCGTTCGGCGACGAGCAGACGGTGTCTGCTGAGCAATGGAGAAATTCGTCCGCGACATCATCGGCGACGGTTCGCGGCTCCTCACCAGCAGTCACGAAGGGTGCCTCCTCGGCGGTGACAAGGAGTGCCAAGATCGCGGTCGGCATCGCTGTCGCGGTCCCCTCCCTCTATGCGGTTACGCGGATTCTGTGGGCGGCGGGAATCCCGATCGGGCTGAGTGAGGAGTTCTACGCCGAAGGCCTTCGGATCGGGATGTGGCACTCGGGCCTGTCCCTGGCGGTCGCAGCATTGGTGGGCGCTCTGCTCACGCTCGGCCTCGTCCAGTCTTGGGGCGAGCGGCTGCCGCGATGGGCAGGGCCCGTGGGAGGTCGCCGAGTGCCGATTCCTGTGGCTACGATTCCGGCGACCCTGGTGACGGTGGTCGTGTTCACCGGTGGTGTCGGCCTCGTGCGAGAAACACTGCTGGGAGCAGTGAATATGACCGGCAACTTCGGCGGACTCTGGGCCACGGTGGGGCCGACCTGGCTCTTTCCGATCTGGGCGCTCGCTCTCGGCTGGGCCACACACCGGTACCGCAGGCGTCGGCTCGAAGCACACACCTGAGGTCAGCCGTCTCATCGATTCACATCGCACTTGTTCATCGCCTGGAGGTGGTGCCTGACGAAGATCAGCAGGAGAGTAAGAGCTCCCATCGGAGCGCACGATGTCGAGAATCGACGAATGGGTTCGTCAGCAGAGTAACTGACTTCAATTCGAGTAAGGAGAACAATATGCCGAAATATCTGTTGCTGAAGCATTACCGAGGAGCGCCAGCATCGGTGAATGACGTTCCGATGGAACAGTGGACGGAAGCGGAGGTGAAAGCTCATGTGCAGTATATGAATGACTTCGCCGCCCGCTTGCAGAGCTCGGGAGAGTACGTCGACTCCCAAGCTCTGGATCCCAGTGGAGAGTTTGTGCGATTCGACGGTGAAGGGAAGCCGCCGGTCACTGACGGTCCTTTTCCAGAAACCAAGGATCTCATCGCTGGATGGATGGTCATCGACGTGGCCTCTTACCAGCGCGCGGTCGATCTGGCCGGCGAACTATCGGCAGCCCCAGGGGCCGAAGGCAGACCGATCCATGAATGGTTGGAGCTGCGGCCTTTCCTGGACACGAAATGAACGGTCTCCTGTGCATTTGAAGACTACGGCAGATGCGCATATATCCACCGGTAACACGTTAAGAGGGAGATGAAAATGACAGGACCGATAGAATTCGAGGTATACATCGCCGGGACATATCTGCACGGCACAAAAGCCGATCTTCAACCTGGAGATCTGCTTGTGCCTGGATACACTTCGAACTTCCAAGCGGACAGAACCATGCATCATGTCTATATCACTGAAACGCTGGCAGCAGCTGCATGGGGAGCACAGTTGGCACAAGGTAATCGAACGGAACGCATCTATATTGTCGAGCCGACCGGCGCGATCGAAGATGATCCCAACGTGACTGACACGAAGTTTCCGGGCAACCCGACTCGCTCCTATCGCACGCGGCAACCGGTCCGGATCATCGAAGAACTGCATGGGTGGACTGCCCACAGTCCTGAAAGGGTGCAAGAGATGCGCGAGGGGCTCGCACGGCTTCGTCGAACAGGGGAAGCTGTGATCATCGACTGAAGGTCGAACAAGTTCCCAGAGCGTCTCTCGACTCCTGAACCCAGTCACGTCGTGGCGCCTGCAGCGTGTCGATCGACCGCCGCGGGGGAAACAGGTCATTCCGCATCGAGATCCTCGGAGATCTCGACGCGGAATGACCTGCCCTGCGGTGTCTGCCGCAGAGATCACATCAGCCGAAGCGGCCGGAGATGTAGTTCTCGGTCTCTTCCTTGTCAGGATTCGAGAAGATCGCCGAGGTCTCGTTGAACTCGATGAGCTTGCCGGGCTTGCCGGTTCCGGCGATGTTGAAGAACGCGGTCCGATCGGACACACGAGCCGCCTGCTGCATGTTGTGGGTGACGATGACGACCGTGTACTTGTCCTTGAGGTCGTTGATGAGGTCCTCGATCGCCAGCGTCGAGATCGGGTCGAGGGCCGAGCAGGGTTCGTCCATGAGCAGGACCTCGGGCTCGACGGCGATGGCGCGGGCGATGCACAGTCGCTGCTGCTGCCCGCCGGACAGTCCGGAGCCGGGAAGGTTGAGGCGGTCCTTGACCTCGTTCCACAGGTTCGCGCCGCGCAGGGCACGCTCAGCGAGGTCGTCGGCCTCCGTCTTCGACAGACGCTTGTTGTTCAGTCGCACACCTGCGAGCACGTTCTCCTTGATGCTCATGGTGGGGAACGGGTTGGCGCGCTGGAACACCATGCCGACCTCGCGGCGGACGTTGACGGGGTCGACGCCCGCGCCGTAGATGTCAGTGCCGTCCATGAGCACTTGGCCGGAGACGCTGGCTCCGGGGATGACCTCGTGCATGCGGTTGAGTGTGCGCAGCACTGTGGATTTGCCGCAGCCCGAGGGGCCGATGAACGCGGTCACGGACCGGGGCCTGATCTGCATTTCCACGCCGTCGACGGCTCGGAAGTCGCCGTAGAAGATGTCGAGATCCTTGATGTCGATCTGCTTGGACATTGTGTTTCCCTATCGTCAGGACCGTGAGGTCAGTATTGCAGAAGTCTGTGGTCGCCGCGGCACCCGCACGCCGTCCGGCCCATCAGCGGCCGGCCTTCGGAGCCAGAGCCTTGGCGATGAGGCGGGCCAGCAGGTTGAGCACCATGACCAACAGGACGAGCACGAGAGCGGCGGCCCAGGCGCGTTCGGAGCTGGCCATCGCGGCGGCGCCGGGCGAGACCGGTCGCAGCTGCGAATCGTAGATATAGGTCGGCAGCGTCGACATCCAACCGGAGAACAGGTTCCAGTTGAGTGTCTTCGCGAATCCGGCGGTGACCATGATCGGTGCGGTCTCGCCGATGACGCGGGCGATGGCGATGGTGACACCGGAGAGGATGCCCGACACCGAGGTGGGCAGCACGATCTTCATGATCGTCTTCCACTTCGGCACGCCGAGGGCGTAGGACGCCTCCCGCAGATCCATCGGCACCAGCCGCAGTATCTCCTCCGTATTGCGCACGACGATGGGCACCATGAGCACCGACAGTGCCACGGCCGCAGTGAAACCGGTCTTCGCGATCCCCGCCGAGGCGGGCATGAGCACGTTCGCAATCGTCGAGAACAGCGCGAAGGCGAAGAGGCCGGCGACGATCGAGGGAATGCCGGTCATCACGTCGACGAGGAAGGTGATGGCCCTGCCCAGTCGGTTCTTGCCGGCGTACTCGACGAGGTAGATGGCGGTGAGCACGCCGATGGGGATCGAGATGATGCAGGCGGCGACCGTGATGAGCACGGTGCCGACGATGGCGTGGTAGAAGCCGCCGGCGAGGCCGGCCTCCCCGGCGACGTACTGCTGATCGAGCACGCCCTTCATCCCGAGCATGGTGCGGGTGAGCAGGTCGCCGCTGATCGCGGCGCCTCCCTTGGACACGGTCAGCCATAGAAGCGAGATGAGGGGAACGCATGCGAGGACGAAGGTCGAGGTGACGACGGTGGTCGCGACCCGATCGACCGCTTTGCGGCGGCCTTCGTAGGAGACGGAGACCACAAAGGTGGCGACCATATTGATCAGGCCGGCGAGGATCGCGACGACGGGGATGTTGAAGCCGCCGAAGGCGATGAGGCTGATGACGGCCGCGAGGACGATCGAGGCCGCGGCGACGACCCAGGGGGTCGCCTTGGGAAGCTGCTTCGAGGTCAGTTTCGCGGGTTTGGCGATGGCGGTGTCCGCAGTGGTCACAGTTCTCAACTCCCCTTCACCGAGGTTCTGGCGACGATGGCGCGCGCCCCCATGTTCACCAGCAGGGTGATGACGAAGAGCACGAGGCCGACCGTGATGAGTTCGGACAGGCGCAGACCCGCGGCCTCGGGGAAGTTCTGCGCGATCTCCGAGGCGATGGTCTGGTTGCCGCTGACGACCAGCGAGGCGGTGAGGACGCCGGGGGAGAGGATCATGGCCACGGCCATGGTCTCGCCGAGCGCGCGCCCGAGTCCGAGCATGGTGGCCGAGACGATGCCGGACTTGCCGAAGGGCAGCACGGCCATGCGGATCATCTCCCAGCGGGTGGCGCCCAGGGCCAGGGCGGCCTCCTCCTGCAGGCGCGGGGTCTGGAGGAAGATCTCACGGGTCAGGGAGGTGATGATCGGCAGGATCATGATCGACAGGACCAGTGAGGCGGTCAGAAGTGTGCGCCCCGTCTGCGACACGGAGCCGTCGGCGGCGGGGGCGAAGATCGGGATCCACCCGAACCACTTCGACAGCCACAGGTAGAAGCCGGTGAGGTTGCCGGCCAGCGCGATGCCCCAGAGGCCGTAGACGACCGAGGGGATGGCCGCGAGCAGATCGATGACATATCCGAGCATCGGGGCCAGCCTGCGCGGTGCCATGTGCGTGGTGAACAGAGCGATGCCCAGAGCGAAGGGAGTCGCGACGACGAGTGCGATCGCCGCCGAGAGGAGTGTGCCGATGACCAGCGGCCAGACATAGGAGAAGA
This sequence comes from Candidatus Brevibacterium intestinavium, assembly GCA_019117545.1. Taxonomy (GTDB): domain Bacteria; phylum Actinomycetota; class Actinomycetes; order Actinomycetales; family Brevibacteriaceae; genus Brevibacterium; species Brevibacterium intestinavium. The sequence goes on from DWZN01000126.1 coordinate 8,178, forward strand.
AACCCCTGCCGCCGGTGATCTGCGAGGGGTCGCTCAGCTGGGCGGCGATCGTGTCCTTCGACTGTGCGAGCAGGAACAGAGCCACTCCGGCGAGGATGAGCAGGATCAGGATGCCGGCGATGAGCGTGGCGGCCGAGAAGATCCGGTCGCCGGGGCGGACGACAGCCTTCTGTCGTCTGCCCTCACGGGCCGCAGCCGGTGGCTGAGGCTCGGCTCCTGGTGGGGAGTCGGGCCCGGTGGAGTCCGACTCGGTGATCTGTGTGCTGGGCGGCACAAGTGCTCCTCACGTGACTTGTGGTGGAACCCGGGGGGCCCACAGGCACCGAAGAGCGGCGCAGGGACTCTGCGCCGCTCCCGGGTGGTTATTCTTCGAGGTCAGAGGCTGAATTCAATGGAGTTGGCGATCGCACTCACTCGGCGACCTCGATCGAGTCGATGACCTCTTCGATCTGCGACCGCAGTTCGTCCGACAGCGGGGCGGAGCCAGCCGATTCCGCGGCCGACTGCTGTCCCTCTTCGGAGACGACGAACTTCTCCCAGGCCTTGACCATGTCCACGGTCTCCTGATCCTGGTAGGAGGAGCAGACGAGGTGGTAGGAGACGAGGACGATCGGGTAGGCCCCGGACTCGGAGGTGTCGCGGGCCAGGTCGAAGGCCAGATCTCCTTCGCCGCGCCCTTCGACCTTCTCCGAGGCGTCGACGACCTTGGACGCCGCCTCGGGGGAGAGCTCGACGAACTCGTCGCCGACCTTGACCTTGGCGGTCGAGAGCTCGCCGACGGCCGAAGCGTCCGCATAGCCGATGGCCCCGTCGGTGTCCGAGACGGTCTGGATCACGCCGTCGGTGCCCTGGGCGGCTTCACCGCCGTAGTCGGACGGGAAGTTGCCGTCGACCTCGGCGTCCCAGGACTTCTCTGCCGTGGCCTTGAGGTACTCGGCGAAGTTCTCGGTGGTGCCCGAATCATCGGCGCGGTGGACGGCGGTGATCTTGAGATCGGGCAGATCGGCGTCCGGATTGTCGGCCTTGATGGCCTCGTCGTTCCAATTCGTGATCTCGCCCTTGAAGATCTTCGCGATCGTATCGGGGGAGAGGTTGAGCTCGTCGACGCCCTCGATGTTGAAAGTCACGGCGATCGGGGAGATGTAGACGGGGAATTCGAAGGCACCATCGGCTCCGCAGGTCTCCTGCCCGGCCGTGACCTCGTCGTCGTCGAGGTGAGCGTCGGAGCCGGCGAACTGAGCATTGCCGGCGAGGAACTGCTCACGGCCGGCACCCGAGCCGTCGGGGGAATAGTTGACGGTCACACCGGAGTTCTGCGAGGTGAAGTCGGCCGTCCAGGCGTCCATGGCGGCCTTCTGGGAGGAGGCGCCGATGCCGGTCAGGGTGCCCTGCAGATCGCTGTCGCCGCCGCTGGCCTCTTCGCCGGTGGCGGACTGGCCGCCGCAGGCCGAGAGAGTGATGGCGCCGACCGCGAGGATCGCTGCGGCAGGGGCGAGATGCTTCATCTTCACGAAGATGCCTTTCATGTAGTGGACACGGCTCGAGAGATCTCGATCGTTCGTGGTCCACGCTAAGGAGCAGGTGTGAAATGCAGGGAGTGGGAACGTGAATGTCAGATGAATGAGGATTGAAGGATCGGGACAGTCCTGAGCGCTGGGTCACAGTCCGGACGGATTCGTGAAAGGATCGTTGCCAGCCCGGCCCGTTCCACCCGCCGAGGCAGCCCACCCTGTCCGCGTCGCCGAGACAGCCCACCCTGTCCGCGCCGCTGTCACAGCGGTCGGCTCGCGGGCACGCGGGCTGAGGATCGTCGATCCCTTGTCTGCGCCCGGTGCCGTGCCTACGGTTCATCCATGATCTGTCCGCCGACCCCGCAGCCACGCAGCCACGCGGCCCCGCGGCCACGCGGCCACGCGGCCCCGCAACCACGCGGCCCCGCAGCCACGCGACCCCGCGGCCCCGGGGCCACGCGGTCCCGCGACCGGGCGGCGCAGCGACTCGGCGCGCGAATCGAGGCAGGAGGGCCCCATGCGCAATGACCATCGCTATGTTCTCGGCGAGTCCGAGAACGAACACTCACGGCTGCGTGACCAATCGGTCGTGCTCGATCCGCTGACCCGGAGTCTGCTGATCGATGCCGGAATCACCGAGGGGATGAGGGTGCTCGACATCGGCACCGGCTCCGGAGCCGTGGCCGCGCTCGCCGCGGACCTCGTCGGCAGTCACGGGCACGTGCTGGCCATCGATCGCGACCCCACCGCCCTCGACGGGGCACGAGCCGTGCTGGCCCGGCACCCGCAGGTCGAAGTCGCCGAGGCGGACCTCGCCGGACTCGACCTGGACGGGGAATTCGACGCGATCATCGGCAGAGCCGTTCTCATGCACCTGTCCGAACCCGTCGAGACTCTGGTCAGCCTCGCGCAGCATCTGCGCCCGAACGGTCTGCTGGTGATGCACGAATTCGACCTCGTCCACGAGTGGACGAACGTGAACACACCGCTGTGGGAGCGGGTGAGATCGCTCGTTCTGACCGGCTTGGACGCCGCCGGCGTCCACATCCGAATGGGCTCGGAGCTCTTCGCCGCGTTCCGCTCCGCCGGTCTGCCCGACCCGCACCTGACCATGGGCGCCCCCGCGGGAGGCGGCGATCAGGCTCCGAGCTTCGGGTGGGCGAACTCCCTGACGGCACTGCTGCCGTACCTCGAACAGCAGGGGATGGTCTCGGACGGGGAGTTCACCGCCGATTCGCTCACACAGCGACTCGATGACGAGATCGATGCCGCGAACGCGACTCTGCTCGGCCCCCTCCTCTTCGGAGCCCACTGCACAGTCCCCTGAGTCCCAGGCCGGCCTCAGGAGTCGATGGGGCGGACGCGTTCGATCTCGACGATGCGCGGGATCGGTCCGGGCCGGACATACGCGATGAGCACCTCACCGGGCTTGAGGTAGGGATCGTCCTTCGGCAGCTTCGCCACTACCCGCTTCGGGGCATGGGCGGCGTAGATGGAGAAGATCGTCGGCAGCACCGGTCGATGCGTGCAGTAGATGATGGGCCGCCCCCTGGTCAGCAGCTTCTCGATGAAGCGCGCGGTCTTCGCCGGATTCGCCGAGGTGGCCTTCTCACTCAGCGTGGGCACCTTCTTGATCGAGCGGCCGGTCGCCGCCGACAGCGGTGCCAGGGTCGCCATGCACCGCTTCCACGGGCTCGAGATCAGCTTCTTCGTCTCCCAGGCGCTGAGCAGACCGGTCAGGGCCATCGCCTGCCGGGTGCCGAGTTTGAGCAGCGGACGCACGTGCTCGGTCTCATGCCACTTCGACCGGGGAAAGGCCTTGCCGTGACGGACGAGGATGAGCGGCCAGGCCCGCAGCGCATCGGTCGAATCGTACTTGATCAGGGCGTCGAGCTGCTCCCGATCCGAATAGGACGTCAGCTTCGTCCTGGCCTTCTCGACCGGGAACCACTTCGCCCGGTCGACCTCCCGCTCATTCATCGGGGCGAAGGCGGCATCGCCTCTGACCTCGGCTGACCAGTAGAAGACCTTCTTCGTGTTCTTCCCACCGACCTTGTACTCGGCCGTGGGCAGCGGAATGCCGAGCCGGATGTCGAGGCCCGTCTCCTCCTTGACCTCGCGCACCGCGGTCTCGGGCAGAGTCTCCCCGGGATCGACCTTGCCCTTCGGCCAGGACCAGTCGTTGTACTTCGGACGGTGGATGAGGACCACTTCGAGGCCCTTGGACCCGTGCCTCCAGCACACGGCTCCCGCGGCGAGCACATCGGCGGTCACCCGGGAGGACTTCTGCGCCGAGGCGACCGAGGACGGGCTCACGCCTCATCCCCGATCCGTCGGCGCTGGCGATGGCGGCGGATCAGCTCGGTCTGGTAGTCGATGAGGGCCGTTCCGTCCTCGTCGTGGGTCCGACGCGTCCACTTCCCGTCACCGGCGAGTTCGAACGCCGAGGTGGACTCGGCGAAGGCGAGGTCGAAGAGGTCGATGATCTCGGCCCGGTGTCGGTCGTCGACGATCTCGACGAGCGTCTCGACCCGCCGGTCGAGGTTACGGTGCATCATGTCCGCCGAACCGATGTAGACCAACCTGTCGCCGTTGTTGCCGAAGACGAAGGCCCGCGAGTGCTCGAGGAACCGACCGAGCACCGAACGGACGGTGATGTTCTCACTCAGCCCCTCGATGCCCGGCCGCAGGGCGCAGATTCCGCGGACGAACACCTCGACCTTGACCCCGGCCCGTGAGGCCCGGTAGAGCGCATCGATGATGGCCTCGTCGACGATGGAGTTGACCTTGATCCGGACCTCACCGTGACCGCCGGCCTCGGCGATGGCGATCTCGGAGTCGATGAGGTCGATGAGTCCCGTGCGCACCGAGATGGGAGCGACGAGGAAGCGCGAGTACTCGGACCGCGGGGCGTAGCCGGAGAGCTGATTGAACAGTTTCGTCAGATCATCGGCCACGGCCGTGTCCTTCGTCAGCAGTCCGAAGTCCTCATAGCCGCGGGCGGTCTTCGGGTGGTAGTTGCCGGTGCCGACGTGGCAGTAGCGAGCCAGGCCCTCGGCCTCCTGGCGCACGACCAGGGACAGCTTCGCATGGGTCTTGAGCCCGACGATGCCGTAGACGACGTGGACGCCGGCGCGCTCGAGCTTGCGCGCCCAGGTGATGTTGGCCTCCTCGTCGAAGCGGGCCTTGATCTCGACGACGGCGAGCACCTGGATGCCGGCCTGCGCAGCATCGACGAGGGCGTCGATGATCGGGGAGTCGCCGGAGGTGCGGTAGAGCGTCTGCTTGATCGCGAGCACGTTCTTGTCCGCGGCGGCCTGTTCGAGGAAGGCCTGGACGCTGGTGGAGAACGAGTCGTAGGGATGGTGCAGCAGGATGTCTCGGCTGGACACCGCGTCGAACACGTCGACCTGGTCGCTGGATTCGCGCAGCGAGAGGTCCTTGTTCATCTGCGGGACCATCTTCGGGAAGTGCAGATCGTCGCGGGCGACATCGGCGATATCGGACATGCCCGACAGGTCGAGCGGTGTCGGCAGGTGGTAGATCTCGGAATCGTCGATGCCCAGTTCGTCCTTGAGCATCTCGAGCACCCGGGGGTGGATGTTCTCCGTGATCTCCATCCGCACGGCGGGTCCGAAGCGCCGGCGCAGAAGCTCCTTCTCCAAGGCCTTGAGCAAGTTCTCCGCATCGTCCTCCTCGACCTCGAGGTCCTCGTTGCGGGTGACGCGGAAGGTCGAGTGGTGGATGACCTCCATGCCCTCGAACAGAGTGTCGAGGTGTTCGGCGATGATGTCCTCGAGCGCGACGAAGCGGGCGGGCACATCGCGTCCGGCGGGCCGGCCGGTCGCCTCGGCGACGTTGAAGAACCGCGGCAGGCGCGGGGGCACCTTGACTCGGGCGAAGAGCTCCTTGCCGGAGCCCGGATAGCGCAGGAGCACGCCGAGGTTGAGCGAGAGGCCCGAGATGTAGGGGAACGGGTGGGCCGGGTCGACGGCCAGCGGGGTGAGGACGGGGAAGACGTGGCCGAAGAAGAATTCGTCGACCCGTGCCCGTTCGTCCGCGCTGAGCTCATCGACGGCGACCTTCGAGATCGACTCCGCATCGAGGCGCGGGCCGATGTCGTCCTTGAGCAGAGCCGCGTGCCGGCTCATCAGCTCGTGGGCGCGGACGCCGATGGCATGCATGACCTGCGCGGGCATCCGGCCGGTCACGCTGGGCACGGCCAGGCCGGTGTTGATGCGGCGCTTGAGTCCGGCGACGCGGACCATGAAGAACTCGTCGAGGTTGGTCGCGAAGATCGACAGGAACCGCACCCGCTCGAGCAGCGGGATCTGCGGGTCCGAGGCGAGGTCGAGGACGCGCTCGTTGAATGCCAGCCAACTGAGTTCCCGGTCGAGGAAGCGGTCGGCCGGTTCCGGCAGACCCAGCTCTTCGCCGGCTGCTGCGATGTCGTACAAAGGCCTACTCCTTCCCGCTCGTCGTCACCGGCGCGTAGGACACGTGCGCGACCGCGACATGGAATCCCAGCCGCTCGTACAAGTTTAGCGCCGGGGCGTTGTCCGACTCGACGTAGAGTTCGACGACCCGGGCCCCGGCCGCGAGCATCCTCCGCATGCCCTCGACCGTCAGCGCCCTGCCCACGCCCTTGGCGTGGACGTGCGGATCGACGCCGACGACATAGACCTCGCCGAGGCGGCTCTCGGTCTGCGTGTCCGTGAGCTTGATCTGGTGGAAGCCGATGATCTCGCCGTCGCGTTCGGCGATGACGACCGACTCGGGGTCGAAGTCGTCTGCGGTGACGATCGCGTCGATGTCGGCCCGGGTCTGCGAGCCCTGCTCCGGATGCCAGTCGAAGGCGGCGTTGTTGACCGACAGCCAGCCGTCCTCGTCGCCGGGGGCGAAGGAGCGGATCTCCACGCCCTCGGGCGTTCGAGTCGCCGGCAGGTCGTCGGGGCCGAGGTCCGCATCGGTGCGCATCTGATAGAGCACGCGGTCGCGGCTGAGCCCGTGCTTGTCCGCCAGGCGGGCCGCGGCCGGGTGGTCGCCGTGGGACCAGCACCAGGCCTCGGGCTGCTCGGCCAGGATGGTCGTGAGCAGCCGTTCGCCCAGACCCTGTCCGCGGTGGTCGGGGTCGATGAGGAATTCGGCGGCGTGCCGCTCTCCCTGCTTCGCGCGGATGCCGTAGCCGATGAGCTCGCCCGCGTCATCGGCTCGGCCCGCGCCTCCGGCGTCACCTGCTCCGCCCGCGCCTCCCGCGCCGTCGGATCCTCCCGCATAGACACGCCACACGCTCGAGGCGGTCTGGGCCTGATCGGCGGTGTCCTCTCCGGTGGCGATGGCCATCGGTCCGCCGGAGATCTCGGCCGCGCCGTCGGCGGCGGCCACGCTGTCGAGGAAGGCGACCTCCGCCTCGGTGAGGGTGTCGATGGCGGTTCCGGTGATCGCTCCACTGGCCTGGATTCTCATGCCTTCACGTCCTCTGTGCTCGTTGCGTTCTCGCGCCCGTCTGCGTCTCCGCCTGCGGGGGCTCGGAATCGCCGTCCTCGGTGCCGGTGACGCTGTCGGCGCTGAACCGGTAGCCGACGTTGCGCACGGTGTGGATGGCGTTCTCGAGGTCTTTGCCGAGTTTCGCACGCAGGCGACGAACATGCACGTCAACGGTGCGGGTGCCGCCGAAGTAGTCGTCTCCCCATACGGCCAGCAGGATCTCATCGCGGGTGAAGACCCGTTCGGGGTGCATGGCGAAGAACTTCAGCAGCGCGAACTCGCGATAGGTCAGATCGAGGCTGCGCCCGCCGAGGTCGGCGGTGAACGCGGTCTCGTCGATGCGCAGGGTGCCGGTGACGACGATCATCGGCTCACCCTCGGCATTCCACGGCCCGCCGTCGCCGCCGCGGGCACCGGCCGCACCGGAACCCGACAGGCCGCGTGCCGTGCCCGGGACACCCCACGGCTGGGTGCTGAAGCCCGCGCCGAGGCGACCGCCCGTGCCGGTGCCGCCCGACTGGGCGGAGAGATGGCGGTCACGGGCCACGCGCAGCCTGGCCTCCACCTCGGCGGGGCCGGCGGTGGTGAGGAGGAAATCGGCGACGCCCCACTTCGCAGAGGCGGTCGCCAGCCCACCCTCGCCGAGCACGACGACGATGGCGGCGGTGATTCCTGCGGCACTGAGCGCCTCGGCGATGCGCGGGGCCAGGGAGAGATCGAGGCAGGCGTCGACGATGACGACATCGGGTGTGAGGGATTCGCGATCGAGCGCTGACAGCTGCTCGGCACCGCACCGGTCGATCCGATGTCCCAGGTACTGCAGCGATTCGGGGGCGAGGGGATGATCGAGGCGGGCCGTGGGGCAGATGTGCAGAATCCGCATGTGCTGCATCCACCTCCCCGGCGCCCGACGTCTGAGACAGAGTATAGCGAGGTCCGGGTCGTGCGCGCGCTGAGCGCGGCGGGGTCGAAATCGCGAATGCGCGATCAGATGAGGCACGATAGTCCTGTGATCAGATGGATTCGAGTAGCCGTCGCCCTCGTGCTGGTGCTGGCCCTCAGCGCTTCCGTGTACTGGGGCTATACGCTGTTCCTGCTGGCGACCGGACTCATCGTCCTCGGCGTCGCCTACGGGTGGCCGCGCCTGACGGACTCCCCGCAGCCGCGGGCGACGTCGATCATGCTCGCACTCTTCGGGGTGGCCGGACTCGTGGCCGCATGGCGGGACTCGGCGGCTCCCTATCTCGACTGGCTGCCCGTTCTGGCCGGTCTCGGGCTGCTGTGGACCTTCGTCCAGAACCTCACCCGCGGCATCGGCGCCTCCTATGCCGTGGCCAACGTCTCCGCCCAAGTTTCCGGCCTCGTCATCGTGCTGTCCGCCAGCACCTGGGTCGCGGCGATCACGATCCCCGGGGACAAGGAGGCCATCGTCATCGGCCTCGCCGCCCTCATCGTCGCCCAGTGCATGACCGCCCTGCCGTGGCCGGCGATCTACACCTCGCCGCTGGCCCTGGCCATGTCCACCGCGGTGGCCGGGATCCTCTCGGTGCTCGTCTTCGACGATTCGATCTCCTGGCCGGCCGCGCTCGTCCTCGGCGTCATCATGGGTCTGCTCGTGGCCGCCGTCGACCGGATGCTCGGCCTCATCGCCTATGCGAAGTTCCAGGCGGCCAACCTCGAGGCCGCGCAGAACATCGAACTGAAGAAGAACGTGGAGAAGGCCCGCAGCTTCGCCGTGCAGCTGGCCCTCGGAGCGGCCCCGATCGCCCTCGGCGGTGTCGTCGTCTACGCCCTGGAGCGCGTCGCGCTCTGAGGAACTGTAGACTGGAGGCATGGAAAATCTTGTCGCACTCGAAATCGTCTTCTCTAGCCTCGTCGGCCTCGCCGCCCTCGGCGCCCTGGGCGTGGGGGTCAAGGTCGTGACCGCGCTGTTCAAGGACAATCGCTGATCGACGATGATCGAACTTGATGCCTCGCTCCATCCGGAGCTCGTCCCCCTGTCCTGGCTCATCGGGTCCTGGGAAGGCGTCGGTGTCGTCGGCTATGCGGACACACCTGAGAAGCAGTTCGGTCAGCGCATCGACTTCGCCGCCCACGAGGGCACCCCGTTCCTCCAGTACACTGCGCATGCGTGGCTGCTCGACGAGGCCGGGGAGCTCGAATCGACCCTGACGCTGGAGACCGGAATCTGGCAGCTCGTGCGCGAGCACGACGAGGGCGACGTGGGGCCGGGCATGATGGTGCCCACCGCGGAGCAGAGCTTCACCTCCGCCGCCGCGGTCGAGACCCTGCGCACGAACGACGACGCCTTCGAGATCGAAGTCGAGATCGCCCATCCGCACGGCGTCATGGAACTCTACGCGGGAACCGTCAGAGGCCCGCGCATCGACCTGGCCACGGACGTCGTGGCCCGAACGAAGACCGCGAAGGAGTACACCGCCTCGACGCGGATGTACGGCCTCGTCGGCGGCGAACTCATGTGGGCCTGGGATATGGCAGCCATGGGCCACGAACTCGCCTCGCACTCCTCTGCCAGATTGAAGAAGCTGTCCTGAGATGTCTGATCCCGTGTCGCCGAACCCCGTTCCCTCCGATTCGCCGTCGCCTGGCGACGAGAATTCCTCGGCCGAGGCGACCGTGCGCCGGTCCTCGCTGGCCCGACCGCTGAGCTCGACGGCGGTCATGGGGGCCGGAGCGCTGTCGGAGACCCCGTTGCACTACGGCGCCTCCCTGCGTGAGCAGCGCGTGCTCGAAGAGCAGGACGGCCTCGTCGACCTCCCGCACCTGCGGGTGCTGCGCCTGAGCGGGCCGGACCGTCTGACCTGGCTCAATTCGATCACCACGCAGAAGATCGACACGCTCGCCCCAGGTGTGTCCACGGAGACCCTCGTCCTCGACCCGAACGGCCGGATCGAGGGCTGGCTCAAGATCGTCGACGATGGTGAGGCCCTGTGGGCGATCAGTGAGCTCAACACCGATCAGACGCTGGACTTCCTGCGCAAGATGGTGTTCATGATGCGCGTCGAGATCGACGACCTCAGCGACGACTTCCAGTGCTTCGGCGCCGTGACCGCCCTGCCCGAGAAGCTGCCGGTGACCCAGCTGTGGGCCGACCCGTGGCCGCACATCGGCGTCGGTTCGGCCTCCTACGCCCAGATCGACCTCGGCCTCGAGGTCGCGGGCACGGACCATCCCGGGCTCGAGACCCCGTTCGTCATCGGCATCGTCAAGCGCACCGACCTGCAGGGGCTGTCGGCCAAGGACTTCTCCATGGCCGGCTTCGACGCCTGGGAGGCGCTGCGGATCGCGGCCTGGCGCCCGGGCCGCAGCGAGATCGACCACAAGGCGCTCGTCGGCGAACTCGACCTGCTGCGCACGGCCGTGCACCTGGCCAAGGGGTGCTACCGGGGCCAGGAGGCCGTGGCGCGGGTGCACAACCTCGGCCAGCCGCCCAGGCGTCTGACCTTCGTCCACCTCGACGGATCCGGGCACATCGCCCCGGACCCCGGTTCCGATGTGCTCGCCGAGGTCCGCGGCTCGCAGCGGTCGGTGGGCACGCTGAGCTCGGTGACCGTGCACTGGCAGCTCGGACCGATCGGTCTGGCCGTGGTCAAGCGCAACCTCTCGCCCGAGGCGGAGCTGAGCTTCGAAATGAGTGACGGAGACCGCGTCGTCGGCGCGCAGGAGACCATCGTCGCCCCCGTGCGCGAACACGAACGGGTTCTGCCGGCACGGAACAAGGACGTCGACATGCGGAACCAGAACCGCTGATCCCAAGCTGCGTCATCGGCGCCCGAGGACGACGGAATCCGCACCTTCGCGGCCGCGGATTCCGGCCATCTGCCCAGCCTGCGGACGACAAGTGACAAAACGCGTCATGAACCCCTATTGTTCCCCTTATGACAGCTTTGGAGATGGGCGGCGAAGCGCTGCCGCAGGAACGTAAGATCGTCACCGAGATCCCGGGACCGAAGTCCCGTGAACTCGAGGCACGTCGCCAGTCCGCCGTGGCCACCGGTGTCGGTTCGGCCCTGCCCGCCTATGTGGTCGCGGGCGGCGGCGGCATCCTCAAGGACGCCGACGGCAACCAGCTCATCGACCTCGGCGCCGGCATCGCCGTGACCACGGCCGGGAACTCGAACCCGCGCGTGGTCGAGAACGCGAAGGCCCAGCTCGAGTCGTTCACCCACACCTGCTTCATGGTCAGCCCCTACGAGGGCTACGTCGAGGTCGCCGAAGCCCTCAACCGTCTGACCCCGGGCGACCACGAGAAGCGCACCGTGCTGCTCAACTCCGGCGCCGAGGCGGTCGAGAACGCCGTGAAGATCGCTCGCGCCCACACCGGCCGCGATGCCGTCGTCGTCTTCGACCACGCCTACCACGGTCGCACCAACCTGACCATGGCGATGACCTCGAAGGCCGCGCCCTACAAGGCCGGCTTCGGACCCTTCGCCGGTGAGGTCTACCGGGCCCCGATGTCCTACCCGTTCCGTGACAACGACGCCGCGGGCACGAAGGTCAGCGGTGAGGACGCGGCCAAGCGCGTGATCAATATGATCGAGAAGCAGCTCGGCTCCGAATACGTCGCCGCGATCGTCATCGAGCCCATCCAGGGCGAGGGCGGCTTCATCGTTCCGGCCGAGGGCTTCCTGCCGACGCTGGTCGACTACGCCCGCGAGAAGGGCATCGTCTTCGTCGCCGACGAGGTCCAGGCCGGCTTCGCCCGCACCGGGAAGATGTTCGCCTCCGAATGGGAGGGCATCGTCCCCGATCTCGTCTCCACGGCCAAGGGCATCGCCGGTGGTCTGCCGCTGTCGGCCGTGACCGGGCGCGCGGACATCATGGACTCGGTCGGACCCGGCCGCCTCGGCGGAACCTACGGCGGCAACCCCGTCGCCTGTGCCGCGGCCCTCGGCGCGATCGCCGCCTACGAAGAGGACGGCCTGGCCGCCAATGCCGAGCACATCGGTGAGATCCTCGTCGACCGGCTGACGAAGCTGCAGTCGAAGTACCCGGAGATCGGTGACGTCCGCGGCCGCGGTGCGATGATCGCCGCCGAGTTCGTCGAGCACGACTCGATCGAGCCGAACCCGGATCTGGTCAAGAAGATCGCCGACTACTGTGCGAAGAACGGCGTCGTCGTGCTCACCACGGGCACCTACGGCAACATTCTGCGCTTCCTGCCGCCGCTGACGATCTCCGACGAACTCCTGCATGACGCCTTCGACGTCATCGAGGCGGGCCTGGCCGAACTCCTCGGCTGACCACCCGCCCGAGAGTTGCCTGACGGCGGCGCGGATGCCACGCGAGGCATCCGCGCCGCCGTCAGCCGTTCGCAGGGGGAGGAACCGGCGCTTCGCAGGGGAAGGAACCGGCGCTTCGCAGGGGAAGGAGTCGGCGCTTCGCAGGGGAAGGAGTCGGCGCTTCGCAGGGGGAAGGGGCCGGCGCTTCCAAGGGAGGAGCGGGCGCCATTGGTTACAGTGAGAATATGACCGACACCGCTGGCCTTCGCCTGTCCCGGATGCTCCGGGACACGGAGAGCTTCCTGCTTCCGCTCACCGAGGTCGCCCATGATGTTGAGATCACGCGGATCGACTTCGGATTCGACCTGCCGCAGGAAGACGCGCTCGACGGCGGGGCCGCCGAGAACTCCGATCACGCCGCCGCTGCCTCGGCCGACCCTGCCCGCCGAGCCCGGGCCGGGGCCGTCGTCCTCATCACCGACGCGGTGCACAGTCGAACGGGACTCGAGGCGATCCTCGACGAACACGCCGGGGCCGCGGCGCTCGTGCTCCCGCCGGGAGCGCACGTCCACCTCGGCGATTCCGAGGCCCCGGGTGGGCAGCAGGGGCCCGTCCTCCTCGAACGCTCACCGCATGTGACCTGGTCGGAGGCGCTCGTCCACCTGCGGCAGCTCAAGGAGGGGGCGACGAGCACCCTGGCCTGGCCCGATGTCGACGATCTCAGCGCCTTAGCGGCGGTCATCGCGGACTTGACCGGCGCATCGATCACGATCGAGGACCCCGCTTCGCGAGTCCTCGCCCACGCCAACCTCGGCGATGAGCTCGATGAGATCCGGCGGGAGACGATCCTCACCGGGGCGATTCCGGCCTGGCGGATCGCCGAACTCGAGGAATCCGGATTCCTCGACACGGTCCGACACTCCACCGACGTCGTCGAACGCCGCGCCGCCGGCTCCTCGCCGGCCCGTTCCGTCATCGCTCTGCGCAGCGAGGGCGAGCTGATCGGCACGATCTGGGCGGCCTACCCGTCCTCGGTCGATCCCGAGCCGCTGCGGGAGGTGCTCCGCGATGCCGCCCGCGCCGCCCTGCCCGTGATGCTGCGCACGCTGCGGCGCTCACCGTTCGAGAAGCGCATCCGCCGGGAGGCCCTCGGCGGGATCCTCGCCGGCCCCGCCGACCTCGGCCCCTCGGCGACCCTGCTGGCGCTGCCGTTTGCCGGCCACTACTGTGCCCTCGCCTTCGCCGAGGTGGCGCCCGAGCGCGAGCCCGTGCTGCGATTCCATCTGCGGGCGGCCTTCGCCGATGCCGTGCTCGCACATGTGGAGCCCGGGCTCGGCACCGGTCCGACCGCCGGCGGTGGGGCCCATCTGGCGGTGCTGGTGCAGATGAGCGAGCCGATGGACGCCGAAGGCATTCGGGACCATGTGCTGACAACGCTGCGGCGTTCGCTGCCCGGAGGCGACCGGCTGGCCTTCGGCGTCGGCACCCCGGTCGACCGCCTCGACGAGGTGCACCGCTCCTGGACCGAGGCCGTCTACGTCGTCGACGCCGTCCAAGCCCGGCTGAACTCCGCCGGTGCGGCCCGAGCGGACGCCGAGGCGGGTCTCGCCTCGGCGTCCGCAGCGGTGCCCGAAGCGGTCACCGGAGCGACGGCCGAGGCGGTCACCGGAGCGACGGCCGCCGATGTCGCCGCGGAGGTCGTCGGGCTGCGCGTGGCCGACGCTCTGCGAGCCGCGGACGCCGGCGACGGAGGCGAACGCGTGGTCTGGCCGGCCCGCGCGCTGGCCCGGCACGACGCCAACCACAACGGCAGCCTGCTCGAGACGCTGCGCGTGTACTTCGCCACGGTCGGCAACTCCGCCGAGGCCTCCCGCAGGCTGCACGTGCACACGAACTCCCTGCGGCATCGGCTGGGACGGATCGAGGAGATCACCGGTCTGTCGACGGCCGAGCCCGCCGACAGGCTGTGGCTCGAACTCTCGGTGCTCACCCACGACCGAGCGAGGAGCTGAGCCCGGCGGCCCGGGGCAGCCGGCAGCCCATTATGGTGTGAAACCTACAATCGGGTGCGGCAAAGATTGGCACGTTATTGTCTGTTCGGCTAGGTCGATCGTCCTAAAGTGACAGGAGACCACGAACAGAGGACGGTATGGCAGACAGTGACCACTCGATCCCGGACAGCCGGGCAGGGGCGATCAGGGCGATCGCCGAGACCAGCGATCACTTCGGTCGCGGCGACGCGGACGACCCCGATGCCGGTGGTGACCGGCACGCACGCGTGCCCGTCCTATCGGACCGGGACCCGGTGCTCGGACTCATGGACCTCGATTGGGTCGATGCCGCATTCGAGCGGCTGAACTCGGCCTTCGCCTCGCAGCGGGACGTGCTCCACGCGGTGGCCTGCAAAGCCGTGCCGCTGCGTTCGCTGCTGCATCGCTACGCCGAGGCGGGAGCCGGCTGCGAGGTCGCCAGCCCCGGTGAGCTCGAACTCGCCCTCGAAGCCGGGTTCGCCCCCGAAGCGATCGTGTTCGACTCCCCGGCCAAGACCTGGACCGAACTGCGAAGGGCCGTCGATCTCGGTGTCTCGATCAACATCGACAACTTCGACGAACTGGCCCGCCTCGACACGATCCTGGCAGAACGCCGCCCCGGACCCGCCTCGGCGGAAGTGCCGGGTCCCGCCTCGGTGGAAGTGCCGGGTCCCGCCTCGGCACGGATCGGCATCCGCATCAACCCGCAATCGGGCACAGGCGCGATCGGATCGCTGAGCACTGCCACCGAGACCTCGAAGTTCGGCATCGGGCTGGGCGATCCCGGTGCCCGGGAGAGCCTCATCGAGGCCTATCTGGCCAGGCCGTGGCTCAACCAGATCCACGTCCACTCGGGTTCCCAGGGCATCAGCCTCGACAAAGCCGCGGTCGGCATCCGCGCCGCCGTCGAGCTCGCCGAAGAGATCAACGCACGAGCCGCGTCGGAGTCGACGACGATGCCCGAGACGAGCACGTCGGGCCGGCGCGATTTGCAGTCGCCGACGGCGCCCGACCGACGGCGGGTCACCCGCATCGACATCGGCGGGGGACTGTCGGTGAACTTCGACGGTGAGGACGTCACCCCCACCTTCGCCGAGTACCGGGCCGTGCTCGAGGACCTCGTGCCGGGACTGTTCGACTTCGACATCGTCACGGAATTCGGTCGCGCACTGCTGGCCAAGGCCGGCACCATCCTCACCCGCGTCGAATACGCGAAGACCACCGGCGGGCGCCGCATCGCCATGACCCACGCCGGCGTCCAGGTCGCCACCCGCACCGCCTACGCGCCGGCCGATTGGCCCCTGCGCATCCTGCCCTTCACCGCGCACGGCGCACCCAAGACCGCCGAGGCGGTCCCGACCGATATCGCCGGCCCCGCCTGCTTCTCCGGCGACCTCCTCGCCCGTGACCGGATGCTGCCCCGCCTCGACGCGGGCGACCTCGTGGCCGTGCCGGAGACCGGCGCGTACTACTTCTCGAACCCGTTCTCGTACAACCTCCTGCCGGCCGTGCCCGTCTACGGATACCGGACGACACCGGACGGGGCGATCGAGTGGACTCTCATCCGCCGAGGTCAGTCCCTGGACCGAGTCCTCACCGAGACGGGTGCATTCGACAGCGGGGCTTGGAACCGTGGGAGGATTGACTCCTCATCTAACAATTCAGCAAACTTTGAGTTCGAGGGCCAAAACAATGACAACCTCCGAATAGCCTCGGAGATAAGTGACCGGTCGCTCAGCAGAGGTGCTGAGGCCATCGACTCGGCTGAGAAGGGAAGACAATGACGATTCGACGCATCACCACAGCGGCCATTGCCGCGCTCGCCCTGACCCTGACTGCCTGCGGATCCGGTGGGGGTGAAGGCGGCAGCGGTGAGACCACGGACGACCTCACCCTCGGAACCGGCGGCACCTCGGGAACGTACTACCCGCTCGGTGGAGAGCTGGCCACGATCTTCGAGAGCAATGTCGACGGGGTCACCGTCAACTACGTGGAGTCCGGCGCCTCGGCGGAGAACCTCGGCAAGATCTACCAGGGCGAGTGGCAGATGGGCTTCACCCAGAGCGATACCGCGAACGATGCCGTCAACGGTGAGCTCGAGGACCTCGACGGCACGGAGCTCGACAACGTCGGCTGGCTCGCCTCGCTCTACCCCGAGGCCGCACACATCATCGTCCGCGACGACTCGGACATCGAATCGGTCGATGACCTCAAGGGCAAGAAGATCGCCGTCGGCGATGCCGGATCCGGCACGCGGGCGATCTCCGATGCGATCCTCGAGGCCGCGGACATCGGCGAGTCGGACTACACCCCTGAGATCACGGACTTCGGGGCATCGACCGATATGCTCGGCGACAAGCAGATCGACGCCACGATCTTCGTCGTCGGCACACCCGTCGCCGGTCTGACCCAGCTGGCGGCCTCGACCGACGTCCGGCTGCTCGAGCTCGACGACGACGTCACCTCGGCGATCGAGGAATCGACCGGCGCGGAGTCCTACGACATCCCCGCCGATGCCTATGACTTCCTCGACGAGGACGTTCCGACGGTTTCGGTGTTCGCCGCATTGGTGGCATCGACGGACCAGGTCAGCGAGGACACGGCCTACGGACTGACCAAGGCGCTGTTCGAGAACACCGATGACGTCACCCTCGATGTCGGACAGCTGATCGAAAAGGACACCGCGATGCAGGGAATCGGAGACGTTCCCCTGCACCCGGGAGCTGAGAAGTACTTCGAAGAAGAGGGCGTCGACCTGCCGTGAGTGACGAGACGACAGCGCCCCGGCCGGGAGATCCGACGGCCGGGGCGGCTGCCGGCACGCAGGCGGCAGCCGAACAGGCGACGGAGAAGATGCTGCGCGACGTCGACTCCTCGAGTCGGTTCCGCACGAATCTCGGTTGGTGGGCATGGGTGATCGGCGGAGTCTCCATCGTCTTCACGCTCTACCACCTCTACGCCGCACTCGAGCGGCCGTTCAACACGTGGATGCACTCGTCGCTCCACTTGGCCGGGGCGACCGCGCTGATCTTCTTCCTCTACCCGGCCAGCAAGAGGCTGCTCGACGCACCGGCCACCGGCAATCGCGTCGCCGACTTCCTCATCGGGCGCGGCAGCCGAATCGCGTGGTATGACGTTCTGCTCGGGCTGGCAGGACTGCTGTGCAACCTCTACATCTTCTTCGACTATTCGCGCCTGGTCAGCAACTCCGTCCAGATCCTCGGCTATTCGACCCTCGACTTCGTCGTGGCGATCCTCGGAGTCCTCCTCATCCTGGAGGCCACCCGCCGCTGTGTCGGACTGCCCATCGTCATCATCGCCGGAGTCGCCCTGGCCTACGGGCTCTTCGGCAACCACAGCCCCGTCTTCCGCCACTCGGGGATGAGCGTCGAGGACCTGGCGACGAACATGTTCCTGTCCAACGGCACGGGCATCTTCGGCACCCCCGTGCAGGTGTCGGCGAACTTCATCTTCCTCTTCCTGTTCTTCGCCGTGATGCTCGTGCACACGAACATCGGCCAGTTCTTCAACGACGTCGCCTTCCGCCTGACCGGCCGCTATACGGGCGGACCGGCGAAAGCCGCGGTCGTCGCCTCCGGGCTGCAGGGAATGGTCTCCGGCTCCTCGGTGGCCAATACGGTCGCCTCGGGGTCGTTCACCATTCCGCTGATGAAGAAGGCCGGATTCAGACCCCACTTCGCCGCGGCCACCGAGGCCACGGCCTCGACCGGCGGGCAGATCATGCCGCCGATCATGGGTGCGGCCGCGTTCATCATGGCTCAGAACGTGCCCGACCTCGAATACAACGGCCTCATCGTCATCGCCATCATCCCGGCGCTGCTGTACTTCCTCGGCGCGTTCCTGTCGATCCACTTCGAAGCGAAGATGAGCGGGATCCTCGGCATGGCGAAGTCGGCGCTGCCGGACGGTCGTGAACTGCTCAAGCGGATCGACCTGCTGCTGCCGCTGGTCGTCATCGTGCTCACTCTGCTGACGGGCATGTCCCCGATCCGGGCGGCGCTGTTCGGCATCGGCACGGCCTTCGTCCTCAGCTTCCTGCGGAAGATGACCCGGCTGGGCCCCAGGGCACTCGTCAACGTCCTCGTCGCCGGCGCGCGCACGGCGCTGCCCGTCATCGCCGCCTGTGCCACGGCCGGCATCGTCGCCGGCACGGTGACTGTGACCGGTCTGGGCGGACAGCTGGGCAAGGGGCTCGTCGATCTGGCGGGAGGCAACTTCTTCATCGTGCTGTTCATGGTGATGATCGCCTGCCTCGTCCTCGGAATGGGGCTGCCGACGACGGCGAACTACGTGGTCACGGCCACTGTCGCCGCGCCGATCCTGTACAACAACTTCGATGTGCCGCTGATCGCCGCGCACATGTTCGTCTTCTTCTTCGGCATCCTCGCCGATATCACCCCGCCGGTCTGCCTGGCCGCCTACGCCGGGGCGGGCATCGCCGGTGCGAACCCGATGAAGGCCGGAGTGACTGCGGTGCGGATCGCCATCGCCGGATTCCTCATCCCCTATGTCTTCATCATCCAGCCCGCTCTGCTGCTGCAGGGAACCTGGCAGGACATGCTGTCTGCGCTCGTGACGCTGTGCCTGGGCATGGTCGGCGTGGCCGCAGGAATGGCCGGCTACTTCTTCGGTGTCACCAATGTGGTCGAACGAGTGCTGCTGGTGGCCGGAGGCATCGCGCTGGTCTATCCGGCCCTGTGGATCTCCCTGATCGGACTCGTGGTGCTCATCGCCGTCGCCATCCTGCAGAAGCTGCGCAAGGCCGAGACCTCGGATCAGATCGCACACCGCAACGGACAGGCGACACCGGCGGCCTGACGGGCCTCCGCACCCTGCAGTCGAGTCGCTACGGCCGGGTGGGGCGGCCTGGTCGCCGGGTGGGGCGGCCTGGTCGCCGACTGGGGAATCCGGGGCCGGCGGCAGGGGAGTTCGATCGTCGGCCGGGGCATCCGGTCGCCGGCCGGAGGCACCCCGGTCGCCGGCCGGGGGCCCGGCCGACAGTGTGCCGAAGCCGCGCGCAGACCGGCCCGGAAACGGATGCTGTGGTGTTTGCACAGTCGCTGACAAGCAACTTTGTGTGTTGTTATGCCTAAATCAGGGCACTTCGAACGTAGAGTGATCTCAAGCACACTCATCGCATTCGGCACGCACGAACGCAGTCGCCCGGATCGACAGTGACAACTGAATCACCGCACGAGCAGAAGGACAACGATGTTCACTCACCCCACACTGCGCAGAGGACTGCGCCGGTGCCTGGCCGGCGTCGCCGCACTGGCCCTGGCCGGTTCCCTGGCCGCCGGACCGGCCCAGGCGGCCACCTCAGAGGCGCCGGAGTCCGAAAACGTGCTGCGGATCGCCACCGACGGATTCATCGATTCATTCAACCCCTTCACCTCGTTCTACCTGGTGCCGACGAACACCTTCCGGTACATGTACGAGAACCTCGTGGCCAATGACGCCGAGGACGGTTCGGTCACCGAGGGGCTCGCCACCGACTGGAGCACCGACGACGACGGCAAGGTCTGGACGTACACGATCCGACCGGACATGAAGTGGTCCGACGGCGAACCGCTGACGTCGGAGGACGTGGCGTGGACGTACAACCAGATGATGGACAAGGAGGAGATGGCGGTCGCCAACGGCAGCCTCGTCGAGAACTTCGACAAGGTCGAGGCTCCGGACGAATCCACGCTCGTGATCACCCTGAAGGAGCCTCAGGCGAACAACCCGGGCCAGGAGATCCCCGTCGTGCCCGAGCACGTGTGGTCGAAGATCGACGAGCCCGGGGAGTTCAAGAACGATGAGGAGTCGGTCGGCTCCGGTCCGTTCCAGCTCGAGAGCTATGAAGCGAACAAGTCGATCACACTCAAGGCGAACCCGAACTTCTGGCGCGGTGAGCCTGAGCTCGACGAGATCCAGTACCGCTACTACACGAACTCCGACGCTCAGGTCCAGGCCATCCGCTCCGGGGAGGTCGACTTCATCTCCGGTCTCAGCCCGGACCAGTTCACCGCACTCGAAGGAGCCGACAACGTCGAGCTCAACGACGGCGACGGCCGCCGGTTCAACGGCATCTCCATCAACCCCGGCATCGCCGATGCCGATGACAACGAGTTCGGCACCGGTCACGAGGCGCTGAAGGACAAGCGGGTCCGTCAAGCCATCCGCGCCGGCATCGACATCGAGACCCTGCGCAACCAGGTGATGCAGGACTATGCCCAGCCGGCGACGAGCTTCATCCCTTCGGTCTACCCGACCTGGGCCCTGAAGGACGATGATCCGGTCATCAGCGGATTCGACGTCGACCGTGCGAAGAAGCTGCTCGACGAGGCCGGCTGGGAGGAAGGATCGGACGGCATCCGGACCAAGGACGGTCAGAAGCTCGAACTGCGGTTCCTCACCGACGCCGACGAGCCGATCGAGCAGAACACCGCGAAGTTCCTGGGACCGTGGATGGAGGACATCGGCATCGATCTCAAGGCCGAGTCGACCGATGTCGACACGGTGTCGGAGCGCACCACCAAGGGCGACTACGACATGTATTTCTCCGCCTGGTCGATCAACCCGGATCCGGATTATCAGCTGAGCATCAACACCTGCGGACAGCGCCCCGACGCCGACGGCAACGGAGGCACCAGTCAGGACGGCTGGTGCAGCGAGGAGTTCGACAAGCTCTACCGAGCCCAGCACGTCGAACTCGATGAGGCCGAGCGCGCCGAACTCGTGCAGGAGGCTCTGGCGGTCCACTACGAAGAGGCCCCCTCGGTGACGCTGTGGTACCCGAGCCAGCTCGAAGCCATCCGCTCCGACCGGTTCACGAACTTCACCAAACAGCCCACCGACGGCGGAGTGATCGCCAATCAGGTCGGCTACTGGGGCTATGCCTCGGCCGAACCCGTCGGCGCCGATG
Source organism: Candidatus Brevibacterium intestinavium (assembly GCA_019117545.1). GTDB lineage: Bacteria > Actinomycetota > Actinomycetes > Actinomycetales > Brevibacteriaceae > Brevibacterium > Brevibacterium intestinavium. Next base: position 29,380 of record DWZN01000126.1, read on the forward strand.
AGGCCTCGAGCGGTGGAGGCCTCGGCGTTGGCGGCTGGGTCGGCATCGGTGCCGCTGCCATCGTCGTCCTCGGAGGAGGCGGCTGGCTGCTCAGCCGCCGCAAGTCCTCCGACGATCGCGAGTAGGCGGCCCAGTGAGCACATCTTCCCACAGCGATCCCCGGCCCGGGGGCCCAGCCGACCCGGGGCCCGCCTCGGACCCGGCAAACCCGGCCACCGCCTCGGACCCGGCGAACCCGGGCCCCGGCACGGGGACGACCGGCTCCGGGACCGCCTCGGCGATGGGATCGAACGGCTCCGCCGATATCGACGAACCGCCGAAGGGCGGATCGTTCGCAGGCTACTTCCTGCGCAAACTCGGCGGGGCCGCGACCTCGATGGTCCTCGTCATCGTCCTCGGCTTCTTCGCCTTCCGAATGCTGCCCGGCGACCCCGTGCTCAAGATCGCGAAGGAACGGCCGATGTCCCCGGCGCAGATCGCCGAACTCCGCAGCCAGTACGGCCTCGACAAGCCCGTCATCGTCCAGTTCTGGGACTACCTCGTCGGCATCGTCACCGGTGACCTCGGGGAGAGCTATGTCTACCGGAAGACCGTGTCCTCGCTCATCGTCGAATACCTCGGGCCGACCCTGCTGCTCACCGGCACCGCGGCCGTCATCGCGATCGGCATGGGACTGTGGCTCGGCCAGCTCTCCGCCTGGAGGCGGAACTCGCTGTTCGACAGGCTCGCCTCCTCGACCTCGCTGATCTTCTGGTCCGTGCCGACCTTCTGGCTCGGCCTCATCCTGCTCATGGTCTTCGGCGGCACCCTGCAATGGCTGCCCACCGGAGGCATGATCACCCCCGGCCTCGATCCCTGGTCGGCCGCCGGGATCATCGACGTCATCAAGCACCTGATCCTGCCCGTCATCTCCCTCGTCGCCGTCGTCTACGCTCAGTTCCTCATGATCATGCGTGCCTCCCTGATCGAGGAGATGAGCGAGGACTACCTCACCACCGCCCGTGCCAAGGGCCTGACCGAGGACGAAGTCCGCCGCCGGCACGCCGTCCCCAACGCCCTGCTTCCCACCGTCACCGTCGTCTTCCTCCACATCGGCGGCCTCATCGCCGGCGCCGTCACCGTCGAAGCGGTGTTCTCCTGGCCGGGCCTGGGCAAACTCACCTTCGAAGCCATCCGCGGCCCCGACCTCCCGCTGCTGCAGGGCACCTTCGTCGTGTTCTCGGCGATCATCATCGTGATGAACCTGGCCGCCGACCTCGTCTACCGATTCCTCGATCCCCGTGTCAGGAGGGCGTGATGAGTGCGAACACCCCCGCCGAGGCGGCCCCCGGATCCCCGGACCGCGACCCCCGCGATGGCGGAGCGGCGATCGACGGCGCGAAGTTGGTCCGCGAACGCCGACTGAACAATGCGAAGAGGAACTGGGCGCTCTTCCGCTCCGACGCCCCCGCGGTCGTCGGAGCGCTTGTGCTGCTCTTCTTCGTCGTCATCGCACTCGCCGCCCCGCTCATCGCCCCGGCCACGATGCTCGACGTGACCCAGCAGCTCGAGGCCCCGCGCTACGCCCCGCCGAGCCTCGACCATCCCCTGGGCACCGACGGCCTCGGCCGCGAGCTGTGGGTGCGCATCCTCTGGGGAGCCCGCGTGTCGATCCTCGTCGGTGTCGCCGCCACCGTCATGTCCATGGTCATCGGCACCATCATGGGGCTGGCCGCCGGCCACTTCAGCGGACTGTTCGGCGGCATCATCATGCGCATCATCGACTTCTTCATCGTGCTGCCGTCCCTGCTGCTGGCGATCGTGCTCTCCTCCGTCCTCGAACGCGGGGTCTTCACCATCGTCATCGCCATCGGGCTGACCTCATGGGCGTCGACGGCGCGCATCGTGCGGTCCCAGACCCTGAGCGTCGAATCCCGGCTCTACATCGAGCGGGCGCGCATCCTCGGCGCCGGGCATCGGCACATCCTGTTCCGGCACCTGCTGCCGGCGGTGATGCCGCTCGTGCTCGCGAACACGACGCTGACCGTGGGCGGGGCGATCATCGCAGAATCGACCCTGTCGTTCCTCGGCCTCGGAGACACGAGCAAGGAGTCCTGGGGCACGATCCTGAAGAACTCGATGGACGTCTCGGCAGCGACTTCGGGCTACTGGTGGTACGTGCTCACCCCCGGCATCGCGATCCTCCTCGTCGTGCTGGCCTTCACGATGGTCGGGCGTGCGCTCGAGGCCATCATCAACCCCGCGCTGAGGAGCCGCTGATGACCGATCTGTGCTTCGAGAACGTCTCGATCACCTACCGGACCTCCTCATCGCGCGGCGACGTCGTCGCCGTCAGTGAGGTCAGCCTCGACCTGCCCGCAGGCGCGACGCTGGGCATCGCCGGTGAGTCCGGATCGGGGAAGACGACTCTGATCATGTCCGCACTGCGCCTGCTGCCGAAGTCGGCTCGGCTGGACGGGCGGGTCCTCCTCGGCGGGAAGGATCTGTCGCAGCTGAACTTCGGGCAGATCCGGGCGGTGCGCTGGTCGCAGGCCTCGATCGTGTTTCAGGGTGCCCTGCACTCGCTCAACCCCGTCCGGGAGGTCGGGTGGCAGATCATCGAGGCCCTGACCCACCATGCGAAGGATATCTGGACGAGTCCGGAGAAGCGGAAGGCGCGGATGCTCGAGCTGCTGGAAGAGGTCGACCTCGATATCGCGAAGGCCTCGGCCTTCCCGCATGAGCTCTCCGGCGGGCAGAAGCAGCGGATCATGATCGCCATGGCCCTGGCCTGCGAACCGGACATCATCATCGCCGATGAGCCGACCACCGCCCTCGACGTCATCGTCCAGAAGCAGATCCTGTCCGGGCTCGCCGCCCTCGTCGACGAGCGGGGGATCTCCCTGCTGATGATCAGCCACGACCTGGCGGTTCTTTCGTCCGTGTGTGCAGATCTCGCGATCATGCGCGACGGCAGACTCGTCGAATACGGGTCCAGCGATCAGGTGTGCATGCAGCCGCGGGAGGACTACACGAAGCAACTGGCCGGAGCGTTCCCGCAGATCGGGGACCCCGAATCGCGGCTGAATCCGCGAACGCTGAGACCCGCCGAGGTGGCTCGGACGCAGCCGTTCACCATGAGTGATGAGGTGGTGCTCGAGGCCAAGGACCTCAGCGTCTCCTTCGACACCCGGCGGGGCAGGGAGAGAGCGGTTCGGGGCGTGGATCTGTCACTGCGGCGGGCTGAGATCCTCTCCGTCGTCGGCCAATCGGGATCGGGAAAGACGACCCTGGCCAGGGCTCTGCTGGGGCTGCAGAAGGTCGATCCGGGATCGCAGCTGGCGTTCCAGGGCAAGGCGCTGCCGCGGAAGGCGAAGGCGCTGCGGGCCTTCCGCCGCCAGGTGCAGATGATCCTGCAGGACCCGGCCGGATCGCTCAATCCCAAACGCAGCGTCTACGAGGCCGTCGTCGAAGGGCTGCGCGTGCAGGGCATCCGCGACGCCGAGTACGCGCGGGTTCTCGGCGCGCTCGAGGCCGCCGAGCTGACCCCGGCCGAAGACTACCTCGAATCGATTCCGCAGGAGCTCTCCGGCGGGCAGCGCCAGAGGGTCGTCATCGCCGGTGCGCTGGCGCTGGACCCACAGGTGCTCATCGCCGATGAACCCGTGGCGTCGCTGGACGCCTCCGTGCGCGGGGAGATCCTGTCCCTGTTCCTCGCCCTCAAGCACAACCTCGGGATGAGTGCGCTCATCATCACCCATGATCTGGGCCTGGCCTGGAACATCGCCGATACAGTGGCCGTGATGAAGGAGGGCGAGATCGTGGAATACGGTGAAGTCGACAGCGTGCTCGAGAACCCGCAGCACGCCTATACGCAGGAACTGCTCGCCGCGGTTCCCCGACTGGGAAGTCAGTCCCTGGTGAGAAATGACTAGTATCCGCAGCCGCCCGAACGGCAGCGTCCCGGGCACCCCTGTGCCTGCCAGCCCTCTGCCCACGAGCCCGTACCTCGAGACCGCGCCGCTGCAGCCCGGGGACACCGTCCGCCTCATCGCGCCTTCGGGACCGAGCGACGAGGAATCGCTGGTACGGGCCATCGCGCAGCTCGAATCATGGGGCCTCACCGTCGTACCGGGTGAGCACATCCGCGCTCGCCACCCGCGAGTGACGTATCTGGCCGGCACCGACGAACAGCGGCGGACCGACCTCGTCGACGCCTGGTGCGACCCGGACACGGACGCCGTCATCGCCCTGCGCGGAGGCTATGGGGCCATGCGGCTGCTCGACGAGATCGACTTCGACCTTATGCGCCGCCACATGCTGCGACGTGACGGCCGACCCAAACTGCTCACCGGGTCCTCAGACATCACCGCCTTCCACCAGGCCTGGGACCACCACCTGTCGGCGGCGACCCTGTTCTGCCCGATGGTCGGCAACGACCCGTTCAAGAACTCGTCCGTGGTTCCCGACGAGGTGGCCTCCTGGCTGTTCGCGCCCTGGGGAGGTCGCGAACTCGGCTTCCCAGCCGCTGGTGGTATCGGGGCCGCTGGGGGCACCGAGGCCGCTGCGGGCGAGAAGTGGTCGCAATCGGATACTTTCGGACCCGAAAGCTCTCCGAACGCGACCAGTTCTTCCGTGGCAGCGGGCGCAGGGGGCCATGAAGCACCCTCCTCAGACGGCGCTGCCCACTCCGACGGCGCGAAAGCCCTCTCCCGCGGCCGGGCGCGGACTCTGGTGCCCGGACGGGCCCGGGGCCGCCTCGGCGGGGGAAACCTCAGCCTCGTGGCAGCGGGCATCGGCAGTCCGGAACTTGCCGGGGTGCGCGAGCGACGCAGCAGATCCGGTCCGAACATCCTCATGCTCGAAGACGTCGACGAAGAGCTGTACCGGCTGGACAATCTGCTCGTGCAGACGGTCCGGGCGGGGTGGTTCGAGTCGGCGGATGCGGTGGTTCTCGGATCCTGGGAGGACTGCGCCCCGGTCGCCGAGGTCGAGGCGCTCTTCATGGACTTCCTCGGCGAGGCGGGCATCCCCATCGTGACCGAGATGGGATTCGGCCACGACCCGCACGCGCCCAGTCTGCCGCTCGGCGTCGACGCCACCCTCGAAGCCCCTCCTGGCGGACGCCCGCGCCTGTGGGTGGACCCGCCTGCTCGCAGGCAGGATCGGCCGTGACGGGGCGAATGTGGGCAGGGATAGAGGAGACCGTGAGACGCAGCGGAGGATCTCCGACCGAGACGAAGACTGCGACGAGGACAGGAGGACGATCATGAGCGAACTGGACTTCGACGGACTGCCGGGAGTGCGCTTCAGCGCCCTGGCCTACGACGTCGACAGCGGAGACAGGGTCTTCGCCCACAACGAGAACGAGGAGCTCGACACCGCGAGCATGGGCAAGGTGTTCCTGCTCCACACTGCGCTGCAGATGTCGCAGGACGGCACGCTCGATCTGCAGGAGCGACTGACCCGGCGGCCGAGCGAGCGCGTCGACGAATCCGGCATCTGGTACCTCATGGAACAGGACGAACTGAGCATCTTCGACGTGGCTCTGCTCATCGGTGCCTTCAGCGACAACTTCGCCACGAATGTGCTCATCCGCCGCGTCGGCCTCGAGAACGTCGCCCGCCAGGTCGAGGAGCTCGGATACGAGAACTCCGGCCTGCACGACTTCCTCCGCTGGCCGCGTCCGGCCAAGGCCCCGCGCACCCTGTCGACGGGAACCGCCGCGGAGATCAGCGACTTCATGGCCCGGCACGCGAAGGACGAATTCTGGGACGAGTCGACGAATGAGATCTTCCGCCGCTGGTTGGGAGCCGGGGCGGACACCTCGATGGTCGCCTCGGCGTTCGACCTCGACCCGCTCGCGCACTACAACTACCAGCGTGATGTGTGGGTGTGGAACAAGACGGGCACGAACGGCACGATCCGGGCCGATGCGGGCATCGTCATGACTCCGACGCGCCGGGTCTCCTATGCGGTGTTCGCGAATTGGGAACCCGGCACGGACCGCGTCGTCGAAGTCATGCCCATCATGCGCCAGGCGGGGGAGGTGATCCACCGGTACCTCTGAACGTCCGTCGACGGATTCGGGTCGGTCGTGATGATGCGAACGCCTCGTACGGCTGATTCTCGAGTATTCTTGACGGACTATGACTTCCTCGATCTACCTCACCGGCGAAGCGAAGGCGCCGTCGAACAACCCGATCATGACGCAGTACGGGCTGTTCTTCATCGCCTTCGAGATCGAGGCGGACACACACCGAATCCTCGATGTCGACTGCTCGGCGACGTTGGCCCTGACCAGGAAATTCATCAGGGACCTGTTCATCGGCGCGGACATCACGGACACAGGTCGGCTCACCGAGGCGATCACGGCCAGATACCACGGGTCCTCACAGAAGGCACTCATCGCCGCAGTGAACAGCGCGGCGAAGAAGTACCGAGAGCTGCCCGCTTCCGGCTGAGACGCCTTTCGACCACGAAGATTGCCCGAGTCCACACCGGCCCGGATCCAATCGACAACCACACATGGCTTCACCGCGGCCCGCACGTGCCGAGCTCTGCGCGGGAACACTGCCTTCGGGCGGTAACCCTGCCTTGGGGCGGACCGGACAGCGCGGTCCGCTCCCGGGCAGACCGACAGGTCGGGGCGCGGTCCAATCCGAAGAGGGAGTGTCGTTTGTGATTACGGACGGTTTTCTTTTCATCAGCCTGCTGCTGGCGATCTCGGCGGGTCTCGTCGTCGCCGGCAACAGCGGAAGATTCAAGGTCTTCAAATATGTCCCCGGGTTCGTCTTCCTCTACATCGTGGCGGCCCTGCTCAACACGGTCGGCCTGTTCGACCACGACGCGATCGACGGAGTCGGCGACGGGGTGCAGGACGCCCTGCTGCCGGCGATGATCCTGCTCCTGCTGTTCAAATGCGATGTCCGGCAGATCGTCCGACTCGGACCGAAGCTGCTGCTGACCTACGCGGTCACAGCCGCGAGCATCATGATCGGCTTCATCGTCGCCTATCTCATCGTGCACTCGGCACTGGCCCCGGAGTCCTGGAAGGCGCTCGGCGCGCTCAACGCCTCCTGGACCGGCGGCTCGGCGAACATGGTCGCCGTCCAGGACATCCTCGAAGCGCCCGAGGACATCTTCGGCTATGTGCTCATCGTCGACACCGTGCTCTACTCGTTCTGGCTGCTCCTCATCTTCTCCTCGGTCGCCGTCTCCGACAGGTTCAACCGATGGACGAAGGCCGACATCTCGAAGTTCGACTTCGCTGATCGTGTTACCGGCGAGGAGGAGAAGCCGATGACCCTGCCGTCGATCATCGGTCTGCTCGGCTTCTCCCTGCTCGTCTCGGCCCTGGCCGCGAAGGCAGGCGAGCTGCTGCCTGAGGTCGGTGTCGTGATCAACGCCTCGGCTTGGACGATCCTCATCGTCAGCGTCCTCGGCCTGGTCATCGGTTCGACCCGCTGGGGACGGGCGGCGGGATCGAGCGAACTCGCGACCATCATGCTCTATCTCATCATCGGCATCATCGCCTCCGGGTCCGACTTCACCTCCCTGGCTGAGGCCCCGCTGTATCTGGTCGCCGGCATCATCGTGCTCCTCGTCCACATCGTCATCATGCTCATCTACGCGAAGCTGACGAAGACCGAACTGTTCAGCATCGCCGTGGCCAGCACGGCGAACATCGGCGGGATCGCCTCGGCGCCGGTGGTCGCGGGCGCGTTCAACCGGCAGCTCGTGCCGGTCGGTGTGCTCTTCGCGCTCATCGGAGCGTTCGCGGGCACATTCCTCGGGCTGTGGACGGCACAGATCATGTCCGGGATCGGATGACGACCGTGAAGACTCGCCCACCCACGACCCGCGGCGCCCCGTCTATGACCCACGACCCGCGGCACCCCGTCCGCGACCGGCCCCGCCCGCGGCCTGCAGAGCACATTCGCCCATCACCTCACACTCTCGATGAAGGAGCACTCCCATGACCTATGACGTCTTCGACGGCCACAACGACCTCGCCTGGTTCCTGCGCGAGGAGCGCGACTACAGCGTCGAGGGGCTGAACGATCCGGCCGTGTCGCCGTTCACCACGATGGACCAGCTGGCCGCCGGCCATGTCGCGGCCCAGTACTGGTCGGTCTACGTCCACTCCTCGATCACCGGCGCACAGGCGGTCAAGGCGACCTGGGAGCAGATCGACGCGGTCGCCCGCTTCGTCACCGCCTACCCCGAACGCCTTGCCTTCGCCCGCACGGCCGCCGAGGTCACCGCTGCCCGCCGTGAGGGCAGAGTCGCCTCGCTCATGGGCGTCGAGGGCGGACAGCAGATCGATGAGTCCCTGGCGATGCTGCGCTCCTACGCCCGTGCCGGAGCCCGATACATGACGCTGACCTGGTCGACCACGCATTCCTGGGCGGATTCGGCCACCGACGAACCGCAGCACGGGGGCTTGAGCGCCTTCGGTCGGGAGGTGGTGGCCGAGATGAACCGCATCGGCATGATCGTCGACCTCTCCCATGTCGCACCCTCGGTCATGCACCAGTCGCTGGACCTGTCCGCCCTGCCGGTGATCTTCAGCCACTCCTGCGCCTTCGGGCTCAACCCGCACCCGCGCAACATCCCCGACGACGTTCTCGATCGCGTGCCCGGAAACGGGGGAGTGGCGATGATGACCTTCGTGCCCTCCTTCGTCTCGAACGCCCGCCGCGAATGGGTCGAGGCCGGAGAGCAGGGCACCGCCCCCGAGGTGACCGTAGCCGAGGTCGCCGACCACTGCGATTACGTGCGCGAGAGGATCGGCATCGACCACATCGGCCTCGGCGGCGACATCTGCGGAGTCGATGAACTGCCGACTGGCCTCGGCGACGCCGGACAGTATCCGAACCTCTTCGCAGAACTGGCCTCACGCGGCTGGTCGGAGACGGATCTGCGCAAGCTCGGCTTCGACAACGCGATGCGGGTCCTCGAGGCCCACGAGGAGGCGTACACACGATTCCTCGGGTCGGCCGATGACGTCACGGCTGCCTCGGCGGGGGTGGAATCATGACCCGGCTGCTCGTCATCGTCAACGACGTCGACTCCCAACCGGGGCTGCTGACACAGTGGATGATCAGCGAGAACGTCGAGTTCGATCTGCGCATCGGCGGCGTCTCGCCCCTGCCCGCACCGAGCGCGCTGGAGAGCTACGACGGGCTGATCACGCTCGGCGGCGGATACATGCCCGATGAGACCGATCGCGCTCCCTGGCTCGCCGAGGAGGCCGAACTCGTCCGTCACAGCCTCGACACGGACCTGCCGCAGCTGGGGATCTGCCTCGGCGGGCAGCTCATCGCCCAGGTCATCGGTGGTGATGTGCGGGCCCGGACCGGAGCCCCGGAGAAGGGATACACCGATATCCGCACCACCGCCGAGGCGGCCGACGACCCGGTGTTCTCCGCGATCCGGGAGCGGACGTCGTTCCTGGAGAGCCACGTCGATCGGATCGTCGAGCTGCCGGCCGAGGCGACGCTGCTGGCCTCGAGCGACGCCTGCGAATTCCAGGCCTTCCGGATGGGGCGGGCCTGGGGCACCCAGTTCCACCCGGAGTCGACGCGGGCGAACATTCTGCGCTGGGACGCGAAGAAGCTGCGGGACTTGGGGTTCGACAAAGATACTCTGGTCGAAGAGGCGGAGGCGATGGGGCCGGAGAGCGAGCGCGACGCGAAGGCGCTGTTCACCGCGTTCCTCGACGTGGTCCGCGGCCGATGATGCGTTGCCCGCGGACCTGACGCGCGCCCTCGGCGCGTCGGTGCGCTGATCCGCGGGGCTGATGCATACTGGGCGAAGCTCTGACACCATTCGGAGCTGCCAGGACTGCGGCGGAAGCGGCCGCGGCGGACATGGAGGAATCGTGAGCGACAGGGAACCCACGACCACAGTCGATGCCGGAGACGGACGCCGGCCCGAGACCCTCAAACGGGTCATGGGGCCGAAGCTGCTGCTTCTGTTCATCGTCGGCGACATCCTCGGCACGGGCGTCTATGCGCTGACCGGCAAAGTGGCCGGACAGGTCGGAGGCGCCGGCTGGGCACCGGTGATCCTCGCGTTCCTCATCGCGCTGATCACCGCGTTCTCCTATATGGAGCTGGTGACGAAGTACCCCCACGCCGCAGGGGCGGCTCTGTACACGCACAAAGCGTTCGGCATCCACTTCGTGACCTTCCTCGTCGCCTTCGCCGTCCTCAGCTCCGGCATCACCTCGGCGTCGACGGCCTCGAACGTCTTCGCCGCGAACCTCGTGGCCGGCTTCGGCTGGGACGTCTCGGGCACCGGGGTGATGTGGATCGCGCTGGGCTTCCTCACCCTCATCGCCGCTGTCAACCTCCGCGGTGTCGGCGAGAGCGTGTGGTTCAACGTGGTCCTCACCCTCATCGAACTCAGCGGCCTGCTGCTGGTCATCCTCGTCGGGTTCTTCGCCTTCGGCTCGGGCGATGCCGACTTCTCACGGGTGATGATCTTCGAGACCGAGGGGGACAAGAGCGTGTTCCTCGCGGTCACGGGCGCCACGGCGCTCGCCTTCTTCTCCATGGTCGGCTTCGAGGACTCGGTCAACATGGTCGAGGAGACGAAGGACCCGAGCGTGTTCCCGAAGATCATGCTCTCGGGCCTGACGATCACCGGTGTGATCTACGTGCTCGTGTCCATCGTCACCGTCGCGGCGGTGCCGATCGGCGTCCTGACCGAGAGCGAGACGCCCCTGCTCGAGGTGGTCAGGGCCGGGGCTCCCGGTGTGCCGATCGATACGATCTTCCCGTTCATGACGATGTTCGCCGTGGCGAACTCGGCGCTGATCAACATGCTCATGGCCAGCCGTCTGCTCTACGGCATGGCCAAGCAGAACGTGCTTCCGCCCGTGTTCGCGAAGGTCATGGCCGGTCGTCGGTCGCCGTGGGTGTCGATCATCTTCACGACACTCATCGCCTATGCGCTCATCTTCGCAGTGACGACGGTCCTCCCGGAGACGGTCACGGCGTCCCTGGGCGGGACCACCTCGCTGCTGCTGTTGGCCGTGTTCGCCGTCGTCAATGTGGCGGTGCTCATCCTGCGCAGGCAGCCGGCCGACCACGATCACTTCAAGGCGCCGACGGCGCTGCCGTGGATCGGGGTGATCAGCTGTGCGTTCCTCGTCGGTCCGTGGGCCCGCCTCGACGAACTCGTCCAGTACCAGATCGCGGTAGCGCTCGTGGGCATCGGTGTCGTCCTGTGGGTCGTGACCTGGCTGTGGAACCGGTCGACGAAGGGAACGAGCACACGATTCCGCAACCCCGAGGAACTGACCTGATGCTTCCGGCGCGTTCGGCCCCGGCCCCGGTTATCCTGGAACGGTGAGTTCCCGATCTCTCTATCCGGCGCTGTTCAGCATCAGTTGTGCGGCTCATGGCGTTCAGCTCACGTTGTTCAGCTCAATTCAGCGAAGGTGAAGAATGACTGTTCTCGTCGGTTACGTCAACAACCCCGCCGGACATGCCGCTCTCGACGCCGCGATCGCTCAGGCGAAGAAGGACGGCAAGGAGCTGGTCGTGGTCAACGCGTCACGGTCGACGCAGCGCAATGATTCCTACCGCCTCGGCGACGGTGAGCTCAGGTCCGTCAAGGACTATCTGAGAAGGTCGGACGTCGAGTTCCGAGTGCTGACGCTGGGCAGCGAGTACGACCCGGCCGAGCAGATCCTCGACACCGCCACCGAGGTGGGAGCCGAGCTGATCGTGCTCGGGACCAGGAAGCGGACCCCGGTCGGCAAGTTCCTGCTCGGGTCGACGATCCAGAAGGTCATCCTCGACGCCACAGCCCCGGTGCTGTGCGTGAAAGCCGCGCACTGAGGCCCTCGCTGAGGATCTGAGGCTTTCGCTGACTGCCTGAATCCATCGTTGACTGTCGGTCGTGGCCATTGCTGACGGCCGATGGTGGCCGTTCGTACCTGGCCGATGGTGGCCGTCGGTGTGCGGTCATGCGCTCGCAGGACGCCCACCGGTGCCTTCTGAGCTTCGTGCGTCAAGGCGTTCGCGCCTTGACCGGCCGAATCGGACATCGCCTGCGAGAGTTCGCCTCTCCGCCGCCTCGGTGATTCGCTGCCTCACCTGCGATGGAGTTGCTCTGCGAATCTCGTGTCATGGGCGCATCGTAAGCTGTGAAACATAAGTCGCAGCAGTCCGATCGTGGGATGGCGATCAACCGCTGACAGCTGGGAAGGACCGCCGTCGGACAGGTTTCAGCGGATAGATTCCACGGACAGCTTCTGAAGACGATCCACGTATGCGTCAATGATGAACAAATAGTACATGATCGAAAAGAATAATAGATTTCTCAAGTAAATCGTACAGAACTATGGATTATGTTCGAATCATGGATTAGAATGTGACTAAGCCGAGAACATCAACGATGATGAACGGACACAGAGAACATGGCTCTCATCCCCGACCGCAGGCACAACGAGCAGGACGTTTCCAGACCTGCCCCAACTCCCACCCCCGCTTCCTCCGAGAAGCAGAA
>DWZN01000127.1 GCA_019117545.1 Candidatus Brevibacterium intestinavium
CCGGCATCGACGTCGCCACCTTCGTGACCCGGACGCTGCCGCGGATCGACGAACTCGGCTCCATCGCCGTCACGATCGCCGGCAGCGACGAGGCCCCGGAGTTCCAGGAGCTCGACGCCGATCCCTCAATCACGATGCGCACCGAGGCCAGAGACGACTCCGACTGGTTCGACCTGGGCATCGATGTGACGATCGACGGCCACGAGATCCCGTTCGCCGAGCTGTTCACAGCGCTCGCGACCGAACAGTCGCACCTGCTGCTCAACGACGGTTCGTACTTCTCCCTCGACCACCACGCCTTCGACACCCTGCGCGAACTCCTCGCCGAGGCGGCCGCGCTCGATGGCTTCACCCCGGAGAACCCGCAGATCAGCCGCTATCAGACCGCGCTGTACGAGGATCTCGAGGAACTCGCCGACGAGACCGCGGAGGACCCCGCCTGGGCGGATCTCATGGCGGGCCTGCGCGAGATCGACACCATCGCCGAGGTCGACGTCCCGACCACTCTGAACGCGGACCTGCGCCCCTACCAGGTCGAGGGCTTCCGATGGCTGACGTTCCTGCTCGAACACCGCCTCGGCGGGATCCTCGCCGACGACATGGGACTGGGCAAGACCCTGCAGACGCTGGCGCTGATCGACCACGACCGCCAGCTGCGGAACGACGGCAAGCGGGAATCGTCGCCCTTCCTCGTCGTCGCACCCACCTCGGTGGTGGCGAACTGGGTGCTCGAGGCCCGGAAATTCACACCGCACCTGCAGGTCACCGCACTGTCGGCGACGGCGAAGAAGCGGGGGAGCACCGTCGCCGAGGCGAGTGCCGGATCCGATATCGTCGTCACCTCCTATGCGGTGATGAGGCTCGACGTCGAGGAGTTCGCCGGGCTCGACTGGGCCGGAGTCGTCTTCGACGAGGCCCAGTTCATGAAGAACAGCCAGGCGAAGACCCATCGGGCGGCACGACGGATCGTCGCTCCCTTCCGGTTGGCGATCACGGGCACCCCGATGGAGAACTCGCTCAACGACGTGTGGTCGCTGGCGGCGGTCACCGCTCCGGGCCTGTTCCCGAACGCGAAGCGCTTCAGGGACGACTACGTCCGACCGATCGAATCGGGCGACGATCCCGAACGGATGGCGAAGCTGCGCAGACGGCTGCGCCCGTTCATGCTGCGACGCACGAAGGACCTCGTCGCCGCGGACCTGCCGGAGAAGCAGGAACAGGTGCTCGGCGTCGAACTCGAAGCCCAGCACCGCCGACTCTACGACACGGTCCTCCAACGCGAACGCAAACAGGTGCTCGGCCTCCTCGGCGACTTCGAGAAGAACCGGTTCGCGATCTTCCGTTCGCTCACCCTGCTGCGGATGCTCGCCCTCGACCCGGGCATCGTCGACGAATACGCCGATTCGGGAATCGGATCGAGCAAACTGACCGTGCTGCTGGAGCACCTGACCGAAGTCGGGACCGAGGGCCATCGTGCGCTCGTCTTCAGCCAGTTCACCAGCTATCTGCGCGCCGTCGCCGCCGAACTCGACGCGCAGGGCATCGCCTATGAGTACCTCGACGGGTCGACGAGGGACCGGACGAAGGTCATCGAGTCCTTCCGCACCGGCAGCGTTGCCGTGTTCCTCATCAGCCTCAAGGCCGGCGGCTTCGGTCTCACCCTCACCGAGGCCGACTATGTGTTTCTGCTCGACCCGTGGTGGAACCCGGCGGCCGAGTCCCAGGCGATCGACCGCACGCATCGGATCGGACAGACACGCAGCGTCATGGTCTATCGCCTCGTCGCCGAGAATACGATCGAGGAGAAGGTTCTGGCGCTGCAGCAGAAGAAGGCCGAACTGTTCACAGCGCTCATGGACGACGGGGACGCCTTCAGCGAGGTCATCTCCGCCGCCGATATCCAGGGTCTCCTGGACGGGTGAGCCCCAGGCGCGGGTGCGCTGCCAGCGGCCTCAACCGTCTTCTGGAACCTCGACGAGGTTGGCTCGGATCCCGGCCAGGAAGGCGACGCCGAGGTCGGTGAGCGAGAGCTCCTTGCGTTTCGCACCGGTGCGCGGCGCGTCCACCTGACTCGTTGCCAGCAGCTGCGAGTCCTCGAGACGCTTGAGCGTGCGGTACAGACCTCGTTCGGTGACGTTCCAGCCCGTCGCGGACCTCAGCGCCTCGGCAACGGCGGCGATGCCGATCGGCTGATGGTCGGCGATGAGCGCCAGGACGATGGGCGTGAGCATCGACTTCTTATAGGTCTCGACCCACGAGTCCACGCGGTGGTCGAGCCATTCCTCCTCGGCGCTCGGATGCGATGACGCCACTTCAGTCCTCCCAGCCGTGCCCGAGCACGGTGCCGAGCAGGTGGAGGAGCAGGCCGAGGCCCCATAGGGAACTCATGACGAGGGTCGCGCCGAACCACGGAGAGGCCAGAAGACTGTCAGCGGCCGCCTCGATTCCGCCCCCGGCTCCGAGGGCGACGCCGCGGACGGCGGCGTGGGCGGTGAACGAGGTCGTCACGACGACATAGGCGATGGTGTGTGCGATGACCCCGCCGAAGCGCACCCGCGTGAGGCGGCGTCGGTGACGCCACGCCCAGATGAGCAGGCCGAGCGCGACGATCGCGGTGAGCGTCGCGGCCAGCACGGTGATCTCACCGCCGGTGACGGCGATGCAGATCTGCACCGCTGCCATACCGCCGACGAGGCTGAGCGTGTACGGCAGGAGCAGGGACCGCACGTCGGTTGACTGAGGAGACTGTCCAACGGTGTTCATACAGGTACTGTACCAATGGTTCACTGCCAATGGTAGAGGGCTGTTCGGGTCCGCTCACCGGGCGAGGCTGCCCGGCGCCAGGGCGTCGCGCGCCCTGACATCATCGATCTCGGTTCCCGACACCACGCACGCCAGTCCGCGGTGGCGTCGGGTGGTGAAGACCATGACGGCCGAGGCGGCGACGAGGGCGAAGAGGAGCAGCCCGGACAGCGGGAACGTCCACTGGGACAGCAGCATGTACCCGCCGATGCCGAAGAGGAAGCGCAGACTCCGGCCGAGCAGCACCGGCCTGCGCACCTGAACGGCGGCGATGAGGACGAGCCGTTCGCCGAGGGTCACACCCCGGCTGAGGACCGAGTACAGCTGAGCGACGAAGGGCAGAGCGAAGCCGATGAAGACCACGATCGGATCCGGTTCGGTGATCGTTCCGTCGCCGAGGAGGGCTGCGAAGGCCATGAACACGATGGAGACCGTCCAGCCTGACAGCCCCCAGATGAGCAGGTCGCAGACGATTCCGGTCAGCCGACGTGTGACCGTGATCGGTCGAGGCGCAGAGGCGTCGGCCAGGTCCTTCCGACGGCGCAGCAGGAGCAGGCTGGCCAGGGATCCGAGGACGGCGCCGAGGGTGTTGATGATGAGGTCGTCGACGTCGAAGACTCGGTAGGCGCAGGGGTAGAGTCCCCAGATTCCGGTCAGCTGCGTGAGTTCGATGAGCGCCGAGGCGGCCAGACCCGTCACCGTCGCAACGATGATGCCCCGGCCCGCGAGCTGTCGGACGAACCAGCCGAGCGGAACGAAGAGGACGACGTTGAGAGCCGCCTGCAGAACCGCGGGGTTGGTCATCAGGGCGCGCACGCTGCCGGTGTCGAAGCTGAGGATGTCGGAAACGAACTGGAACGGCCGCAGCTGCACGGCCGCGCAGGTGATCTCATCGGCCGGAGGGACCGGCAGCAGAGTGTACGTCCACAGGGCCATCGCGTAGACGGCGGCGGCCAGCCAGACGAACGCGTGCCAGAGAGTCAGTCCGCCTCGGCGGCGGTAGCTGATCGCGACGAACGGCACGAAGGCGAGGACGGCGAGGCCACAGCCGACGAGGACGGCGACGAATGCGGGAATGACGAAAGAGCTCATTCCCGCAATTCTACGTTTCCGCCCAGGTCAGCCCGAACGTGTCGATGCTCCTCAATTGAGGAAGGCGCTCTGTCTCAGCTGAGACAGCTCCTCATCCGAGGCACGCGCTCAGCTGATGCCGACGGTCTGGCCGCCGTCGACGACGAGGGCGTGACCGACGGCGAACCCGCCGAGGTCCGAGCACAGCCACAGGGCCGCCGAGGCGATCTCCTCGGGTCGGCCCATGCGACCGACCGGTTCCTGGGCAATGACGCGGGCGCGGCCCTCGGGGGTTCCTCCGGAGAAGCGGCCCATCATCGGGGTCTCGATGATGCCCGGGCAGATCGCATTGATGCGGATCCCCTCGGCCGCGACCTCCAGCGCCGCGGACTTCGTCATGCCGATGACCCCGTGCTTGGTGGCGGCATAGGCGGCCTGACCGCTGATGCCCACGACGCCGGCTCCCGACGACAGATTGACGATCGCCCCGCCGCCGCTTTCGCGCATGGCGGGGATCTCGTGCTTCATCGCGAGGAAGACACCGGTGAGGTTGACCGCGATGAGGCGGTTCCAGTCGTCCTGGCCGGTCTCATCGAGCGGTGTCGGCGGCTGTTCGATGCCGGCGTTGTTGACCGCGAAGTCGATCCGGCCGAATTCGTCGACGGTCGAGGAGACGGCCGCCTGGACGGCGCTGGCGTCGGAGACGTCGGCGACGATGGGGTGGGCGCGCCGACCGGTGTCCCGGACCAGTCGGGCGGTCTCGTTCAGGTCGTCCTCGTCGATCGAGACCAAGGCGACGTCGGCCCCGGCCTCGGCGAAGGCGAGGGCGGTGGCGCGGCCGATGCCGACGCCGGCTCCAGTGATGAAGGCGACCTTGTCGGTGAAGTCCGTGGTGATCATGGCAGTGTCCTTTCGATGGTGGGTTCGGGTCAGAGGGTGAGCATGACCTTCGTGGCGCGGCGTTCGGCCATCGCGGCATAGCCTTCGGCGGCTTCCTCCAAGGGGGAGGGTGAGGTCGAAGACCTTGCCCGGATCGATCCGGCGATCCCAGATGAGTTCGATGAGCTCGGGCAGGTAGCGGCGGACCGGCGCGGGCCCGCCGTGGAGGTGGACCTCGGAGAAGAACACCTGGTCCATGGGCAGCTTCACATCGTCATGGGCGACGCCGACGAAGCCGATGTGGCCGCCGCCGCGAGTCGAGCCGATGGCCTGCATGAGCGACTCCTTGGTGCCCACGGCCTCGATCACGCTGTGCGCGCCGAGGCCGTCGGTGAGCTCTCTGACCCGGGCGGCGCCCTCCTCGCCGCGTTCGGTGATGACATCGGTGGCGCCGAACTCGCGGGCCAGGACCTGACGGTCGGCATGGCGGGACATGGCGATCATCCGCTCCGCTCCGAGCTGCTTGGCCGCGAGCACGCCCATGAGCCCGACGGCTCCGTCACCGACGACGGCGACGGTCTTGCCGGGACCGACTTCAGCGGCGTCGGCGGCGAACCAGCCGGTGCCCAGCACATCGGAGGCCGCCAGCAGTGACGGGATCAGGTCGTCGTCGGGCCGGCCGGGTGTGGCCACGAGGGTGCCGTCGGCATAGGGGATGCGAGCCTTCTCGGCCTGGGTGCCGATGCCGCCGTGGACGAACTCGGCGTTGACGCACTTGGAGGGGTAACCGGCTCGGCAGAGTTCGCAGGTGCCGTCGGAGATGACGAAGGACCCGACGACGAAGTCTCCGGGCTCGACCGTGGTCACGGCCGAACCGACCTCTTCGACGAGGCCGACGTACTCGTGGCCCATCAGCAGGTGGTCGACGGGTTCGACTCCGCGATAGGGCCACAGATCGGACCCGCAGATGCAGGTCGCCGTCAGCCGCACCACCGCGTCGGTGGGTTCGAAGATCCGCGGGTCCTCTCGTTCGGTCACGTCGATCTGGCCCGGGGCGTCCATGATCACGGCACGCATGATGTCTCCTTCGCTCGACTGGTTCGCTGTCTTATCGATTCGACCACTCACCGCAGAGCAGGGGGAGCCCCTGTCGATGGTGGTACTGCGAGGGACTCCCTGCACCGGACGTGACCGGTTACCGTGTGAGTCATGGACAATCGAGCGGAGGTCCGCGAGTTCCTGACCTCGCGGCGCGACAGGATCACCCCTGAGCAGGTCGGTCTGCCCGCGGGTTCCAACCGGCGGGTCAAGGGTCTGAGACGCACCGAGGTCGCCGTGCTGGCCGGGGCCAGCGTCGAGTACTACACGAAGCTCGAACGCGGCCAGATCAGCGGCGCCTCACCGGAGGTCCTCGACGCCCTCGCCAAGGCTCTGCGACTCGACGACGCCGAGCGCGCCCACCTGTTCGACCTCGCCCAGGCCGCCAGCCCCGTGGGACGGCCACCCAAACGGCGTGCGGCGAAATCATGGTCGCCGAGCCAGGGCCTGCAGTGGGCGCTCGACGGCTTCACCGCCGGGCCTGCGTTCGTGCGCAACGGTCGCATGGACCTGCTTGCGGTCAATCCGCTGGCCCGAGCCTTCTACGCCGAGCTCTATGACATGCCCGGCCAAGTGCCGAACATCGCTCGTCACGCGTTCCTCGACGAGCGCGCCCATGCGTTCTACCCCGACTGGGACGGCTTCGCCGACATCACCGTCGCGATCCTGCGCACCGAGGCCGCCCGGGACCCGCACAACAAGGAACTCCACGACCTCATCGGTGAGCTGTCGACCCGCAGCGACGAGTTCCGTCGCCGTTGGGGCAGACACGATGTCCGCCACCACGGTTCCGGGTTCAAGTCCTTCCGCCATCCGGTGGTCGGGGAGATGACTCTGGCCTACGAGGGCATGGACATGGAAGCCGAACACGGGCTGACCTTCACCGTCTACACGGCCGAACCGGGTTCGAAGTCCGAGGAGGCCATGCGTCTGCTCGCCTCCTGGGCCGCCAGCGAGCGCCTCGGGGCGCAGGAATCGCTCGATTCGCCCCACGAGGCTGACAGAGCCTGAACCGAGACGACCGGCTGCAGCGGTCGCTGAGTGTGTCGGGTCAGGCCTCGGGGACGGGGTTGGCCTCAGCGCCCTCGGTGATGGTCAGGACGATGACGCTGTCCGAGTCCACACCCAGGTGCCGGCGACGCGAGACCCGGTCATCACCGGTCAGGGACTCCCGGACGCCCGCCAACGAGGCGGCTCCGCAGGGGCCGGCCGCGATCCCGAGATCGGCGAGGCGGTGTGCGGCCTCGATGGCGGCCGTTTCGCTCACCGTCACCGCGGCATCGAGTCCGTTGCTGATCAACGGCCAGGCCAGCGAGGAGGGGGATCCGCAGTTGAGGCCCGACATGATCGTCTGCCCGGTCGCCACGGAGACGGGACGGCCCTCCGCGAGGCTCGGCCCCATGCATGCGGCCGAATCGGGTTCGACGGAGACGACCGCCGTGCCCGAGCCCTCACCGCCCTGGTCGGAGTCCGCCTCGGCGCGGCGGTAGTGGGTCAGCGCGGCCTGCAGGAGGGAGCCGACCCCGGTCGGGACGCAGATGAGATCCGGACTGGCGTGGCCGGCCTCGCGCAGCTGGGAATCGATCTCACGGAAGAGTGTCGAATACCCGTCGACGATCCAGCCCGGAACCTCTTCGTAGCCGTCCCACGCGGTGTCCTGGACGAGCACACCGGCGCTGCCGGCCGCGTAGTCGGCGGCGGCAGCGACGGTCTGATCGTAGCCGGCGTCGACCTCGACCACTTCGGCATCCTCACCGCGGATCGCGGCGACGGCGCTGGGGTGGATGCCTCCGGCGGGCACGAAGATGCGGGCCGGGTGCCCGGCCTTTCGGGCGAAGCGCGCCACCGCCCGGCCGTGGTTGCCGTCGGTGGCGGTGACCACCTCGGCGTCGGTACCCGCCTGATGTGCTTCGAGTGCGCGGTGGACCGCCCAAGAGGCGCCGAGGGCCTTGAACGCCGGCAGACCCAGTCGCGTCGACTCGTCCTTGGCAAAGACGGCCGCGACGCCGAGCTCGCGGGCCAGTTCGGGCAAGGCGATGAGAGCGGTGGGCTCGTATCCCTCGAGCCCCCGATGGAAGCTCAGGGCGGCATCATCGGAGTCGGGGCTCGACCAGGTGGTGCTGCGGTCGTTGGCGACCCAGCGGGTGACGGTGGTGTCGGTCATGATCGATTCCCTTCGCTCAGGCGGGCCGCGACGAGCGCGGTGTAGAAGTCGATTCCGGCGCCGAGGACGGCGTCGTTGAAGTCGAAGCCCCGGCTGTGCAGCGGTGCAGTGCCGCCTTCGGCGATGTCGCCTGCACCGAGGAACGCAAAGCAGGCCGGGACCTGCCGCGCATAGGCGGCGAAGTCCTCGCTGGCGGTGATGGCCCGGCAGTCGGAGTCGACCTTGTCGGGCCCGAGCGCGGTCCGGGCCGCGGCCGTGGCATGGGCGAGGCAGCCGGCGTCATTGATCGTGGGCCGGAACACGCGTGTGTACGAGACCTCGCAGGAGGCTCGATGGGCGAGTGCGGCTCCTTCGGTGATCTCTCGGATGCGCGCTTCGACGAGTTCGCTGTCGGCATCGGTGAAGGTCCGCGCGTCTCCGCGGATGACCACTCGGCCGGGGATGGCGTTGCGGGCGCCGTCGGTGACCAGCTCCGTGCACGAGACGACGACCGAGTCGAGGGGGTCGACATTGCGCGCGACGATGGTCTGCAAGGACAGGACGACCTCGGCGCCGATGACCATGGGGTCGATGACGAAGTGCGGGGCCGAAGCGTGCCCGCCCCTGCCGGTGATGCTGATCTCGAAGTTGTCCTCCGCGGCCATGATCGGTCCGCAGCGCGTGTGGATCTCACCGGCGGGCAGGCCGGGAATGTTGTGCAGTCCGTAGATCTCATCGATGGCGAACCGGTCGAACAGTCCATCGGCGATCATCGCCTCGGCGCCGGTTCCCGGCTCCTCCGCCGGCTGGAAGACCAGATGCACGGTGCCGTCGAAGGCGATGTCGGCGGCCAGCGCCGAGGCGGCTCCGAGGACCATCGCCATGTGTCCGTCGTGCCCGCAGGCGTGCATGGCTCCGATGTTCTTCGAAGCGTGGGCGGCCCCGGTGCGCTCTTCGATCGGCAGCCCGTCCATGTCCGCCCGCAGGGCGATCGACCGCGGACTCGTGCCGCGGGTCAGGGAGGCGACGACACCGCTGCCGCCGATCCCGGTCGTGACCTCCCAGCCGAGGTCGGTGCAGGTGCGGGCGACGAAATCGGCGGTCTCGCCGACGTCGAATTCGGTGCCGGGGATCTGATGGAGGTGCCTGCGCCACCGGGTGGCCTGGGCGATGCGTTCTGCTGTCATGTCCCCAGACTCGTCGAGCTGAGAGAGGACATTCAACGCGAACTGACAAAGAGGTCGGTCGCTGCCGCCTCTGACGCAAAGAATTTGCGTGTGTGGTCCGGTTCGCTGACACTGGAGTGATGGACACCGCTCTTGACGAGATCGACCTCGGACTGCTCGAGGCTCTGCAGGCCGACGCGCGGCTGCCGCAATCTGCCTTGGGCGCACGCGTCGGGCTGTCGACGGCGGCGGTCAACCGGCGCCTCAAACGGCTGACCGAGGCCGGCATCATCCTCGGCAGCACCCTGACTCTCGCCCCGGAGCTCCTCGGCCGCCCGGTCAGGGTCATCGCCCAGCTGGCCGTCGAGAGCGAACAGGTCGACAGGCTCGACGAGGTCCGCGACTCGCTCGTGGATCGTCCGGAGGTCCAGCAGTGCTACTACGTGGCCGGCGAATGGGACTTCGTCGTCATCCTCCTGGTCAAGGACATGGCCGAGTACACGGAGCTGACCAGGAAACTCTTCTTCGGCAACGACAATGTTCGCCGATTCAGCACGCAGGTCGTCATGGACGCCGCGAAGGTCGGCCTGACGGTGCCCCTGCGATGACCGGCCCGGGGCCGTCCGCCCCGGGCCGGTCATCGCTCACGGTCGGCAGCCATCAGCTCCAGTGCGCGGCCGAGCGGGCGCGCATGCTCTCACGGAACTGCCCCGTGGACTTCTCGAGCAGCTCGCCGGTGCCCCAGTCGAGGACGACACCGTAGCGGCGGATCACATCGTGGACGGTGATCTCATCCTCTCGGTAGCGGCGGGCCACCTCGGCGGGATCGGCGTCGAGCCAGGAGGCGCGTTCGGACCGGATCCGAGCCCGTTCGCGCGTCGTCGCCGCCTCATCGACTTCGTACTCGTCGAGTTCGGCGTCGATCTCGGTGATGACGACCCCGTAGTCCTTGGCTGCGCGGTCGATGGAGACGTAGCCGTCGATGACGTCTTCGAGGACCTCGGCGGTCGTCCGATCGAGCGGATCGCCGAAACCGCCGCCGCCGGCGCTGGGGCGTTCGAAGCTGTCGCCGGGAGCGATCGAGACGTTCGAGAAGGTCGCGCCGAGGTAGGTGCGGTCCGCGGCCGAGGGATTGAGCCAGACTCCATGCGGGATCGACGGCAGTCCGCCGTTGATGCCCCAGGTCGTCGACCGGCCTCGATCGCAGCAGTAGCTCATCACCGCGCCCGAGGCATCGGTGAGGATTCCGCCCTTGTTGACCCCGCAGCCGCCGCGGAATCGGCCCGGGCCGCCGGAGTCCGTGTTGATCGAGTGCTGAGTGGTCAGCACCGGGGTCAGCCGTTCCTGCCCCTCGACCGGCTGCACGGCGAGTCCGGTGCCGAACACCGGCGAGGTCGCTGAGGATCCGTCCTTCGTCGACCGGCCGCCCCAGCCGCCGGCCATCCAGTCGTACCACATGAAGTAGGGGCTCGGTTTCACTCGCGAGTCGTGGCCTCCCACCAGCAGGTATTCGAGGTTGAACGCACAGGCCATCGCCCGTTCGGGCATGATGTGGGACCACAGCTCGAAGATCGCGTTCATCACCTTCTCGTACGGTCCCGAGCAGAAGCCGGTCACCGCGTGCGGCCAGCCGGCGTTGACGACGGTGCCCTCCTCGCCGATCTCGGCGGTCACCGCCTCGTAGAACCCGGAGTTGAGAGGCACATCGGGGAAGAAGGTCTTCGTTCCCGCGTAGATGGCCGAGAACGTCGTGCCGTAGCCGGAGTTGAGGAAGGTCGAGACCGCTTCGGCAGATCCCGTGAGATCGTAGTGGATGCCCGAGCCGTCGAGACTGAGCTTGACGCGGATGGGAGCCAGTCCCTCGCCCTTGGCCGGGTCGCCGTCGAGGAAGTCGACCGTCTCCCACTCGCCCTTCGGCAGATCGCCGAGGCTGGCGAGCACGGTGCGGCAGACATAGTCCTGCGTCTCCTGCATCGCATCGAGGACCGTGTCCTTCGAATATTTGTCGACCAGGCGCAGGACTTCG
>DWZN01000128.1 GCA_019117545.1 Candidatus Brevibacterium intestinavium
TTCGGCCATCGCCGACGAGCTGTTCCCCGCCGCCCATCCGGCCCCGCTGGTGACCGTGCTCGACGGGCACCCGCACACCCTGGCCTTCCTCGCCGGGGTCCGGGGCGACCGCATCCGCAACCTCGGCGTCAGCGATTTCGGTCAGGCCTCCTCGGTGAGTCAGGCCCATGCGATCCACGGCATCGACGCGGCCTCGATCGTCGGCCATGCGCTCGACCTCGTGGGGCGCTGAGACCCGCGCGGAGGAACCGCTGAGCGACCGTTCAGAAGTGCCGCTGAAGGCGCGGCCGAGGGTCCGCTGAAGGCGCGAACGACAGAAGCAGTATGTATGTGATTCTTTCAGGACATTCATGGGGTACAGTCAGGAAATGTTTCCCACAATGATCTGAGTCACGTCGTAGCCGACGTTGGAAAGTGAAGTGACGTCTATGGATGCTGTCGCCGAATTCTTCGATACGATCAGCGGATTCGTCTGGGGTCCGTTCCTGCTCATCCCCCTGCTGCTGGGCACCGGACTCTACCTGACGATCCGGCTCGGGGGTCTGCAGTTCACCAAGCTGCTGCCCGCGCTGAGCCTGGGCCTGCTCAAGCGCAAGGACGCCGGATCCGAGGGCGACATCTCGCAGTTCCAGGCGCTGACGACGGCGCTGGCTGCGACCGTCGGCACCGGCAACATCGTCGGCGTGGCCACCGCCATCGGCGTCGGCGGCCCCGGAGCGCTGTTCTGGATGTGGATGACCGGTCTGCTCGGCATGGTGACGAAGTACGCGGAGGGATTCCTCGCGGTGCGCTTCCGCCGCACGGACGAGGCCGGTGAGAAGTCCGGCGGACCCCAGTTCTACCTCGAGCACGGAATCAAGGGGCCGCTGGGCAAGGTGCTCGGCCTCATGTTCGCGATCTTCGCCGTCCTCGCGTGCTTCGGCATCGGCAATATGACCCAGGGCAACTCGATCGCGGCCAACGTCGAGTCGAGCTGGTCGATCCCGGCCTGGATCACCGGGGCGGTGCTCACGGTGCTCACCCTCGTCGTGCTCATCGGCGGCATCAAGTCGATCGGGCGGGTCACGGCCGGACTGGTCCCGATCATGATCGTCTTCTACGTCCTCGGCGCCATCTACATCCTCATCGCGAACCTCGACGCCCTGCCGTCGGCCTTCGCGCAGATCTTCACCGAGGCATTCACCGGCACCTCCGCCGTCGGCGGCTTCGCCGGATCGGCGATCATCGTCGTCGTCCAGATGGGCGTGGCCCGCGGCCTGTTCTCGAACGAGTCGGGCCTCGGTTCGGCACCGATCGCAGCCGCCGCCGCCCAGACCACCCACCCCGTCCGTCAGGGCCTGGTGTCGATGACGCAGACATTCATCGACACGATCATCGTCGTCAGCTTCACCGGACTGACGATCATCGCCACCGGCACCTGGGACGAGGTCGACCCGGCCACCGGTGAGCAGATCAGCGCGGCGCTGATGACCGGCGAGGCCTTCTCGCACGGGCTGCCAGGCGAGTGGGGCCACTGGGTGGTCACCATCGGCATCGTCCTCTTCGCCTTCTCCACGCTGCTCGGCTGGTCCTACTACGGCGACCGGAACGTCGAGCGCCTCGTCGGACGTCGCGGCGTGCTGCCGTTCCGGATCATCTTCTCCCTCGTCGTGTTCATCGGCTGCACCACCGAACTCGAACCGATCTGGAACTTCTCGGACGTGATGAACGGACTCATGGCGCTGCCGAACCTGCTGGGCATCCTCATCCTCTCCGGTCTCATCGCCCGGGAGACGAAGCACTACCTCAAGCACGATCCGCACCTGCGCGCGGACAAGGACACGATCGAGTCCTTCATGATCGACCAGCCCGGCTGGTCGGAGTGGAAGGCCGGCGACGAGGTCGGCTCCTCCCGTCGCTTCGACTGAGCCCGGCAGCCGAGACGGCTGTGCGGAAACCGTTGTCACTGGTTCGGAATCCGCACAGCCTCGGCGGTGGCTCCGAGGCCGACTCGAGACTGAGGATTCCCCCAGGTTCCGGCCCTTGTTGCATACGTCACGGATTGATAGCGTGTGGAGCAGGCATACGCAATCCGTCGATCGAGGCGGTGAACAGGTGTGCAATTGCTTAAGCGGCGCCAACAGGTGCCCGAGTCGAAGGAGTCTGGAATGAGCAATGTAGGCAGTGCTGCAGGCGGCTACCGCGTCGAGAACCCGGCCACCGGTGAAGTCGTCGAGAAGTTCGACTACGCCACGGATGAGCAGATCGATCAGGTCCTCGATGCCGCTCACAAGGGCTACCTGAGCTGGCGGGACAAGACCATCGAGGAGCGCGCGGCCATCGTCAACAAGGTCGCGGCCCTGTTCGGCGAGCGCAAGGACGAGCTCGCGGCGATCATCGCCGAGGAGATGGGCAAGCCCATCGCCGAGGGCGTCGAGGAAGCCGAGTTCTGCGAAGCGATCTTCAACTACTACGCCGACCGCGGACCGAAGTTCGCCGCCGATGAGCCGATCGAGTCGTTCTCTGGCGGCAAGGCCTTCATCCAGCGTCGCCCGGTCGGTCCGCTGCTGGGCATCATGCCCTGGAACTTCCCGTACTATCAGGTCGCTCGCTTCGCGGCGCCGAACCTCGTGCTCGGCAACACGATCATCCTCAAGCACGCGGAGATCTGCCCCCGCTCCTCGGCGAAGATCGCCGAGCTGATGAAGGAAGGCGGAATCCCCGAGGGCGTGTACAACAACGTCTACGCCACGCATGAGCAGGTCGAGACCATCATCGCCGACGACCGCCTCGAGGGTGTGTCCCTGACCGGTTCCGAGCGGGCCGGCTCGGCGGTGGCCGCGACCGCCGGCAAGCATCTGAAGAAGGCCGTGCTCGAGCTCGGCGGCTCCGATCCCTACATCGTGCTCGACACCGATGACATGGACGAGGCCGTCGACACCGCCTGGGGCACCCGGCTGTACAACACCGGCCAGGTCTGCAATGCGAACAAGCGCATGATCGTCATGGACGACATCTACGACGAGTTCGTGTCCGGGCTGACCAAGCGCGCCCAGGAATGGGAGAAGGGCACCCCCGCCGAGGCGGGCGACGGCAAGTACTCGCCGCTGTCCTCGCGCGGTGCTGCCGAGAACCTGCGCAAGCAGCTCGACCGCGCCGTCGAACAGGGTGCGACCCTCGTCGGCGGCGAACTGGCCACCGACGGTTCGGCCTATGTCACGCCGGCCGTGCTCACCGGGGTGACCTCGGACATGGACGCCTACCGCGAGGAGCTCTTCGGCCCCGTGGCGACCGTGTACAAGGTCACCAGCGACGACGAAGCGCTGGCTCTGGCCAATGACTCGCGCTTCGGCCTCGGCGGCGCCGTGTTCGCCAAGGATCCCGAGCGTGCGGCCAAGCTCGCCCAGCGCCTCGATGTGGGCATGTCGAACGTCAACACCCCCGCCGGTGAGGGCGCGGAGATCCCCTTCGGCGGGACCAAGCGCTCGGGCTTCGGCCGCGAGCTCGGCCCCTACGGCATGGACGAGTTCGTCAACAAGCGCATGTACTACGTGGCCGACTGATCTGGCCTGAGCCAGCCGGCTGGTTTTCCGCCGGCATTTCGCCGAGACCACGGTGGAGCGTCGAGACAGCGGTGTGCGCACCGTTGCCTCGGCGCTCCGTCGTTGTTTCGACACTTCTGCAGCCGGTTCCATCGCCACCGGCAGACACAGGACCGGGCTTTTGCGGGCACCGAGTCTGAGGTTCGTCGGAACCTCGACTCTCATCGAGGCGCTCGATAGCGTCTGTGGCGTCCCTGACCGCTGAGCGAACTGACGAATGAGGCAGGCGGATGCCCAGAACGCTCGTCCTCGGCCTGTGCGCCGGGTACTTCCTCGTCCTCCTCGACGTGACGGTGGTCAATGTCGCTCTGCCGCAGATCGGCTCCGACCTCCGAGCTGGTCAGTCGGGGATGGCCGGGGTCGTCAACGCCTATACCCTCGTCCTGGCCGCGCTGCTGCTCCCATTCGGGGTGTGCGGCGACCGGTGGGGCCACCGACGGGTCGTGGTGCTCGGATTCCTCTGCTTCTTCCTCGGGTCCCTGGCCTGCTCGCTGTCGCCGACGATCGAGCTGCTCGTCGCCGCCCGTGCCCTCCAGGGGGTGGGGGCGGCTGCGACGATGGCCGGGACCCTGGCGATGCTCTCCGAATCGGCGGTCGACGACCGGGAGCGCAGCAGGCTCGTCGGCCTCTGGGCGGCCCTGGGCGGGATCGCCCTTCCGCTGGGCCCGCTGTTAGGAGGGCTGCTCGTCGACCTCGGCAGCTGGAGGGCGGTCTTCTGGCTCAACCTGCCGATCATCGTCGCCGCCCTCGTCCCGATCATCGTCCATCACCCGGCCTCGCCGAGGCTGGTCCCGGGCAGCGGTGACGCGGCCCGGGAGACCGGACGGTCCGAGTCGTCCCATCCGTCGCGCATCAGGCTCGCGCTGGCCTGCCTCGTCGCGGGACTGCTGAACTTCTGCGTCCTCGGCACCCTGTTCCTCCTCACCCAGCACTTCCAGGACGTTCGAGGACTGAGTCCGTTCCAGGCCGGACTGGCCACACTGCCGGCACTGGTCCCGCTGCCGTTCTTCGGGGCGCTGTCGGGGACGATCAGCAACCGCCTCGGCGTGTGGAGGACCAGTGCGCTCGGGCTCATCGTGGCCGGAGTGGGTCTCGGTCTGATGGGGCTGACGGTTTCCGGGCCGAGCCTGTGGGGGCTGTCGCTGACCCTGGTCGTGTGGGCGATCGGCGTCGGGGTCCTCATGCCCGCGATCGTGGCAGCGGCCATGCACGCCCTGCCAGAAAGGCCGGGATTCGCCTCGGGTGCGGGAAGCACCGCACGCAACCTCGGAGGAGCTGTGGGTGTGGCGGTCTTCGCCGCCCTGCACCAGGTCGACACCGGTGTGCTCATGGCCGCGGCCGGTCTGGCCATGGTCGCTGCCGCGTTCATCTGCCTCCGGGTGCAGCAAGGGGAGGACTCAGGGCTCAGCCGGGGTCCCGCAGGGGCCGGGCGTCTCACATCGGCCGGGCCTGAGCCGAATGGTCCGAGGTCAGGGCCGCGATCACGTTTGTCGGACTGAGACCCGAGTCGGTGAACCAGCGGCCGGCCGCCTTCTCGGCGAGACCTTCGGCCTGGTCGATGAGGGCTCGGCCGCTGTCGGTGAGGGCGAACTCGCCGGATTCGGCACGTGAGAGCCACCCGAGCTTGACCAGCGGCAGGCTGGAGCGCACGGCATGCGAGCGGGGCTCGCCCATCGCCTCGGCGAGGTCCTCGCGGCCCAGTCCCTGTGGCCGCGCGCCGATGAGACGCAGCCGGCGGAGGTCCTCGAGGCTGAGTCCCACTCGGGAGAGCATGGTCCCGATCGCGGTGTCGAGAGAGCTCTTCGCCCGGGCCAGAGCCAGAGCGGCCTCGAGGTGCGGCGGACCTTCCCGGTGCGGTGAGTCCTCCCCCTGGTGCGGCGAACCGGCCCCTCGGTCGGGCGCACCTGCGGAATCCTGGCCCGGGTTGTCTGAGCTCATCGGCGGACCCCCGGTCGTACCTTGATATCTTCGACGCACACCGCGGAGACGCTGATGGTGCGGCCGTCGAGTCCGCGAGAGGCGAGGTCGGCGGCCGAGAGCTCCTCGGCGCGGATGTTCGCTAAGGTCTCGGCGTCGTCGCGGTCCGCCTCGTCGCCGGTGATGAGGAATCTGTGCTGATAGTTCACGAGTTCGGGCGTGTAGAGGAACGTGCCCTCCGGGCTGAAGCGCGCCGAGAGCATATCGTGGTCGTCCTGTGCCGCACGGAGGCTGCGGCGCTGGTCCTCGTCGAGTTCGGAGAAGCGGCCGCGAACGGTGATGCGGAAATTCCAGGTCATGATGAAGCCTCCTCGGCTCGGGTGGCGTGGTCGAACAGCGCGATGATCTCGTGCGCCTCGATGTCGGGGTGGGTGGGTACGGCTGCGTCGAGGACGGAGCGCAGGGACAGAGCCATCGTGGTCGGATCGAAGCTGCGCATCTGTCCGCGCCGCTGACCCTCTTCGAACAGGGCCACGAGATCGGCGACGGAATCGGCCGACCGCTGACTATAGGACTGATCCTGGGAGGCAGAGGGCTCTTGGGAGCCATGGGGCTGGCCCTGGGAAGCCGCCGCGGTCGGTCTGCTGAGGTAGCCGACCGCGGCGATGATGGCCGCCGCCCGCGTCGGTTCGGCTCGGCAGTAGTCGATGTGAGTGGAGATATAGGCCGCCAGCCGCTCATTCGTCGATCCCGGCGAGCCCAGGGCCCGGCCGAGCGCGGGACCGAGATCCTCGACGACGAACTGCACGACAGCCGCAGCGAGCTCGTCCTTGTCGGAGAAGTTCCCGTGGACGGCGCCCCGGGTGAATCCGGCTCGTTCCGCGACGGCGATGAGCGAGGTGCCGCGCACTCCGCGGGCGGCGAAGAGCTCGGCTGCCGATTCGACCAGTCGTCGCCGGGTGAGCTCCTGGCTCTCGCGACGCGTCAGTC
This sequence comes from Candidatus Brevibacterium intestinavium, assembly GCA_019117545.1. Lineage (GTDB taxonomy): Bacteria > Actinomycetota > Actinomycetes > Actinomycetales > Brevibacteriaceae > Brevibacterium > Brevibacterium intestinavium. Next base: position 6,489 of record DWZN01000128.1, read on the forward strand.
GGGGCGTGGGGGAGTCGATCATGAAATCAGGATACACCACAGTATCCGAATACACATAAGTATCCGAACCTCGGTTCCAGTCCGAGTCCCCGCCCGAGGTGAGTGGTCGGGCGGACTCGACAACCCGACCACGCTGTACTGTGGGACATGGCCGCCGCGGTGGCCCGGCACCCACGCAGTGCTTCGCCGCTCGAGGGG